>CALAGF010000378.1 GCA_937892345.1 uncultured Rhodocyclaceae bacterium | reverse complement strand
CTGGCCGATCGGCATGGGCAAGCGTTTCCGCGGCGTCTATCACCTCTACGACGACACCATCGCCTTCTTCGATCCGCAGGCTGAGAAGGGAACGGCCGAAATGATCCAGGGCCTCGACAACCCGCGTCTCGACGAGTTGATCGGCACGCAAGCCGATGAGCTGCGCATGGATATTGAACTGGTGCGTGGTGCGTCGCACGCTTTCGACGCCGATGCCTATTTATCGGGCAAGCAGTCGCCGGTTTTCTTCGGTTCTGCGGTCAACAACTTCGGCGTGCAAAGTTTGCTTGATGCTGTGGTCGACCTCTCGCCGGCGCCGATTGCCCGACCCTCGGTTAGCCGCCAGGTGCTGCCGAACGAGCCGAAATTCTCCGGCTTCGTGTTCAAGATCCAGGCCAACATGGACCCCAAGCACCGCGACCGCATTGCTTTCCTGCGCGTCTGTTCCGGCCGTTTCGACCGCGGCATGAAGGTAAAACAGGTGGCAACCGGCAAGAATCTGTCGATCAACAACGCCATTACCTTCATGGCGCGTGACCGCTCAACGACTGATGAGGCTTGGCCGGGCGACATCATCGGCATTCCGAACCACGGCACCATTCGCCTCGGTGAAACCTTTACCGAAGGCGAGGAGCTGCGCTTCACCGGCATTCCGTCCTTCGCACCGGAACTGTTCAAGCTGGCGCGCATCGCCAATCCGCTGAAGATCAAGCAGTTGCAGAAGGGCTTGCAGCAATTGGCCGAGGAGGGTGCGACCCAACTGTTCCGGCCGATTTCAGGTTCCGACCTGATTCTTGGCGCCGTCGGCTCGTTGCAGTTCGACGTCGTGGCCAGCCGGTTGGAAAACGAATACGGCGTACAGGTCATCTTCGAGCACTACAACTGCGCCACGGCGCGCTGGATTACCGGCGATGCGGCAGAACTGCGCCAGCTTTCCGATCGCTACAGTGCCAATGTGGCGCTGGACGGGGCAGATGACCCGGTGTATCTGGCGCCAAACAATGTGTACCTGAATATGGTCAAGGAAAAGTACCCGAACCTGCGCTTCCTTGAAGCACGCGAGGTCGCTTGAAAATGACTGTCCGGGTTCAGGAAGCGGATTTTGACGTTGGCGCCGAGTTGACCGCAATGCGGGTGCGTGATGCCCGTATTGGCGCTCAGGCCAGTTTTCTTGGTCTGGTTCGTGATCTGAATGATGGCGCCAGTGTTGCCGGAATGACGCTGGAACATTACCCGGGCATGACCGAAAAAGCCCTGAATGAAATTGTCGCCGATGCAAAAGGGCGCTGGGATATTTTTGACGCCCTGGTGATCCATCGTGTCGGACCGCTAGCGCCTTGCGACCAGATCGTGCTGGTGGCGGTGACCAGTGCTCACCGTGGCGAGGCATTTGCTGCCTGCGAATTCATCATGGATTTCCTGAAAACCCGGGCGCCGTTCTGGAAAAAAGAAGATACGGCAGATGGCGGCCGCTGGGTGGATGCGCGAGAAACGGATGATTCGGCTGCAGAGCGCTGGCAGAAAAACATCTGATTGGACCGGGTGGTCAGCACGTTCCACTGGAAGTATTTCGGGAATGGTGTAAATTCAAATTGTGATTTGTTTGTAGGAGGAAGCTGTCATGGAAATTGCATCCGTAGGGTCATCAGGTGCCTATGCCAATTCAGGCATCAAGGCTGCTCAGCCTCAGTCTGCCTCACAGGAGGCACCTGTGGAGCGCACCGAGCGTCGTCCCGAGTCGCAGGAAACGACTGTTTCGGCCGAGCCTGGTTCGCGTCCTGTTGTTAATGCCGATGGTCAAAAGACCGGCACACTGATCAACGTAACGGCCTGATCGCTGTTAATCCGACGATCCTGAATCATGATTTCGGGAACAGCAAGTATCACGGCCGCCATGTACGGGCAGTTGCAGGAGCAATCCCTGCGACGGAGTGCCGATCAGGCTCAGTTGCAGGCCAATGCCTTGCAACAGCGTGCAGCCTCGGCGCGACGTGAAGCCGATCAAGCCCGGGAAAACGCACGCGAATTGGAAGTGGCATCGGTGCAGGCGCAAGGCAAGGCAGAAAATGCCAAGCGAGGCGTGGCGATGCTGGATCAGTCCGGTCAGGGTGGCGAGTTGCGGCAGCGTTTGATCGATCTTGCAAACACTGCGGTTACTGCGACCACCTCATCCGTTGCTTCAGCAACAAACGCTATCGCGTCAGATGCCGGAACGCCGGCCATTGGATCACTGATTGATGTGACTGCCTGAAATTCGGCGCTCAGCACAACTTCTTCTCCGCCTCTGGTAACGTGTTGCATTGTGACAATACAAGGAGCCTGAAGTTGGAAACGAATCACTGGTGTGCCTCGGTCGACGCGACCATTCAGTTGCGAACGGGGTGCAATCCACTGGAAAAGCATGGACCGCAGGCGGTAATCGTTCATGCAGATGCTTGGGCGCCTGTCTCAGCCATCGCCAATCCGCATGATATTCGCCAGGTTGTTGATTACGAGGTTATTTTTCTGGCCATCCGGAAGCTGGAACAGAACGCGCATTGTGAGTGCCTTGAATCCAGCATCCTTGAGGTGATGGATGCGATTTTTTCAATGGATGTCGTCAGTTCTGCATTTATTTCAATGCAAAAGCCGCACGTCTATCATGGCCAGGCCACGCCGGCGATTTCCTTGACCTTGACTCGAGCCCAGTGGCTGGCCAGCAAGCCATGATTTCAGCGATTGCTGCGGTGGCTGGCAATGGCATGCTAGGTCTCGAGGGCTGGTTGCCCTGGGATATTCCCGAAGAGCTCGCTTATTTTGAACAAACAGTGGCGGGCGCGGCCTTGCTGGTGGGGCGCATGACCTATGAGTCGATGGAGAGTGTCCCGGTCGATACCTTTGTACTCAGCCGTGATTCTGACTATGTTGTTCGTGCGGGATGCACCCGGGTTTCCTCGGTAGCGTCCGGTTTGATTCAGGCTGTCGCCACCGGCAAGCCCGTATTCGTAATTGGTGGTGCTTCGGTCTACGCTGCCGCATGGCCGTATTGCAGGCGTTTTTATCTGACGCGGATCGGTATGGACTGTGCCGGAGATACCTTGTTTCCAGAGAGCGTGCATTTGGCGGATTGGAAAGTACTGAGTGAGCGGAAAGAAACCTATCTGGAAAGGCGCTCAAATATGCCGGTTGTCTGCCGATTTATGCAGTATGAGCAGGCAAACCCGCTGAGACTCTCAGTAGATCATTGCCTTACTGCTCACGAGTAGTCAGAATCTGACAAATGTCTACGACAAGTTGAAGGCGCATGGTCACGTCGCCGCGTTTTACCCACCGTAATGTTCGCATGCTCTGGCTGGCAGTTGCCATGCTGGCGGCCTGTGCTTTTGTTCTTCTGGCCTATCTGAGCTGGTCAAGCTACCGTTCGACTTGGGCGGAGGCACAGAGCACGGTGTCGACTCAGGCCGAACTGATCGAAAGTCGTTTTGATGCCACGCTGCGCCGGCTCGAAGCCAGCATGACCGAGCTGGCTACTGCCGTGCCTCCTTCAGCCTTGATCACCTCTGGTGCGCCTGATCCGGTGTTGCGCAGGCAACTGGAGTCTCGCCTGGAAAACCATCGTCGCCTTTTCCCTGAACTGGCGGGTTTCCGTTTGATCGACGCCCGCGGACAAATCCGTTATCTGGCGGGTGGGGGTGATTACGCCAATGTGGCTGATCGGGGCTATTTCATTCAGGCACGCGCCGCTTTGAAAGGCGGACTGGTTTTTTCCGAGGTCCTGCATTCACGGGTGGCGGGACGCTCGGTGCTGGTCGTTGCACGTGCCTTGGTGGGCGAGCATGGCGAATTCATCGGTGTCTTGAGCGCTGCGATAGAGCTTGGCTACTTCGATGAGATTTTCCGCCGTATGCAGCCAGCGCCGGGCGGGGCGCTGCTGATTCGTCGCAGTGATAGCCATGCGTTGATCTTAAGACGGCCGCCGGTGCCTGAAGAAGTGAATCGTAGTCTCACGGAAGGGCATCCTGTCCATCAGAAAATTGCGGCCGGGGAGCGCATGGGCGTTCTCGAATTCGCAGCCCAAACTGATGGCATTCGCCGTATCTACGC
>CALAGF010000377.1 GCA_937892345.1 uncultured Rhodocyclaceae bacterium | reverse complement strand
GTGAGGGAAAGGCGAAAAGAACCCCGGGAGGGGAGTGAAATAGAACCTGAAACCGGATGCATACAAACAGTGGGAGCCTCGAAAGGGGTGACTGCGTACCTTTTGTATAATGGGTCAGCGACTTACGTTCAGTAGCAAGCTTAACCGAATAGGGGAGGCGTAGGGAAACCGAGTCCGAATAGGGCGTTCAGTTGCTGGGCGTAGACCCGAAACCAAGTGATCTATCCATGGCCAGGTTGAAGGTGCGGTAACACGCACTGGAGGACCGAACCCACTAATGTTGCAAAATTAGGGGATGAGCTGTGGATAGGGGTGAAAGGCTAAACAAACTTGGAAATAGCTGGTTCTCTCCGAAAACTATTTAGGTAGTGCCTCAGGTATTACTGACGGGGGTAGAGCACTGTTATGGCTAGGGGGTCATCGCGACTTACCAACCCATGGCAAACTCCGAATACCGTCAAGTACGAGCCTGGGAGACAGACATCGGGTGCTAACGTCCGGTGTCAAGAGGGAAACAACCCAGACCGCCAGCTAAGGTCCCAAATGACATGCTAAGTGGTAAACGAGGTGGGAAGGCATAGACAGCCAGGATGTTGGCTTAGAAGCAGCCATCATTTAAAGAAAGCGTAATAGCTCACTGGTCGAGTCGTCCTGCGCGGAAGATGTAACGGGGCTCAAGCATGTAACCGAAGCTGCGGATTTACACGTCGTCAGTGTCGTGTAGATGGTAGGAGAGCGTTCTGTAGGTCTGTGAAGGTGTCTTGAGAAGGATGCTGGAGATATCAGAAGTGCGAATGCTGACATGAGTAGCGACAATGCGGGTGAAATTCCCGCACACCGAAAACCCAAGGTTTCCTACGCAACGTTCATCGGCGTAGGGTGAGTCGGCCCCTAAGGCGAGGCAGAAATGCGTAGTCGATGGGAAACAGGTTAAAATTCCTGTACCGATTGTAAGTGCGATGGGGGGACGGAGAAGGGTAGCTCAGCCAACTGTTGGAATAGTT
This sequence comes from uncultured Rhodocyclaceae bacterium, assembly GCA_937892345.1. Classification (GTDB taxonomy): domain Bacteria; phylum Pseudomonadota; class Gammaproteobacteria; order Burkholderiales; family Rhodocyclaceae; genus Azonexus. Next base: position 54,652 of record CALAGF010000377.1, on the reverse strand, counting down.
GGTTCAAGCGTGTAGGCAGAGAGACTAGGCAAATCCGGTTTCTTAATGCTGAGACGTGATAACGAGGTGCTACGGCACTGAAGTGAGTAATCCCATGCTTCCAGGAAAAGCCTCTAAGCTTCAGCTTACGATTGACCGTACCGCAAACCGACACAGGTGGGTAGGATGAGAATTCTAAGGTGCTTGAGAGAACTCGGGTTAAGGAACTCGGCAAATTGACACCGTAACTTCGGGAGAAGGTGTGCCCCGGTAGGGTGAAGGACCTCGCGTCCGGAGCTTGATGGGGTTGCAGTGAAAAGGTGGCTGCGACTGTTTAATAAAAACACAGCACTGTGCCAACACGAAAGTGGACGTATACGGTGTGACGCCTGCCCGGTGCTGGAAGATTAAATGATGGGGTGCAAGCTCTTGACTGAAGTCCCAGTAAACGGCGGCCGTAACTATAACGGTCCTAAGGTAGCGAAATTCCTTGTCGGGTAAGTTCCGACCCGCACGAATGGCGTAACGATGGCCACACTGTCTCAACCCGAGACTCAGCGAAGTTGAAATGTTTGTGAAGATGCAATCTCCCCGCTGCTAGACGGAAAGACCCCGTGAACCTTTACTGTAGCTTTGCATTGGACTTTGAACAGACTTGTGTAGGATAGGTGGGAGGCTTTGAAGCTGGAACGCTAGTTTCAGTGGAGCCGCCCTTGAAATACCACCCTGGTGTGTTTGAGGTTCTAACCTTGGTCCGTCATCCGGATCGGGGACCGTGCATGGTAGGCAGTTTGACTGGGGCGGTCTCCTCCCAAAGTGTAACGGAGGAGTTCGAAGGTTACCTAGGTACGGTCGGACATCGTACTGATAGTGCAATGGCAAAAGGTAGCTTAACTGCGAGACCCACAAGTCGAGCAGGTGCGAAAGCAGGACATAGTGATCCGGTGGTTCTGAATGGAAGGGCCATCGCTCAACGGATAAAAGGTACTCCGGGGATAACAGGCTGATTCCGCCCAAGAGTTCATATCGACGGCGGAGTTTGGCACCTCGATGTCGGCTCATCACATCCTGGGGCTGTAGCCGGTCCCAAGGGTATGGCTGTTCGCCATTTAAAGTGGTACGTGAGCTGGGTTTAAAACGTCGTGAGACAGTTTGGTCCCTATCTGCAGTGGGCGTTGGAAGTTTGAAGGGGGCTGCTCCTAGTACGAGAGGACCGGAGTGGACGAACCTCTGGTGTACCGGTTATGACGCCAGTCGTATCGCCGGGTAGCTAAGTTCGGAAGAGATAAACGCTGAAAGCATCTAAGCGTGAAACTCGCCTTAAGATAAGATTTCCCGGAGTCTTGAACTCCCTAAAGGGTCGTCGAAGACCACGACGTTGATAGGTCAGGTGTGGAAGCGCAGTAATGCGTTAAGCTAACTGATACTAATTGCCCGTGCGGCTTGATCCTATAACCTTGTAATCTGCAGCAATACTCATAGCAGTCACAACAAACAACCTTCCCCATTTTGGCTTGCCAATCCTCGGCAAGCACACAAGTTATGCTTGGCGGCAATAGCCTTCTGGACCCACCCCTTCCCTTCCCGAACAGGACCGTGAAACAGTAGCGCGCCAATGATAGTGAGCTTCCGCTCGCGAAAGTAGGTCACCGCCAGGCACCCCATTCAAAAAACCCCCTAGACCACTCTAGGGGGTTTTTTTACGCCTATCCCACCAAAACCCTCAAACCAAAACCTCATTGAAATCCAGAAATTAAAAGCAGTCAAAAACTCCCTGCTGCCATTTTTTCATAGCTTGGATTTTTTGCGGATGATTTCAAGATAAGCCATTGAGTCCATCGTGTTGCCCGTGTGTTGAGCTTCCCAGATGGTTTCTCCCAAGCTTTCCAGAAGGATGTGTTGAGCGGCGTGTGCGTCCATTTTCTTTTGCAGGTTTTCGTAGATAGCCCGAACGCCTTTGGGTTGGTCTATTTCGACCTGCTCTTGAACGGCGAGATGAAGTGACAAATGTAGGAAGGGATTCATGGTGCCATCCTCTGGCATCCATGTTTTTTCCATTGCATCGGAAGTGTTACGAAGCAAGGAGTGATATTCGGGGTGCTGACTGATAATGCCTGCTACCGTCACTTCAGCGCCTACAAGTGGATGCTGAGCCTCGTATTTTTGCCAAGCGGTACAAAAAAAATGGCGAACCTGATCTTTAGTTGGGTTAAACATGAAGGGTTTTTTCGTAAAGCAGAGTGAGGACGCTATTTTGACTCAAGATGTTCTCCTGGTTGCCACGAGTAATTTGGTAGCTACCGTAGGCGCCTAACAGCGGAAGTTCAGGGAAGTGTTCTTTGAAGGCCAGTAAGTCTGCGTCATCGTCTCCGTAGAAAATTGGTCCACGACCAACACAGGAAAACATGAATGCAAAGGCATTTTGAGCGGAATTTTCTGCTGCCGAGCGCATCTGTTCGCGTATTTCTTGGGCAGAAGCAAGTGGATGTCGTGCCGCAAAAAATATCAAACTTCCTTGTTCAATTGGCTCCGATAGCAATAAGTCGCTTTCGGCGAGTCTGCTCAAGATACTGATCCCTCGGTCGGAAGTATTTTTGAAGATTCTAAGCTTGTGCAGATTGCATAGGGATTTTTCTTCCGGAGGTAAAACTCTACGCAATATATCGCAAACAGGCTGTCCAGCAAGCATCGATAGCGTACGTCCACTGGCTGCAGTAACCACCAAATATTTGGAAAGACGCTTGAAACCTCGCGAATGGATCTGACGGGGTGGAGATCTGCTGGCAATTCGGTCTTCCGCATTTTCTGCTATTCGGCCGGCTTGCCAACTCAACCCGCCTGGGGATAACAGTCCTGCACGGGGTGCGCCTTTTTCCCACGAGTGAGGCAAGTAACCGAGGCTAGAGAACGACAATAACGGGGTATCCGTCTCGGTTGGTGCTGCTTCGTTGGTGCAACTAATAACCATTGCTGCCGCCGCAGGGCGATCTATTTCCCACCCTTGCTCGGTAAATACACCGGGGGTGCGCATACCGGATACTCTGAGTGTGCCGGCAGTGGCAACTGCAATTCGTATTGCACTCGCGACATCCGCACCGAACTCATTACTCAAAAACAATATGACTTGATCTGCGCGGCTGATTGATAGTGCGTCAAGTGCGCGTTTTATCGCTTCTTCAACAAGTGCGGGGCTGGCAGTTTTAGCCGCCGCTAAACCACTTGCAGCTTTCATGCGGTCTTGCCTTTATATGCACACAGATCTTGCACAATGCAGACCTTGCACTCGGGCTTTCTCGCCTTGCATACGTAGCGGCCATGGAGAATCAGCCAATGGTGGGCATCCCTTTTGAAGGCTTCCGGGGTAACACGCAGCAATTTTTGCTCAACAATTTCTACTGTTTTTCCGGGGGCAAGGCCGGTTCGGTTTCCCAAGCGAAAAATATGGGTGTCCACCGCGATCGTAGGATGTCCAAAAGCCGTATTAAGAACAACGTTGGCAGTTTTTCGTCCGACACCTGGCAAGGATTCAAGGGCTACGCGGTCATCCGGCACTTCTCCGCCATATTGTTCCGTAAGAATGCGGCAAGTAGCTGTGACGTTCCGTGCTTTTGTCCGATACAACCCGATAGTCTTGATATATTCTGTCAGCCCTTCTTCACCTAGGGCTAGCATGCTCGGTGCAGTTGGTGCGACAAGGAAAAGTTGCCGAGTAGCTTTGTTTACGCTTACGTCGGTGGCCTGTGCAGAAAGTATGACTGCGATAAGCAGCTGAAATGGGCTTTCGTAGACCAGTTCAGTCTCCGGGCGAGGATTCGTAGACCGGAGGCGCTGGTAAAATAATTCGATATCGACTTTTTTCACGATAATGGCCGGAGTGTGGGTTGGTCGGAGGAGCAGGAATGCACCATATTCACCCACACGCATTCTAACTGAGGGTTCTTTGCAAGGTTTCATGGCTGACAACATCGATAACGAGCAGTATCCGCTATCCCAGCTGATCGATGGTAATCCAGTGGCAACGCTCGTGATTGACGTCAAGCATCGCGTGACGCACTGGAACCGCGCTTGTGCAGTTCTGACCGGTGTTTTACCTGAGCACATCATCGGAACCCGGGATCAATGGCGTGCTTTTTATACGGCACCCCGACCCATCATGGCGGATTTGATTGTCGATCAGGCAATTGATACTGCGGTCGACCAGTTTTATCACGGTAAATTCCGGAAGTCCTGTCTTATCGAAGGTGCTTACGAAGCGGAGGATTTTTTCCCCGCGTTTGGAGAGCATGGACGCTGGCTGTTTTTTACTGCGGCACCAATCCGTAATACGGCCGGCGTAATCGTCGGTGCGATTGAAACCTTGCAGGATGTGACTGAGCGCAAGCTGGCAGAAGATGCACTGCGCGCCAGCGAAGAACGCTACCGCCGTTTGAGCGAGACGGATTCCCTGACTGGCTTGCTTAACGTACGTTCCCTCGATGAGCGTCTGTCAATTGAGCTAGATCGGAGTCGAGACACGGGAAACCCCTTGTCCTTGTTGGTGCTTGACTGTGATGATTTCAAGCGAATCAACGACGGGTTTGGACATTTGGAAGGGGACAAGGTACTGCGCAGTTTGTCGGTTGCGATTCAGCATTCCTTGCGCCGTAGTGACTCCGCATTCCGTTACGGTGGCGAAGAGTTTGTGATTATCCTGCCTGAGGTCGAACTGAATGCCGCGGGCTTGCTGGCGGAGCGGCTGCGTCAGCGCTTTGCCGAGGCGAAGGTCCTGACCTCTAGTGGTGACACTATCCAGTGCACGGTCAGCATCGGCGTTGCGGAATGGCAAAGCGGCGAGGACCGTTTGAGCTTTCTGGGGCGGGCAGATGAGGCGGTTTATGCAGCGAAAAGAGCCGGGAAAAATTGTGTGAGCTACGCAAAGTGACAGTCACTCGGCGCTTGTATGTCTTGCTGCTCACCATAATGCTATTGGTGGCTGTGTATTTCGGTATGAATCACCCAATGGATCCGATGTTGCAGTCGCTGGATCGGGGCCTTGTCGTTCACGACGATGCGCTGCAGCCCGTGGTGCCCTTGCGCAAGCCCGGCTCTTTACGCGCTGACCGCGTTGCCTTGGGGCGGCAACTGTTTTCCGATGCCAGACTTTCAGGCGATGGTACGGTCAGTTGCAGTTCCTGCCACCGCCTGGAGTTTGGTGGAACGGATAATCAATCGGTCTCCACCGGTATCCAAGGCGCCAAAGGGACGGTTAATGCACCGACCGTACTAAACAGCGGCTTCGGTTTCTCGCAGTTTTGGGATGGCAGGGCGTCCTCGCTTGAAGTTCAGGCGTCAGGCCCCATTCACAATCCTGTTGAAATGGGTTCGAACTGGGCGCAGGTCATTGAGCGCCTGGGGCAGGATGCCGCTATTAGCAAAGCGTTCGCATCGGCCTATTCCGATGGGTTGAATGCGGCGAATATCGCCAATGCACTGGCGACGTTTGAGCGCTCCCTCGTTACGGTCGACAGCCGTTTGGACCAATATCTGTTGGGTGATACACGGATACTGACCGACGACGAGATCAAGGGTTACAAGCGTTTCCGTGAATATGGGTGTACGAGTTGCCATCAGGGCGCTTTGCTCGGCGGCAACATGTACCAGAAGTTCGGTGTGATGGGTGACTACTTCGCCGGTAAACAGGTGACAAAGGCTGATTTGGGGCGTTACAACGTGACAGGTCGTGAGGAAGATCGCCACGTTTTCAAAGTGCCGACGCTGCGCAATGTGGCGCTGACCGCACCTTATTTCCATGACGGTTCTGCTGAGACGCTGGAGGCTGCAGTAAAAATCATGGGGCGTTACCAACTCGGGCGCGAGCTGGATGATAGTGATGTGAATCTGATCGTGGCTTTTTTGAGAACCTTGTCCGGTCCTGGCTTGATGAAAAAGGTTCGCGAATGACCCGTGGGATGTCTCAGGATTTTTTGCGAAAACTGGTGCATGGTGCCGTGATTGTCGGTCTGGCGCTCCTTGTCACCTGGCTGTTTATTAAAACCGACGAGGTTTCGTCGGATGAGCACTATGCCTACATTCATGCGCTGCGTGATATCCAGCAGGCCGATGTGTTGCTGAATGCTGCGGTGGTCGCCAGTTATGCAGACCTCGCACAAAACTATGATGGCATGGTCCATCAAGGCCAGCAGATCGAGGAGGCGATCGCTCGTTTGCAGCAGGTACCGGAGGCCCTCAGCGACGAGGATAGCGATGCTGTGTTGAGTCGGGTTGACGCATTTGAAAAAGCGTATGCAGAAAAAAATCTGAATATCGATCGTTTCAAGCGAGTCAATGCGATTCTGCGCAATTCAGAGCTTTATCTGCCGCTTGCAGCAGAGGCCTTCCTTGGAACTCGGCAAGGGGCTGATGTTTCCTCTTTCGAGCGCTTTGTTCGTCGTCTGCTCGGATTTCAGCGGGGTCCGCGGACCGAAGACGCGAATCGGCTCATGGAAGAGTTATCTCGCCAAGCAAGTCAAAGCTACGCCGGATCAGCCGATGGTGCCTTGAGGCAAGTGCTGCTTCATGCGCGACAAGTGATTGAATTGCGTCCGCAGGTTTATGGATTGGTTCAGCAGATCATGCGTGCACCGACAGCCAGTCTGCACGATGAAATCATGCGCGAGTACAACGATGCCCATGAGGCAGCCGCGCATTCGGCCGGTCATTTCCGCATCATGCTGTACCTCGTTTCCTTGCTGCTTGTGGCTTATGTACTTTATGCATTGTTCCGTATTGAACGCGATCGCCGTTCTCTGAGTGCGGCTCACACCGATCTTGCTCAGCGCTACGAAGCGCAGAAGCGCGCTGAAAGTCAGTTGCAACTGTATGGCCGGGTGTTCACCAATGCCAGCGAAGGCATGACGATTACCGATGGTGATGCCCGGATTGTTGCGGTCAACCCGGCATTTTGCGAAATAACGGGTTATTCACCGCAAGAGGTGATCGGCAAGACGCCGGCCATCCTCAATTCCGGTCGGCAAGGCGAAGCCTTTTATCGTGACATGTGGCAGCACCTGAGCGAGCAAGGGCAGTGGCAGGGTGAGATCTGGAATCGGCGCAAAAATGGTGGCATTTTCCCCGAGTGGCTGTCGATTTCTGCGGTACGCGACGAGCATGGTGGTGCCACCAATTTTATCGGGGTGTTCACCGATATCTCGGAGCGCAAGCAAAACGAGGCCCGGATTCATCACCTTGCCCATCATGACGCGCTGACCGGCTTGCCAAACCGCCTTTTGCTCGATGACCGGATCAATCAGGGCATACTGAATTCGCGTCGCGCCAAGCGTGCCATGGCAGTCATCTTTGTCGATCTCGACCGTTTCAAAAATATCAATGACACCCTGGGACATGAAGTCGGCGACAGCCTGCTTGTGCAGGCGGCTCAACGGGGGCTGTCGGTGCTGCGCGAAGCCGACACCCTGTGCCGCCAAGGTGGTGATGAATTTGTGGTGGTTTTGCCGGAGCTCGTGCATCGGCAGGATGCGGCGCATATTGCACGCAAGCTGCTGGCGGCACTATGCCAACCCTATTTGCTCGCGGGCCATGAGTTGACGGTCAGCGGCAGCGCCGGTATCGCCCTCTATCCGGAGGACGGCGAAACTGGCTCGGAGTTATTGCGCAAGGCAGATGCTGCGATGTATCGCGCTAAAGATGAGGGGCGCAATACCTGGCGCTTCTTCTCTGCTGAAATCAATACCGCCTCGCTGGGCGAGTTGTTGCTGGAAAATGATCTTTTCGGTGCGCTTGAGCGGGAAGAGTTGCTGCTGCACTATCAGCCCAAAGTGTGCGCCAAGACCGGTGATTTGGTCGGTGCCGAGGCGCTGATGCGCTGGCGCCATCGGGATCATGGCATGGTGCCACCGGTCAGATTTATTCCGCTCGCCGAGGAGAACGGCCTGATCAATGCGTTTGGCGAATGGGCGCTGCGAACGGTTTGCGCTCAGCAGCGTGCCTGGCTCGATGCCGGCCTGTTGGTCGTTCCGATTGCCGTCAATATTTCTGCCCACCAGTTTGCCCGTCAGGATTTGCCGGCGATGATCGCCCATTTACTTGGCGAATACGGTATTCCTCCCCAATTGATCGAGCTTGAATTGACCGAGTCATTGCTGATGCGCAACGCCAGCAGTGCTGCCGAAATCCTGCAGAAGCTGCAAAAAATGCACATACATGTGGCGATCGACGATTTCGGCACCGGTTATTCCTCACTGAGCTACCTGCACCAGTTTCCAGTGCAATCGCTGAAGATTGACCGCGCCTTCGTGAGTCAGATCGGTGAGCACGGTGAAACCGTGAGGCTTGCCTCAGCCATCATCGCGATGGCCCACGAACTGGATCTGGTGGTGATCGCCGAAGGCGTTGAAAACGAAATTCAGAGCCGCTATTTGGCCGAACACGGTTGCGATCAGTTTCAGGGCTATCTCTTCGGTCGACCGCAGGGCGCGGAAGAAATGGGACATCTGCTCCTGAATCAGGAGCTGGGTACGTCCACCCGCTGAATTTGATCGCTGCGGCGCAATCTGGCCGGTGCCGTACTGCCATCAAGCTGGCGAGCACGGAGCTGGCCGCAGCCACCGTCGACATCCTGTCCGACCGAGTTGCGCACTGTGGTTCGGATGCCGCGTGCGTGCAAGCCGCGGGCAAAGGCTGTGAGGTGCTGAAGACTCGGGCGCCGGAAGGAAAGCGACGCGGTTTCGTTGTAGGGGATCAAATTCATGATCGCGTATTTGCCGCTCAGCAAGCGGACGATGCCATCCATTTCCGCATCGCTGTCGTTGATGCCTTCGATCAGGGTCCATTGGTACTGAATCGGATAGCCGGTGGCTCGGGCATAGCTTTCGGCCAGTTCAACCAGAGCGTCCGGTGAAATGGGCGCGGCTCTTGGCAGCAGGGAGGCCCTTAGTTCCGGATTCGAACTGTGCAGTGAAATCGCCAGCGCAGGGACAACCCGTTGTTGCGGTAAACGCTCAAAAACACGCAAATCCCCCACAGTGGAAAAAACCAGATTCTTGTGTCCGATACCGCCGGCTGTGCCCAGCAAATCGATTGCCTCAAGTACCTGTTCGAGGTTGTGGGAAGGTTCACCCATGCCCATGAAGACCACGCGCCGGACCGGACGTCTGGCGCGAGCAATCACCACTTGCGCAATCATCTCGGCGCTACTCACCTGGCGTAGCAGACCTTGTTTGCCGGTCATGCAAAATGAGCAGCCCACGGCACAGCCGATCTGACTTGAGATGCACACGCCGTCCCGAGGAAGCAAGACGCTTTCCACAGTTTGGCCATCAGCGAGTTCGACCAGCAGGCGTGCACCTTCTTCTCCGGGATGTTCGGAGAGCACACGGGCAACTTTGTCCAGGCGCAGCGATAAATCGGGAAGTGCCGCACGAACCTGCAAAGGAAGAAAATTCTCTGCTGCCTGACGGCGCGAGCCGGCATCAAGCGGCTTGGCTTGAAGCCATGCGCGCAGGATGCGATCAATATGCGCTTGCTTGGCACCCAGTCGCTGCAGGGACTGGCAAAATTCGTCGATGCGCATCAACAGCCAAACGGTGAACTGGCTGGCTTAGTGACAGCCAAGTGCTTCCACCGGCATCGGTGGCTTCTGGCGCGCCCGTTCCACAGCACGGGCATCCATCCAGTTCTTCCAGGCAATCATGCATCCGAGCAGAATGAATGCCCCGGGAGGCAACATCCCCAGCAGAAAGCCAGGGTAGTTTTCCGGCAGCAACTGGATCGGGTGCAGGCTGGGGAAAACCATGTCAATGCCGCCGAGAAGGGTTCCATTCCCTAGAAACTCCCGCAAGGCACCTAGCAAACCCAGTGTCCAAAGCATGCCCAGACCCATAAATACGCCGTCGAGCGTTGAGCGAAGCGGGGAGTTTTTGGCTGCAAACGCCTCAACACGCGCAAGCACGATGCAGTTGGTGACAATCAGCGGGATGAAGATGCCGAGCACGAGATAGAGTTCATGCAAGTTGGCATTAAACAGCAGGTCAACCACTGTCACCAGTGCGGCGACAATCAGAATGAACACCGGTATGCGAATTTCGTGAGGAATCACATGCCTCAGAGACGCGACAGCGAAGTTGGATATTGCCATGACGACGATTGTTGCCAACGAGAGCATGACGCCATTGACGGCATTTGTCGTCGTTGCCAGCAAAGGGCACAGACCCAGGATCTGAACAATGGATGTGTTCTGTTTCCAGAGGCCGTTTCTGGCGATCGTGGTGAATTCTTCGCGAGTCATGGCTTTTTCTCCAAAAACAGACGATCACGTTCGCCATTGGCCCATTGGACTGCCTTGCGTACCGCCTTGGCGATCGCTCGCGCACTGATGGTGGCGCCTGCATGGAAGTCAATCTGTCCGCCGTCCTTGCGCACGCGCCAAGCTTTCTCCGTGGTGTTGGCCAGGGAGCGTCCGACAAATTGGTTGATCCATGGGCCGGCCTTGTTCTTGTCCTTGCGCGGATCAATATAGTCGCCCAGTCCGGGGGTTTCCTTGTGCTGAGTGACGCGTACGCCGGCAATACTGCCGTCGGCGCGAAGTGCGATCAGCAACTTGATGTTGCCGGCGTAGCCATCAGGGGCTACCGCCTCGAAAATGAGGGCTACCGGATCTCCCTGTTTGCGTGCGCGATAGATCGTGGTGGATTCCGGCAGGCCAAGTTCCTCGGTTGGCGGCAGTTGGATGGTGTCATCGATCAAGGCATTGTCGTAGTCTGCTGCCGGTAGCACATCGTTGAGCAGCTTCATCTTCTCTTCCAAGGCCGAGGCATCGATCGATGGCTTCGTCCATTTATAAGCAGCAGAGAGTAGCCCGGTAAAGACGATAACGAAGACAAAGAGGATGGCGGCCGTTCGCACTGCCATTCTGGAGGCTGTGAATTGAGGCGCAGCGCTCATGCCTTGTCCTTCATGCCAAAAATTCTTGGCTGGGTGAGCAGGTCGATGACCGGTGCGGAGAGATTCATCAGCAGCACGGCGAAGGCGACGCCATCGGGATATCCACCAAAGACCCGGATGACGTAGGCGAGGAGGCCTGCGCCAGCGCCAAACAGGAGTTTGCCGCGCGGCGTCGTGCATCCGGATACCGGGTCGGTAATAATGAAAAACGCACCCAACATGGTGCCGCCTGAGAGCAGATGGAAAATCGGGCTGGCGAAAAATTCCGGACGATAAAGCCAGAGCGCCCCGGAGATGGCCACAATGGACAAAATGAAGGCAGTTGGGGCATGCCAGCTGATCAATTTGCGTTGCCACAGCCACAGACCACCCAGCAGATAGCCGCCAGCCACCCATTCCCAGCCGCGACCGGCAAAGTTGCCGTAAATGTCCTGATTGGCCAGTAAATGGGCGATGTCGATCTGCCCCTCTCCCAGCTTGAGCGCCGTTTTCATCGAATCCAGCGGCGTCGCACCGGAAAGGATATCGACACGTTCTGCAAGTCCGAGAATGTAGTTCACCTGGTCAATCAAGGGCATCTTGAGACCGACGCTTGGCCATTGCGACATCAAGGCGGGGAAGGAGACGATGCAAACGGCAAAGGCAACCATCGCCGGGTTGAAAGGGTTTTGCCCAAGTCCGCCATACAGATGTTTGGCGACAACGATGGCGAAAGCCGTTCCGGTCACAACCAGCCACCACGGTGCAAGCGGGGGAAAAGTCAGGGCAATCAGCCAGGCAGTCACGATGGCCGAACCATCGGATAGAAACATTGCCAGCGGCTTGCCGCGCAGTTTGAGCATCAGGGCTTCGGCGGCGATCGCACTCAAGGAGGCAATCACCAGCTGAACCAGAATGGCAGGGCCGACCAGCCAGGCATAGACTGCGATGCCCGGAACCAGGGCGAGACATACCTGGGTCATGACTTGGCTGACGCTGGCATCCTTGAGCAGATAAGGTGCTGGGGCAAACATCATGGATTCTCGGATTCGCTGTTGGCCGGTGCGCCGGCAATACCGGCGGTTTCGCGGCGAGTGTCTATTTCGGCCAGGGTTTTTGCTTGCTCGGGCGTCAGTTCATCGGTGTTTTTCGGTCGAGCAGTTTCACGCTGGGCTTTAGCTCGCGCCATGGCAGCGGCGATGGCCGCCTTTTTTGCATCTGCAGCGGCGTCGACCGTTGTTTCCTGAGTGCTGGCATCGGCTACCGGCTGGAGGTCAGAGGCGGGATTAGCCACTGCCGCTTCAGCTGCTTTTTTCGCTGCTTGAGCAGCCGCTGCCTTGGCCAGCTTCTCGGCTTTCTCGGATTTTTCTCGTTCCTCGCGGAACTGCTTGAACTCAAAACGGTTTTTAGCGTCTTCCGCCGATTTTTTCTCGCGTTCCCGGGCCCAGATTTCGCTTTTGGCAAAACGGAAGTATTGAACCAGCGGAATGCGTGACGGACATACAAAAGAGCAACAGCCACACTCGATGCAGTCGAATATCTTGTATTGCTGCGTTTTGCCGAAGTCCTTGGCACGCGAATGCCAGTAAAGCTCGAAGGGTTGCAGTTCGTGAGGACAGGCAGTTGCACAGGCACCGCAGCGAATGCAGGGCATTTCCGGTGCCTTGGGCGGAAACAGGCGTTCCGAGTGGGCAATCAGACAATTGCTCGCCTTCACCACGGGGGCCTGCTCGTCGGGTAGCAGAAAGCCCATCATCGGGCCGCCCATGATGATGCCGTCCGTATCCGGGTGGGGGTGTGCGAGTGCCAGCAGTTCGTCCATCGGGGTACCGATAAGCACCTCGTAATTGCAGGGTTGAGCGACATTGCCGGTCAAGGTCACGATACGCGACACGACAGGTTCGCCATGCGCGATGGCACGCCACGCAGTGTAAGCGGTAGCGACATTGAAACATTGGACGCCGAGATCGGTGGAACGCTTCGATGCCGGGACTTCCTTGCCGGTGAGTACGCGAATCAACTGCTTGGCACCACCTGCGGGATAACGGGTTGGCACCTCGATGACCTGGAAATTTTCACCTGCGGCCTCAATGGCCAAGCGCATGGCTGCAGCAGCTTCCGGCTTGTTGTCCTCGATGCCGATCAGAACCTTTCGGGGGCGTAACAGGTCTCTGAATACCCCGATGCCCTTGACGATTTCGTCGGCGCGTTCGCGCATCAAACGATCATCGCAGGTAATGTAAGGTTCGCATTCGGCGCCATTGATGACCAGTTCATCCATCGGCACGGTGCGCGATGGGGTCAGTTTGCCGTGCGTCGGGAAAACAGCGCCGCCCAGACCGACAACGCCGGATTGTTGGAGGTACTGCCGAGTGGCTTCCGGGCTTGCGTTGGCGTAATCAAAGGGCTGACGTTCAATCCAGCGATCGGCACCATCAGGTACGATGACCACGCACTTTGCCGTCAGACCGGACTGGTGTGGCTGGGCATACATGCCAATCTCCACGACCGTGCCAGAAGTCGGTGCGTGGACGGCAGCTGACACCCAGCCGTCGGCCTCGCCGATCATTTGTCCCTTGAGTACGATATCTCCTGCCTGAACCAGGGGCCGTGGCGTACCGCCGATACTTTGGTGGAGTGGGACCACAAGGCGCGAAGGCAAAGGGGCGCTGGCAATCGGCTGCGTATTCGATTGTGTCTTGTTGGATGGTGGCTTGACCCCACCCTTGAACTTGAAAAGATCGAGCAGCATCAGACAGCTTCCTTGATGCCATCGGCACCGTCTTTCAGGGGGCTTGCAGCGGACATTGCCTTGGCCTGAATCTGGATCACCGGGTATTTCCACTTCCAGTTGTCCAGTGTTTCCGGAATTGCTTCCATGCGAATGCATTCCACGGGGCAGGGCGGGAGGCAAAGTTCGCAACCCGTACATTGCTGGCTGATGATGGTGTGCATCTGTTTGGCAGCGCCAACAATCGCGTCGACCGGGCAGGCCTGAATACAGAGGGTGCAGCCAATGCAGGTGTTTTCATCGATGATGGCAATCTGCTTGGGTTTTTCTACCGCATCGAGCGGCTTGACTTCCTTGCCCAGCAAGTCGGCAAGCCGCTGCACCCCCTCCATGCCACCGGGGGGGCAGAGGTTGATATCGCATTCGCTTTTTGCGATGGCTTCTGCGTAAGGCTTGCACCCTGGGTAACCGCATTGCCCACATTGTGTTTGCGGGAGAATCGCCTCGATTTTTTCGACCAGCGGATCGCCTTCAACCTTGAACTTGATTGAGGCAAAACCCAAGGCCGCGCCAAGTACGACGGCGCCAAGGGCCATGATCAGGATAGCGAGAAGGATATCCATTACTGGTACTTGTCCAGACCGGCAAAGCCCATGAAGGCGAGTGCCATCAGGCCGGCAGTAATCATTGCGATCGCCGCACCGCGAAAATGGACGGGCACTTCAGCGCCTTCGATACGTTCGCGAATGCCGGCAAAAAGAATCAGGACTAGCGAGAAGCCAATGGCACTTCCCGCGCCGAACAGCAGGGAGTCGACAAAGTTGTAACCCAGCGCGACATTGAGCAGCGGGACACCGAGAACGGCACAATTAGTCGTGATCAGCGGCAAATAGATACCCAGTGTCTGTTGCAGCGAAGGCGAAGTTTTGGCAATCACCATCTCAGTCAACTGCACAATGGCTGCAATAGTGACGATAAAGGAGAGTGTGCGCAGGTATTCCAGCCCGAAGGGCATGAGCAGGAAATGATCAATGATGTAACTTGAGCCGGTTGCCAGCGTGAGCACGAAGGTCGTGGCAGCCCCCATGCCATACGCGGTTTCCAGTTTCTTGGAGACGCCCATGAAGGGGCAAAGACCGAGGATCTTCACCAGTACGACGTTGTTGACCAGCACCGCGCCGACAAGGATGAATAAGTAATGGCTCATAGATTTGACTAGCTTGGGGCGCGTATTATCGGACTTTGTTGCAGTGCAAACAACCGCGCCCGGCTTATGGCTTTATACGGTTTTCTTCCTGAGAATCTGGGAAAGCGTTTCAGCCACTTCGGCCACCAGATCGGGGCCGCGATAGATGAACCCACTATAAAACTGGACGAGGCTGGCCCCGGCACGGATTTTTTCAGCAGCATCTTCGCCACCCATGATGCCGCCGACGCCGATGATTGGCAGTTCGCCAGCCAGCGCGGTCGCCAATTTGCGCTGCACCAAGGTGGATTTTTCAAAGACAGGTTTGCCGGAAAGGCCCCCTGTCTCGGCGCCGTTGGGCAGACCTTCGACACCTTCCCGGGACAGCGTGGTGTTGGTGGCGATGACCGCATCGAAGCGGTGGCGGCGCAAGGCATCTGCAATCGCCGTGATCTGCGTATCGTCCAGGTCGGGAGCGATCTTCAGTGCCATCGGAACGTACTTGCCATGTTGATCTGCCAACGCAAGCTGCTTTGCCTTGAGTTGCGACAGCAGGTCATCCAGCGCTTCGTCCTTTTGGAGTTCGCGCAGATTTTTGGTGTTGGGCGAGGAAATATTGACGGTGACGTAGCTGGCGTCGTTATAGACCTTGTCCAGGCAGAGCAAGTAGTCGTCGGCAGCCTTTTCGATGGGGGTGCTGGCGTTTTTGCCGATGTTGATCCCCAGGATGCCACCCTTTTTGGGGAATTCCGCTGCACGAACATTGGCCAACAGTGCATCGACCCCTGCATTGTTGAAGCCCATGCGATTGATGATGCCTTGCGCTTCCGGAATACGGAACAGCCGGGGCTTGGGATTGCCGTCCTGCGGCCGCGGCGTGATTGTCCCGATCTCGATGAAGCCGAAGCCCAGTCTGGCGAGGCCGTCAATGTGGTCGCCGTTTTTGTCGAGACCGGCAGCCAGGCCCACCGGATTCGGGAATTTAAGGCCCATGACTTCAACGGGGCAAGGTGTTACCGGCTTGGCAACAGCACACCCGAGGCCGGCAGCCTGCATCAGGTCAATACCCTTCATGCCGATCCCATGAGCGGTTTCGGCGTCGAGGGCGAAGAAGAATTTTCTAATCAGTGGATATAGCATAGTGCGCGGGATTTTACCGCAACGCCTTGCTTCGCTTGAAACAAACGGTAACATCGCGCATCAAATTCAGGCGCTACACTGCCGCCCATGCGTATTTTTGCCTGTTTCTGCGCGTTGACCGCAGTCATCCCTGTCGCTTCGGCGTTTGATCTCCCTCCCGGCGATCCGGAACAATTATTGCGTTCTTCCCGGGTATTGGCTTCGCGGGTCGGCAGTCTCCCATGTACTGATCAACTGCCGGATGCACCTCTCGCGGTGCTGGATGCTGTCGATATGGCCTTGTGTCGACACCCGCAAACCCGCGAACTGTGGGCTGCAGCCCGTAACCAGGCGGCCTTGCTGGGGGTGGCAAGGGCCACACAATGGCCATCGCTGGATGGCCGTGTCGGGCTCACGCGCCAGTTTGCGCGTAACGGTGATTACAGCCAGAAAACGGCCGGCATTGATCTCAGCTGGCTGCTCTTCGATTCCGGACAGCGTTCTGCCAATATTGCCGCATCCTCCTATCTGCTGGATGCCGCGCTGGCGACGCAAGATGCCGGCGTCCAGACGATTTTCCTTGGTGCATTGCAAGCGTATTACGCAGCTCAGGCTGCGCAGGCAGCCGTATTGGCACGGCAGGACGCTGAGCGTGCTGCCAATGAAAGTCTGGCTGCAGCAGAATTGCGCTACCAAGTGGGCACGGCGACTCCCGCTGACCGATTGCAGGCCAAGACGGCAGCTTCTCAAGCCATGCTCGACCGACTGCGGGCAGAAGGCGAGGCGAGAAATGCGATGGGGGCGCTATCCAATGCTTTGGGCTTGCCTGCACAGCAGGTACTCCAACTGGCTGCCTTGCCCGCGCCACCGGCAACCAAGGCGTTTTCACTTGCTGTGGAGCAGATGATCGAGACAGCCCAGGAAAGTCGTCCGGACCTGAAGGCTGCCGCGGCGCAAGCACAGGCTGCCAATGCGGCAATCAACGCGGCGCGGGCGCAGGGACGCCCCAGTATTTCATTGTCGGCAGGTCCGGGCTGGCAAAGCCTTGCCGGTACAGAGGCGCACGGTGGCGCCCTGGGTTTGACGCTCAAGCTGCCCATTTTTTCCGGATTCGATACCCGTTACCGGGTGCGTTCGGCTGAGGCGCAAGCCGAGCTCAGGACGGCTCAGTACGACCGGATTCGTCAGCAGGTGGCGCTCGATGTCTGGAAGGCTTACCAGAATTTGACGACGGCAACACAAAGCCTGCAGGCCACGCAGGATTTGCTGGCCAGCGCAGAGCAGTCCGCCGGTGTGGCGCTGGGCCGATACAAGGCGGGGGTTGGCAACGTTCTTGATTTGCTGACGGCGCAAACGGCGCTGGCCTATGCCCGCGTCCAGCGGATTCAGTCGGAACTGGACTGGCGTGTTTATCGCGCCGTGCTGGCGCAGGCGATGGGGACGCTGGATTACTCGCTGTTGCAGGCAGCAGAAGGACAACCATGAAAAAAACTGGAATGCGCGGGCTGTTGGCTTTGTTGATCGTTGGACTGGCTGCGGGGGGGTACTGGTATTTTCGCCAGGGCAATACGCAGGATCCGGAAAAACGCTACAAGCTGCTCGAACTGACGACAGGGAACGTAGTGCAGACAGTTTCTGCCAATGGCACCTTGAATCCGGTGGTCTTGATCAGTGTCGGGACGCAGGTTTCGGGAACGGTCAAGAAGCTCTATGTGGATTTCAACGACAAGGTCAAAAAGGGGCAGCCCTTGCTTGAACTGGACGATGCGCTGGTGTCCGCCACGGAACGCCAGAGTGCAGCCACGGTCGTGAATGCCAAGGCTGGCCTGGATCTGGCCATAGCCAGCGAAGGCCGGATGAAGGCCTTGCTGGCCCAGGAATATGTGTCGCGTCAAGAATACGATCAGAGCGTGCAAGCCCTGAAATCTGCCCGCGCCCAGTTGGCTCAGGTTCAAGCGCAAAATGCGCGAGATCAGGCCAATCTCGGGTTTACCGTGATCCGCTCGCCGGTCGACGGCGTGGTGATTGATCGGGTTGTGGATCTCGGTCAGACGGTGGCAGCGAGTTTCCAGACGCCGACCTTGATCAAGATTGCACAGGATCTGACCGAGATGCGCATCGATACCAGCTTTGCCGAGGCGGACATTGGCAGCATCCGTGAAGGCCAAAAGGCCAGGTTTACGGTCGACGCCTTTCCGAACCGGAATTTCGAAGGTGTCGTTCAGCAAATTCGCCTCAATCCGCTGACGCAGCAAAACGTGGTGACGTACAACGTGCGTATTTCCGTGGCCAATCCGGAATTGATCCTGCTGCCGGGGATGACTGCGTATGTGAGCATTGGCGTCCAGCGGCGCGACAATGTGCTGCTGGTGCCAAATGCAGCCCTGCGCTTCAAGCCCGCCGATGCTGCGAAAACTGCGACAGCGCCGGCAATGGCCGGCATGTCTGGCATGTCCGGTATGGCGCCGGGGATGGGGGCGGGCGCTGATGGCGGCGGCGCGGGAACTGGCGGACGTAGTCGAAAGAAGGACGGCCAGAATGCAACGGTCTACGTGCTCGATGGCGAGAATTTGCGCCCTGTGAGTGTGCAACTGGGGATTACCGATAACCGCAACACCGAACTGATTTCAGGCGAGATTCACGCCGGTGAACGCGTTGTGACGGGCGAAAACCAGGCTGGCGGCAAGCCGTCATCCGTCGGCATGCGCATGTTCTGATGCCGCAACAGGTCATCCGCGTTCAGGGTCTGGCCAAGGCTTACCAGACCGTTGCCGGGGAGTTCCCCGCGTTGCGGGGTGTCGACCTCGTGGTCAATGCCGGCGAGTATCTGGCGATCATGGGACCTTCCGGGTCGGGCAAGTCCACGTTCATGAATCTTCTGGGCTGTCTCGATCAAGCGAGCGCCGGCGACTATTTTTTGGCGGGTGAAAATGTTGCCCATCTGTCTACGGACGCATTGGCCACTCTGCGTAACCGTACCCTGGGTTTTGTTTTTCAGGGATTCAATTTGCTACCGCGCATGAGTCTTCAGGATAACGTGGCCTTGCCGCTGGTGTATGCCGGTATCGACAAGGAGACCCGTCGGGCGAGGGCGCGTGCCTTGCTCGACCGGGTCGGACTGGCCAAATATGCAGAATCGTTGCCCAACAGGATTTCAGGCGGCCAGCAGCAGCGTGTGGCGATCGCGCGCGCACTGGTTAATACGCCGAGCCTGATCCTGGCGGATGAGCCCACGGGCAATCTCGATAGCCATACCAGCGAGGAAATCATGCGTCTGTTCGACGATTTGAACCGCGAGGGCATCACCATCGTGCTGGTGACGCACGAAGCTGATATTGCGGCACATGCCCGCCGACAGGTGCGTTTTCTGGATGGCTTGATCGTCAGCGATGAACTTACCGGGGCCGCATCATGATGCGCGCCATGCTCTTCGAAGCCTGGCTGGCGATGGGGGCCAACCGCATGCGTACGGCGCTGACCATGCTGGGGATGGTGATTGGCGTTGCGGCAGTGGTCATCATGCTGGCCATCGGCCAGGGGGCGCAGTATGCGGTTCAGCAGACGATCAGCACCATGGGTTCCAATCTGTTCATCGTCCTTTCAGGATCATTTACCACCTCCGGTGTGCGTAGCGGGAGCGGTGGCGGACCGACGCTGACTGTGGCCGATGCGGATGCGATTGCCGAGTTGGACGGGATCGCCAATGTGGCGCCGACTCATATGGGAACGCGGCAACTGGTGTATGGCGCACAAAACTGGAGTTCGCAGGTGATCGGTACTACGCCGGCCTACCTGGATTCTCGCGCCTGGAATATTGTCGACGGCGCCGGCTTTGGGGATTCGGATGTGCGCTCGGCAACGCGTGTTGCAGTGCTGGGCAAGACGGTCGCGGAAAATTTGTTCGGCGCGGAAAGCCCGGTCGGCAAGACGCTGCGGATTCAGCAAAATCCGTTCATTGTCATCGGTGTACTGGGCAGCAAAGGGCAAAATCTTGATGGCCGCGACCAGGACGATACGGTGATCATTCCGCTGACTACTGCGCAGCGCAAGGTTTTTGGTACCCCTTTCCTGGGTTCGGTACGCATGGTGATGGTACAGGCAGATTCCGCTGAAGCCATGCCGCAGGCCATGGCACAGACCGAATCCCTGCTCCGTCAGCGACATCGATTGCGCGAGGATATGCCCAGCGATTTCTTCATGCGCAATCTCTCTGCTGCTGCCGAGTCGGAAGCCGCAACCACTCGCACCATGTCGATCCTGCTGGGAGCAATCGCCTCGATCTCGTTGTTGGTGGGGGGGATTGGCATCATGAACATCATGCTGGTGTCGGTCACTGAGCGAACCCGGGAAATCGGTATCCGGATGGCCATCGGCGCCCGTCAGCGCGACATCCTCACCCAGTTCCTGCTTGAAGCGGTGATGATTTCATTTGCCGGCTGCCTGCTCGGCCTGATGATTGGTCTTGGCATCGCCCTGGCGATCAATTTCTTTACCGGCATGGTGGTGGTGATTTCCGGCGCGGCGGCGGTACTCGCTTTTGCGGTAGCTGCAGGCGTGGGCATTTTCTTCGGCTGGTATCCGGCGCGCAAGGCCGCACAACTCGATCCGATCGAAGCTTTGCGCTACCAATGACTTTCAGTTTGCGTCGCCGTCATTTTCTGCTCGCCAGCGGTTTGGGATCGCTGCACCTGCCGGTGCGTGCAGCCACCGTCAGGGTTGTTGTGCTGGGTGGCGGCTGGGGCGGCTTGTCGGCCGCGGCGCGCTTGCGCCGTCTGTTGCCGAAGGCGGACATTGTCCTGATTGACCGCCATGCCGACTTTGTCTCTTTTTCAGGCAGCAATGCTTGGCTGCTTGCTCCTGATGCTAGTCAGCCTTTCGTGCGGGAGTATGCCGCACTGGCGGGCAGGTACGGTTACCGCTTTGTGCGCGGCTCGGTGCGAGGGATTGATCGGGCGCGCCAGCTTGTGCTCCTGGATCAGCGGGAAATATCGTATGACTATCTGATTCTCGGGCCGGGGATTCGCGAGGATTTTGCCGCTTGGGGCGTGGTCGACCGTGAGATGGAGGCCCGTTTCCGGCAAACCTGCTGGGCGAGTATGGATGATGCTCATGCCTTGCCCCGCTTGAAGCAGCGCTTGGCAAGATTCGAGGGCGGGGCTCTGGTCATGAACATTCCGCCGCTTCCGTATCGTTGCCCGCCAGCGCCCTACGAACGGGCGGTCATGCTGGCTGCCTGGATCAAGGCGCGGCGCCTGCCGGCCCGGCTGATTGTGATTGATCCCAATCCCCTGATGCCGTTGTATCGTCGGCCGCTACTTGAAACCTTTCGGGATCAGGTGACTTATCTGGACCATGCTCACGTTCGTCAGCTTGACTTGACGCGTAACACTGTCAGCACGGACGTCGACGAAATTGCCTTCGATGCTGCCCTGCTCAGCCCACCACAGCAGGCTGCCCAACTGGTCTGGGATGCCGGCCTGATCCGGACCAATCCGCAGAGTGGTCAAGCCGATGCCTGGGCGGATGTCGGGGCGCTGGATTTTCGTTCGCGTCTGGATGAGCGCATCTGGGTTATTGGCGACGCGGTGGGCATGGTTTCCTCGCTGTTTGGCCAGTATCCGAAAACCGGGCATTTGGCGGCATCCATGGGGCGAATTGCCGCCGCACAGGTTGCTGCCGCGATTTCAGGTCAGCACTACGAGCGCGAACTTCCAGAGAGCGTTTGTCACGTGCAGCCGGATGCTGCTGGCGCTTCCGGGGTCAGGATAGAAACGCGTTACCGCGAGCGGGGTGATGGATTTTTAATGCAGGAGGTCATCCAGTCCCGAACGGAAGACTACTCGCAGGCGTGGGCGGAATGGCTTGCGCGGCTTGCGGATGATTTTCTCTGAGCGCTAATGGCGTGCCCAAGTTTTGGTGCCGCCATCGGGCAGAACCAGCAGGGTTTCGTACAACTCCCGGCGAACGCGGTAGCCCGCGGATTCCGTGTCGAGCACAGTACATGCTGTCTGACAGGTTGGACTGGAGTATTCCCTGCCCGGTGCGCCGAGCGGCAATCCGGGTACGCTCAAGCCGCGGGCCTTGGGCCGTTCTTGCAACAGCTCCTTGATTTGATCGGCATGGACATGTCCTTCAATGAAATAGCCCGCGATCTCGGCGCTGGGGATGGACTGGAGATCGGCGGGAATCCTGAGCCGCCGCTTGATCTCGGCCATTTCGCTTTCGCTGTGTTGCGATACGGTGACGGTGAATCCGTTTTTACGTAAATGCTCCGTCCAGTCGATGCAGGCGAGGCAAACTTTCGGGGTGTAGACCGACATCGTCGGCAAGGCATCGGCTTGGGCGCTTGCATAGCAGCCCAAGAGGAAAATCGGGAGCAGGTATTTCAACATGGTTTGCCCGCCTTGCAGCCCTTTAAAATCCACAGTGAAATCACGCCAGCGGCTTCATCGGCTTTGACCTTGCGCGCCATGGCCGTAGGGTCACGCCCGTTGTCAGTTTTGGCCATGGGATCTGCCCCCGCTTCGAGCAGTAACTGTGCATGCGCGGCACGGCTGGCATAGGCCGCCATGTGGAGCGGCGTGGCGCCCTCGTTGTCACGCGCGTTGACCATGGCACCGGCGGATATCAGGGTGCGTAGCGCGCTGATATCGGGATTCATGGCTGCAAGATGGATCGGCTGTGATCCTTGCGCCGTTTTGAGGTCGCGTAGTTCGGGGGATGCGCTCAACAAGCGCTGAATTCCTTTGCCGTTGTCGCGGCGAGCTGCGTCATGGATGGGCTGTTCTCCCAACAGGATTTGTGACCAGGCAAAGGGGCTCGACAAGAGCAGCAGAAAACCGGCGAGAAGAGTGCGCATCGTGCAAGACTCGGAGACTTGAATGCTCGGGATTTTTGCCTTGTCCGGGTTTTGCGGCTTTGATGTGAAATAAAGTTAATATTTCATAATATGATGATTCTTTGATGTTTTTCAGAGAATCAAGGGCGGATTTTCGAGTTCGTCCGGATTCCCTCTGGCATCCGTGGGGAAATGTGCTGCAAGCAGAAAATTCACCCGGTCGACGGCATCGAGAAGGCCTTTTTTAAAATCGCCGGCGGCAAAAGCCCCTTCCATTAACCGGCACAGAGCGTCCCACTCGGATTGCGCGATACAGGCATCAATCCCCCGGTCAGCGAGAATTTCAACGCGTCGCTCGATCAACTGAATGTAAAGCAGGATGCCGCTGGCGTCGCGGGTCTGGCTCACACCACAGGACTGAAAGAGTTGTTCGGCGCGCTGGCGGCAACTTTCATCGCGCCACAGCACTCCCCAGGGTAATGGCCCTTCAATGATGACGCGGATTTCTCCGCGATGGGTCGCTTCGCCCTGTGCGATGGCCGCCGTGATCTCGTCCAGGTCGGCATCGCTCAGGGTGCGGCGCACGCGGCGGCTCGCAGCTGAAAGGTGTTTTAGCGTACGCAACAGCTTCATCTCACCATCCTCCCGAGGCGCCGCCGCCGCCAAAGCCGCCACCGCCGCCACGGAATCCGCCTCCCAATCCGCCACCGCGATGACTGCGGCCGCTGCTGCTCCACTGACCACCGCCTTGGCCAAAACGCATGAAAGAGGCGAAGAAGGCGAGCACGCTGGCGATCACGACGGCAATGACCGAACTGAAGGCAAACCACGCCAGTCCACCTGCCACGGCAGCTACAGCAAGCGAGCCAGCAAGGCCAAACAGTGAACGGGCGATGCCGGCAAGTGCGATGACGCCAAGCAACAGACCTTCGCTATCAATCTCGTTTTCCTGCGTGCTTGCCTTCGGGGGCGGCAGTGCCTCGCCGCGGATGCGTTTTTGCAACATTGCTACGGTCGACCGCAGTCCACCCGCAAAATCGCCCTGACGGAATGCGGGGGCCATATATTCGTCGATGAGACGTTTGGCAGTGGCGTCCGGAATGGCCCCTTCCAGTCCGTAACCGACTTCGATGCGCATGCGCCGCTCGTTCTTGGCCACAATCACGATCACGCCATCATCCAGTTGCTTGCGCCCGATTTTCCAGGACTCGGCAAGCCGGATACTGAATTGCTCGATACTTTCCGGTGCGGTGGCAGGGACAATCAGGATGACGATCTGGGAACCGCTGGCCTCGTTGAATGCTTGCAGATTGGCTTCGAGCGCCGCCTTGTCGCTGGCGGCGAGGGTGCCGGTGAGATCAGTGACGGCGGCGGTGAGCGCCGGCAGCGGGATCGGTCCCTCGGCTCGTCCGTGCAGTGGCAGCAGGGCGAGCCAGAGGATCAGCAAGCAGCGCAACACCGGCTTACTTGCTGTCGAACTTGACAGTGGGGGCGCTGGAGATGGCCTTTTCGTTTTCCACCGAGAAGTTCGGTTTGGGCTTCCAGCCGAAGACCATGGCCGTCAGATTGTTCGGGAAGGTTCGCACCGACACGTTGTAGGTCCGGACGGCGGCGATGTAACGGTTGCGCGCGACGGTGACGCGGTTTTCCGTGCCCTCCAGTTGCGCTTGCAAATCCCGGAAATTGGCATCGGCCTTGAGTTGCGGATAGTTTTCCGAAACCACGAGCAAGCGCGCCAGGGCACTGCTCATTTCTGCCTGGGCTTTCTGGAATTTGGCAAAAGCCGCTTCGTCGTTGATCAGTTCCGGGGTGGCCTTGATCCCCGCGACGCTGGCGCGGGCCTCGGTCACTTGTGTCAGCACCGCTTTTTCGTGTGCAGCATAGCCTTGGACCGTGGCCACCAGATTGGGAATCAGGTCAGCGCGGCGCTGGTATTGGTTGAGCACTTCGGACCAGGCCGAATTGACATCCTCGTCGTTGATCTGCACCTGGTTATAGCCGCATCCGGACAGGAGTGCGGTCAACAGGGCAATCAGGGCAAAAAGGCGAAAACGCATGGGAATTTCTCCATCGGGCAAGGGCCGACAGCATATCAGTGCGT
Source organism: uncultured Rhodocyclaceae bacterium (assembly GCA_937892345.1). Lineage (GTDB taxonomy): Bacteria > Pseudomonadota > Gammaproteobacteria > Burkholderiales > Rhodocyclaceae > Azonexus. The sequence continues at coordinate 29,781 of CALAGF010000377.1, read as the reverse complement.
GTTCGGCCGGGGAAAATTGCGGGGTTCAGCGGGGTGAGTTGAACGGCTTGAGAATCAGGTCAATGCCGGCCTCGTGACCGGGCAGCGGGCGATAGGGTTGACGGGCCATGAAACGGCCCTTGCCACCTGCATCGATTCGCGCCGAAACCACCAGCCGTGCGCGCGGACCGGCCAGATCGCGGTCGATGGTGGCCGAGAAGGGGATCGGTACCTGCGCGCCCGCCAGTTCGTAGCGCTGTTCGGCGAGTACTTTGGCTCGGACGTCAGTTCGGGCGGCATCTTCAATTTTGATCGTCAGGATGGCATCTGGTGGCAGCGCAATCCGGGCCAGGTAAGTAACGCTTCCCTGAATGTCGATAAAGCTGCTCAAGAGCTGCTTCGTCTTGCAGCGCCGGGTGCTGTTAGCGGTTTCGACCAGGGCCTCCTGACCTTTGATCCACAGGCTGATCGGGCCGCGCTGGTAATGCACGCCCGATGCTGCACGAATCTGCGGCAGGCTGAATTCGCCACCGGGCAGGTTCAAAATGGCCTCGCTATCGTGGTTGACCGTTGTTGCGAAGCGAATTTGCAGTGAGCTGCCATCGTCACAAGCATAGCTGTGCAGGGAAGCCGCATTGACGCTCAGGCAGGGTAGAAGCAGCAAGAGAGAGAGGTAATGTTTCATGCGTCTTTCTGATTTGGCAGTTGAGTGCTTGCTGGCAGGGGCGTCCATTGACCATCAATCAGGCCTTCAATCGGCCGGAAGTCGGATTTGTAGGACATCTTGCGGCTTTCCGCAATCCAGTAGCCAAGATAGAGGTAGGGCAGGCCGAGTTCGCGGCATTGCGCTGCTTGCCAGAGAATGTTGTAGATGCCGTAGCTGGCACCGGGAATGTCGGGATCGAAGAAAGTGTAGACCGATGACAAGCCATCTTCGAGCACGTCGATCAGGCTGACCATGCGCAGCGTGTCACCTTCGCTAAAAGCGATCAGGCGGGTATCGACCCGGCTTTGCAGCAGGAACTGTGCGTATTGGTCATGATTGTCTTCATCCATGCCGCCGCCGGCATGCCGGCTGTTCTGGTAGCGCACATAGAGTTCGTAATGCTCGGTGAAAAACATCAGCGGCATTTCGCGGGCGATCAGATTGCCGTGGTGTTTGAGCGCACGTCGCTGATTGCGTTTCGGCAGCAATTGTTCGACCGGCAGTCGGACCGGAATGCAGGCCTTGCAGTGGTCGCAGTGAGGGCGGTAGGTAAAGATGCCGCTACGCCGAAAACCTTTGTTGACGAGCGTGCTGTAGATTTTGCTGTCGATCAGGTGGGTGGGTGTCGCCACTTGTGAGCGCGCCATCCGGTCCGGCAGGTAGCTGCACGGATAGGGCGAAGTCGCGTAGAACTGAAGCAGCGAATAGGGCAGTTTGGCGTCGTCGGGCTGGGACATGCTTACCAGAGGGTTGGGGGCGGCAATTCAGGCCATTGGCCTGGAGGCTTGTGATGGGCAATCAGTTGTTGCAGGCGAACGAGAAAATCACTGCGGGGGATATCTTCTCCACCGAGCGAGGCCAAGTGTGGCGTGTGCATTTGGCAGTCGATCATCCCGAATTCCTGTTCAAGAAGATAGCGGATCAGGTGGGCGAAGGCGCATTTTGAGGCGTCTGGCTGCAGGCTGAACATGGATTCGCCGTAGAACATGCGTCCGATGGCCAGCCCGTAGAGCCCGCCAACCAGTTTGCCGTCGGCGTAGGTTTCGACCGAATGGGCCCAGCCGAGCATGTGCAGTTGCTGATAGGCGGTACGCATCGGGGTATCGATCCAGGTACCGTCTTGACCGGGGCGCGGCGTATTGGCGCAAGCGGCCATGACATCAGCGAAGCGGGTGTCGAATCTTACGGTCAACTTGCCATTGCGCAGTGTTTTGCGTAGCGAGCGGGTGATGCGGAATTTCTCGGGGATCAGGACCATGCGGGGATCGGGGCTGTACCAGATCGGGTGCCCTTCAACAGTACCCCACGGAAAGATGCCCCGGCGATAGGCGTCGAGAATACGTTCTGGTGCCAGTCCGCCACCGGCAGCCAATAATCCACCCATGTCGTCACGGATGCTTGCAAGGGATGGAAAATCATCCGTCGGACCCAGCAGAGGAATCATCGCGACCGGGGTTTCAGTCCTGCCAGTGGATCGGTTGGGTCAAAACCTGCCCGGTGCGGATGTTGCAGTCCGGTTCGTCACACGCATCGTTGCGCTTGAAGGCAATAACGTGGTCGGCATCGAGGCGAATGCCGATTTTCTCCCCCAGTGCATGGTCGTGGTGTGACGGCACGAGCGAGAGCACCTCGGTGCCGCTGGACAGACGCAGGGTGTAGAGAATATCTGCGCCACGAAAAGCCTTGTGCAGAACTTCGGCGTGAACCGGACTGGCATCGTCGTGCACGATGTCATCCGGGCGCAGCAGGATGTCCACCTGGCAGCCCTGGTCGCAGTTGGCGCAGCTTTCGCTGCATTGAACAGGGGTGTCCGAGGTCAGCGTGCCCAGTTCCATGCGTACACTGTTGCCGTCGCCCACCACGCCCGCAACCAGCACCCCCTGGCCGATGAAGTCGGCAACGAAACGGTTGGCTGGCCGGTGGTAGAGGTTGTATGGCACGTCCCACTGTTGAATCCGCCCTTCGTGCATCAGGCCGATTTCGTCGGCCATGGCGAAAGCTTCATGCTGATCGTGGGTCACCATGATGGCGGTCGACCCTTCTCTTTTGAGAATTTCGCGGACCTCGACCGAGAGCCGTTCGCGCAAGCCAACATCCAGATTGGAGAAAGGCTCGTCGAGCAGGATCAATTCCGGGCGTGGCGCCAGTGCGCGTGCCAGTGCAACCCGCTGTTGCTGCCCTCCTGAGAGTTCGTGGGGGAATTTTTCTCCCTGTCCGGAGAGACCGACTGTCGCCAGCAGCTGGCGCACGCGCAAGCTGGCATCTTCGGGCTTGAGTTTTCCCAGCCCAAAGGCAACGTTCTGATTGATCGTCAGATGCGGAAACAGGGCGTAATCCTGAAATACCATGCCGATGCGGCGTTTCTCTGGTGCGGTACGCATCCCGGCACGACTGACCTGTGTACCGTGCAGCCTGATTTCTCCGCCGGCGATGTCCTCGAAGCCGGCGATGCACCGTAGCAAAGTGGTCTTGCCGCATCCGGACGGACCAAGGAGGCAGGCAATTTGTCCAGCTTCCAGACGGAAGCTGACGCCATCGACCACGGTGTGTTTTCCGTAGCGTTGAATCAGTGAATTGATTTCAAGTTGTGCCATAGTGCTTCGATTATAATTCGCATTTACAGGTTATGCGTTTCTCGAGCTTTTCGCCCCTTCTCGTTATCGGTGTTGCTGTTGCCTTTCTGGCGGGCATGCCGGTGGCCAGCGTGGGTTTGAATCTGCTTGCGGGGGGTACCGGTGAGACTTGGCAACATCTGGTCAATACCGTATTGCCCGAATACATCAGCAACTCCTTGTGGCTTTGTGTCGGAGTTGGGCTTGGTGTAGCAATCCTTGGCGTGACTGCGGCATGGCTGACGTCAATGCATGTTTTTCCGGGGAGCCGCTTTTTCGAATGGGCATTGGTCTTGCCGCTGGCTGTTCCGGCGTATGTCATGGCCTACGTGTACACGGACTTCCTGCAATTTGCCGGACCGGTTCAGACGGCCTTGCGCAACGCCTTTGGTTGGGAGTTCGGCGACTACTGGTTTCCTGATGTTCGTACCTTGCCTGGTGCCATGCTGATGTTTATCTGCGTGCTTTATCCCTATGTTTATTTGTTGGCACGCACCGCTTTTCTGGAGCGCGCAAGCGGCATGCTAGAAGCTGCCCGTACTTTGGGTATGGGGCCATGGCGGGGATTCTTCTCGATTTCACTGCCTTTGGCACGGCCTGCGATCATGGCAGGCGTTGCGCTTGCGCTCATGGAAACCCTGGCGGATTACGGCACCGTGGCCTATTTCGCGGTCAACACCTTCACAACGGGTATTTATCGGGCTTGGTTCTCTTTGGGCGACCGGGTTGCCGCAGCCCAACTGGCGGCTATGTTGCTCGGATTTGTGCTGCTTCTGCTGACGGTTGAGCATATTTCCCGAGGCCGTGCCCGCTATCACAACACCACTGGGCGGAACCGCGGCGTCTTGGGGCATCTTTCCGGCATTCGTGGCTGGCTGGCTGCCTTGTTTTGTTTTTTGCCGCTCCTGCTCGGATTCATTCTGCCCGCTGGCTTGCTGCTGAAGATGGCCTTGACTGAAGGTGATGCGCAGTTTGGCTTGCGCTTTCTGGTGCTCGCGAGGAATAGTTTTGTTCTGGCGGGAACCACCGCCCTGACCGCCGTACTGTTGGCCTTGTTGCTAGCGTATGGCGCGCGCCTGTCTAAAAGTGCCTTCGCGAAGGGCTTGAACCGACTTGTAGGTTTAGGCTACGCCGTGCCGGGAGCAGTCATTGCCGTCGGTGTGTTGATTCCTGTCACGCGACTCGACAATTGGCTCGCGGGGATTTGGGAAAGCTGCTTTGGCCATAATCCCGGCCTGTTGCTGACGGGGGGAATTGCGGCGCTGGTTTATGCTTATCTGGTGCGTTTTCTGGCAGTTGCACTGCACACGGTTGAGTCCAGCTTGTCGAAGATCACACCCAGCATGGATGACGCAGCCAGAAGTTTGGGTTTGGGGCAGGGTGCGACCTTGCTGCGTGTACATGCCCCGCTGCTGCGCGGCAGTTTGCTGACAGCGGGATTGCTGGTTTTTGTCGATGTCATGAAGGAGCTACCGGCGACGCTGGTGATGCGCCCCTTCAATTTCGATACGCTAGCGACTCAGGCTTATACCCTTGCATCGGACGAGCGGCTTGCCGAGGCATCCACCGCATCACTGGCGATCGTGCTGGTTGGCTTGCTGCCGCTGATCCTTTTGTCCAAGCAAATCACGGCATCAAGGCGCCGGTAATAAGGGATTAGCTCCCGCTTTTCCAGAATCCACCTTTGGGTGGCGGAGGAGGGGGCTCAGATGAATCCGCGGGAGCTTCGCCTGGCTTCTTCCAGCGTTCTTCGCTTTGTTCGAAATCCATGGTCAGGATGTTGGTGTCTACACCGTAGAAGCCACCCTTGAGATTTACTTCCTCCATGAGATGCTCGGGAAGCGAGCTGAGGAAGTCGGCAATGCTGGTCTCCTTTTTTTCTACAACGACAGGTTCCGGAGGACGGAATTCCAGGTCCGGACGTTCCTTCGGCACCTTTACGCCAGGAATACAGGGGGCGGTCTGCAAGGTTTCCGTGCCATTTTTGATTGCGTCGGCCAGCGAGCGAAGGTCCGGATCGATCAAGACGTCGGCGGGAATTTCTGCATCGTGGGACAGAATCAAAGCAGCTATTTGGCGGTGTCCGGCCCTAAGTGCAGAGCGTAGAGGCGCTCCGGTGCCATTGGCAGTTTTTGCATTTACGTCGGCGCCGCAATCAAGGAGATGACGGATGATCTCAAGATTGCCACCAAAGCACGCTGTACGCAGGGGGAGTCCGCGAAATCCGTGGATATCCGCTTCTTCAATATCATCACCCTCATTGAGCGCTGCGATCACGTTCTCGAGATCGTTCGCTTTGATTGCCGTGATCAGTTTGCTGGCACCAAATTTTCTGGATGTCATGGTTTCTATCCTCGCCGACGGACGATTCTAGGGGAATCATCCGTCCTTGGCGAGTGCGGATTTATTTGAATCCGACGCGATCAAAGATCATCTGTGCTTTTGATTGGTACATTGCCAGTCGTTCGATCGGCAGTTTGTCGGCTTTGAAAGGCCCCAGTTTACTCAATGCGGGGTTGTCCACCTTGACACCAGTAACGACTGGCCACTCGTTGTTGCCATCGGCAAAATAACGCTGGGCATCGTCTGATGCAAGATATTCAAGGAAGCGCATTGCGGCGTCCTTGTGCGGGGCATGCTTGAGAATTCCGGCACCCGAAACATTGATGTGGGTGCCGGTTGTTTGCTGATTGGGCCAGATTACACCGACCTTCTCCATGGTCTGAATATCCTCAGTTTTGGTGGAACGTATCAGGCGGGCAACATAGTAGCTATTGGAAATTGCCACGCCGCATTCACCTGCTGCTACTGCGCGAATCTGGTCAGTATCGCCACCCTTGGGCATCCGGGCGAAATTGGCGACCATGCCACGCGCGATTTCTTCAGCTTTGGTTTCGCCCTGGTTGGCAATGATCGATGCCATCAGCGAGAGATTGTAGGGGTGGGATCCCGAGCGTGAACAGAAGCGCCCCTTTAGTCCAGGCCCGGCTAAATCTGCGTAGTTGCGCACTGTTTCTGGAGAAGTCGTTTTCTTGTTGTAGATGATGACCCGTGCTCGGGTCGAAAAGGCGACCCAGTCATCAGTTCTTAAATGCGAAGGAATCCGCTTTTCCAGCACTTTGGAGTGAAGTGGTGCAAAGAGTCCCAGTTCGTGGGCTTTTGCCAGTCTCGATGCATCAACAGTGATCAGAATGTCCGCCGGGCTGTTGCTTCCTTCGTTCCTGATGCGCTCAAGCAATTCTTCTTCCTTGCCCTCAATACGGTTAATTCGGATACCTGTTTGTCGGGAGAATCCGGTATAGAGGGCTTCATCAGTTTGGTAGTGACGTGCTGAATACAGGTTAAGAACGTTCTCTTCCGCATGCAGGCCAATGCCACTCGCTGCCAGACAGAAAGCAATCAACGAGGGGATTAACTTCATCGCAGGCTCCTTCATTAAACAATATGAGAATGATTCGTTAAAACAGTTTGTAAATATTAAATGAGATTCGTTATCTTTTGAAGAGGTAAAAAAAAGCAGCGCAACGCTGCTTGATTTATTGCCCTTCGATAATTCGCCGGGCGCCGTTATATCGAGACATCCAGTAGGAGCTGTCCATGTTTTCAATACGGACTTCTGCGCCTGAGCGAGGCGCATGCAGGAAATGGTTGTCACCCAGATAAATTCCAACATGTGAAAACGTGCGCCGCATGGTGTTGAAGAACACGAGATCCCCAGCCTTGAGTTGGTTGATGTCAACCTGAGTGCCAATTTCGCTTTGCTCGCGAGCCGTACGAGGCAGGTAGGCGCCTACACTGTTCTGGAACACTTTCTGCACGAATCCGCTGCAATCCAAGCCATTTTCACTGGTGCCACCTAATTGATATCTCACGCCGACCAAGCGCAAGCCCTCAAGGATGACTTCCTGAGTGGCGCTCGTGTAGCGTTCGAGCAGGGATGGCTGGCTCGTTGGCTTTCTCAATGGTTCGTCAGCCACAGCAGAACCCAGCATCGTGAATGCCAAGAAAAAAGCTGTTATGAACTTGTTTGGTGAAAAATGCATAGCGACGCAATGTATTGGAAATTGAACATACTGTAAAGCGTCCTGGAGGATTTTTATCCTGCCCGGGAAGTATGTTCATAATCCGTAATTATGAATACAATTTGGAAAAAGATGTGAGGAGCAAACAATAATGGAGTCGTTCAAAGCCCTGCTGATAGAAGACAGCAATGGTGTTGTTGCGCATCATTTCACAATGATGTCACCTGACCGCCTTGATGTTGGGGATGTGTTGATCAAAGTTGCCTATTCCAGTATCAACTACAAGGATGCGCTTGCCGCTACCGGTGCCGGGAAGATCATCAGGCGCTTTCCGTGTGTGGGCGGCATCGATCTTTGTGGCATCGTTGTTGAGAGTGGTGACAAGCGCTTTCCCCCGGGTATGAAGGTAATTGCAACGAGTTTTGACATTGGTGTTGCTCACCATGGCGGCTATGCGGAATTCGCCCGTGTCCCAGCCGATTGGGTTGTGCCGTTACCGGCAAACATGTCACTGTTTGAATCGATGGCTTTAGGTACTGCGGGATTTACCGCTGCCTTGGGTATTGTTCGTATGGAGGAGAATGGCTTGCATCCCGACAAGGGGCCGGTCATTGTCACCGGTGCGACTGGTGGTGTGGGCAGTCTTGCCGTAGACATGCTGTCAGCCAAGGGATATCGCGTTACCGCATTGACCGGTAAAGCCGTGGAGGCGGATTACCTGCGCATGCTTGGGGCTGATGAAATCATGTTGCGTGACTCGATTGATTTGGACAAATTCAGGCCGCTGGAGCGCGCTCGCTGGGCTGGAGCAGTGGATAATCTGGGCGGTCAATATCTGGCTTGGCTTGCAAGTGGCATGATGCAGGGAGGTACGATCGCCTCCATTGGCCTGGCGGCCGGTATGGCGGTGAATACAACTGTGGCCCCATTTATTTTGCGAGGCGTTTCCTTGCTGGGCGTTGATTCTGGCTATATCCGTGAGCCATATCGAAGTGGTGTTTGGGATCGCCTTGCCAGTGACCTCAGGCCTCCTCACCTTGCTGACATGACCCGCTCAATCGCATTTGATGATTTGCCGTCAGCCTTTGATGCTTTCATCAATGGACGTGCCAAGGGACGTGTCGTCGTGGAGATTGCCGGTGAGTGATGCGGCAGGTTTGCCGCGCATTCTCGTCGTTGATGATTCGCGGCTGGTTCGGCGGACCTTGGTTCAGCAAGTCCAAGGGACATACGAAGTTCGCGAGGAGGCTGACGGAGAGTCGGCTTGGCAGACCTTGGTACTGGATCAATCCATCCAGGCGGTGATCTCCGACCTCAGCATGCCAAAACTGGATGGCTACCAGTTGCTTGAGCGAATGCGCTCATCAAAGCTGCGTCGCTTGCAGAGCCTGCCTTTCATTCTTGTTACCGGAGAAGAGACGGAAGAAGAGCGAGCGCGGGCACGCAGCCTTGGTGCCTCAGAGTTCATTTCAAAAGGCTGTGGTGGCAACGAAGTGCTGACTCGCTTGAATAATTTGCTGACCCTTTCCAAGGCACGGGACGAGCTTGATGAAGGTCGCAAGCAGATGGTTGCCGACCCCGTCAGTGGCTTGTTTACAAAAAAATATATTGAGCTTCAGGCAATGCAGGCGCTGTCGCATGTCGCACGGCATGGCGGGGATGTCAGCCTGATGGTTTTTGGATTCGATGGTTTTGATTTGATGGAGCAAATGTTAGGGCCCTCGGTTGCCGAAGATGTCGGAAATCGTTTTGCCCGGATGCTGGTAGCGAAAATGCGCAAGGAGGATAGCCTCGGCCATTTTGCTCCAGGTCAGTTTGCGGTGCTCTCTCCTGGTACTGCGCCGGAGTATTTCGCAACTTTTGCCGAGCGCGTGCGGCAGGCCGTTGAGGTATCCCAACTGACTGCCAAAGGACGACCCTTGGCATTGACCGTCAGTCTCGGATTGGCGAGTGTACCCGGCGACAAAGTTTCTTCGGCGGGGGATTTGCTGACTCTGGCTGGCGAGCGGATGCATTCTGCAATGCGTGCCGGGGGTAACCGTTTGGATTCGGGTGGCGTAGCCGGGGCTGTACGGCCCATCGGTTTGAAGCATGCCTTGCAGCTACTGGTAGCAAAGCGTCCGGGGCCGGTTAAGCCGCATTTGGAAAATCTGTTACTCGAATTATTGCCATTGCTGAAATTGATGGATCAGGAATTGAACTTGACTCTGCCACTGGCAGAGATTGAGCATCGTTTTGGTGAACGGAATACAGCAAAAAAATAATCCGTTCTTACATTGTGAAGTGCAGGAAACAACTAGCTAGAGGGTGTCTTATGGCGACGTACAAGGAGTTTCATCAGTATTCCGTAGAGCAACCGGATGCGTTCTGGACCGAACAGGCCCAGCTCATCGACTGGAAGGAACCGTTTACTCAAGTCTGTGACTATTCCCGTCCGCCTTTTGCCAAATGGTTCGTCGGTGGCAAGACAAATCTTTGTCATAACGCGGTGGACCGTCATGCGGCCAAGCGGCCGAATGATCGGGCACTGGTTTACATTTCAACCGAAACCGATGAGGAGAAGGTGTATTCCTTTGCCGAATTGCAGGCTGAGATAGAACGGATGGCCGCGATTTACAAAAGTCTCGGTGTAAAGAAGGGTGATCGGGTTCTGATTTATATGCCCATGATCCCGCAGGCTGCGTTTGCGATGTTCGCAGCGACGCGTATTGGGGCAATTCACTCCGTGGTCTTTGGTGGCTTCGCCTCGGGCTCGCTTGCGACGCGTATTGATGATGCAAAGCCGACATTGATTGTTTCCGCCGATGCGGGCATGCGGGGTGGCAAGGCTGTTCCTTACAAGCATTTGCTGGATGAGGCGATTGAGTTGTCAGAACACAAGCCGGCCAAGGTGCTGATGATTGACCGCGGTCTGGTTAATGGCTTCAACATAGTTGAAGGCCGTGATGTCGATTACGCCATGCTGCGCGAACAGAACATGGATGCCCGCGTCGAATGCGAATGGCTGGAGTCGTCGGACCCGTCTTACATCCTTTACACCTCCGGTACCACCGGCAAGCCGAAGGGGGTGCAGCGCGATACTGGGGGCTATGCGGTTGCATTGGCTTCATCCATGAAGCACATCTATTGCGGCGAAGCTGGCGAAACATATTTCTCGACTTCTGACATTGGCTGGGTGGTTGGTCACTCCTACATCATTTATGGGCCGCTGATCGCCGGCATGGCGACCATCATGTACGAAGGTACGCCGTTGCGTCCCGATGCAGGTATCTGGTGGCAAATTGTTGAAAAGTACAAGGTCAGCGTGATGTTCTCGGCGCCGACGGCAGCGCGCGTGTTGAAAAAGCAGGACCCGGCGTACATGCACAAGTACGACATTTCTTCGCTCAAGCACGTGTTCATGGCCGGAGAGCCACTCGATCAGCCGACGCATGAATGGTTTCAGAGTGAGCTTGGTATTCCCGTCATCGATAACTACTGGCAGACTGAAACCGGTTGGCCCATGCTTGCTGCATTGCATGGCGTGGAAAAAACGCCAATCAAATTCGGTTCGCCCTCTTTCCCGGTCTACGGCTACAACTTGAAGATTTTCCGTGAGGATGGTTCCGAATGCGGTGCGAACGAGAAGGGAATTGCCGCAGTAGTGCCGCCCTTGCCGCCGGGTTGTTTGACCACGGTTTGGGGTCAGGATGATCGTTTCGTCAGTACTTATTTCACCTTGTTCAAGGATCCGCTGGTTTATTCGTCCTATGACTGGGCAATCAAGGATGAGGATGGTTATTTCACCATTCTTGGCCGTACTGATGACGTGATCAACGTTGCCGGCCACCGCCTTGGCACGCGTGAAATCGAAGAGGCTGTGCAGAATCACTCAGCGATCGCCGAAGTGGCGGTGGTTGGTGTTGAAGACAAACTGAAGGGTCAGGTTCCTCTGGCTTTTGCAGTCGTCAAGGATGCCGCGCGAATTGCGACTCCAGAACTAGTGAAAGCGCTCGAAAAAGAAGTGTTTGCTACGGTCGACGGTATTCTTGGCGCAATTGGACGTCCGGCGCGCGTGCACTTTGTCACTGGACTGCCCAAAACACGCTCGGGCAAGATGCTCCGTCGTTCCTTGCAGGCGCTGGCAGAGGGCCGCGATCCGGGTGATCTGACCACGATTGAAGATCCCTCAACGCTGGAACAGGTACGCGCGGCACTCGCAAACTGATATTGGCAATTGTTGTCTCCAGACCCGTTGCGGTTTTCTGCAGCGGGTTTTTTTTGTCATGCGGTCGTAGGAAATGCTTTTGGTACGCAGTGATAAAATAGCGGATTGCCTCTATCAAGCGATGTTTCCAAGCGATGATTTATGAAACTGTAGCTGCTGTTGATCTGGGCTCGAACAGCTTTCGCCTTCAAGTCGGACGTGTTCTCGACGATCAGATTTATCCTTTGGACTCGCTGAAGGAACCTGTGCGCCTCGCCTCCGGCTTAAGCGCGGACAAGCGCCTTGATGCTGCGGCCCAACAGCGGGCGCTGGATGGCTTGCGTCGTTTTGGTGAGCGACTACGAGGGCTGGATGCAGGTGCTGTACGGGCAGTGGCAACCAATACCCTGCGTGTCGCCAAGAATGCCCGCGAGTTTTTGCCGCTGGCGGAACAGGCCCTGGGTTTTCCTATTGAAATCATTGCTGGACGGGAAGAAGCTCGGCTGATCTATCTCGGCGCATCTCACTCCTTGCCAACTGCTAACCACAAGCGACTTGTTGTCGATATCGGAGGGGGATCCACAGAATTCATTATCGGGAAGCGTCATGATCCACAGCTGATGGAGTCCCTCTACATGGGCTGCGTCAGCTTTACCTTGCGCTTCTTTCCGGACGGAAAAATCGACAAGCGTCGTTTGCGTGAAGCTCAGGTGGCGGCAGCCAAGGAAATTGAGCTGATTGCCCACGATTATCAGCGTCTTGGCTGGAAAGAAGCGGTTGGATCCTCAGGGTCTGCACGTGCGATTGCCGATATTCTCGAAATGAATCTTCTGAACCCGGGTGCCGAGTCGGGCATCAGCAGGATTGGTCTGGATCGTTTGTGTAATTTGCTGGTCAAGGCCGGCTCTGCTGAAAATCTGGATCTCAAGGGTGTCAAAGGCGATCGCTTGCCGGTGTTGCCCGGTGGGATTGCGATCATGTCTGCAGTATTTGACGAACTGGGTATTGAAAAGATGACGTATGCGGATGGTGCGCTGCGTCTTGGCGTTTTGTATGACCTGCTGGGACGTTTCCATCATCACGACATGCGTGATTCGACAGTCGCACATTTCAGGCGGCGTTATCAGGTGGAAGGGGATCAGGTCGAACGGGTTGAGGCAACGGCATTGTCGGCCTTGAATCAGCTGTCAAATGGCGTCCCCAAAGAGGACGACATGCAATTTTTGTCATGGGCTTGCAGATTGCACGAGATAGGGATTTCAGTGGCTCACAATGCCTACCACAAGCATGGTGCCTACATTCTCAGTCATGCCGACATGCCGGGTTTTTCAAAGAAGGATCAGGGGCGTCTGGCGAGTTTGGTGCTTGGCCATCGCGGGAAACTGGAAAAGCTGGGCATTGTTTCTCCAGACGACGGCATCTGGTTGCTGATTTTTTGCCTTCGCCTTGCTGCTTCATTGCATCGCACGCGGGATGATCGAGCCCTGCCTGCCTGGCAGGTTAGGTCCAGCGAAAAAGGTTTTGTGCTGGAATTACCGGCCAACTGGTTGTCTGCCAATCCGTGGACGGCGGCAGCGCTGGCAGAGGAGAGTGTTGTCTGGCGGCAAATCGGTCGGGAGTTCGTTGTCCGTTCCCGTACTTTGAGGCAGGCCTGAGCGGCCTTTCCGCTTATCCGCTGACAATATGGTCGGAAATGCGCTGTTTGAGGTCGGCAAGATTATTGTCAAAATGATCGTAATGCATCAGCGACAAGCCGAATACGCAGGCATAGAGCAGCAGGCTGCGGCTTTTCGCTTCAGCATCGGTCATGCCGTTGGCAACGAAGAGTCGTCGGGTACATTCGAGGCGGTAAAGATCAACAGCTTCGACGACAGCAGCTGCTTGGGCGTCATGACGCGCCCAGTCCCGGATAGCGAGTTCGATTGACATCCCTTTACGATTTTTATTGGCAGCATAAACCTCAATCAGATAGCTCAGTTGAGAGGCTTCGTGTCCTGGTTGTCCGCTGGTCGTTTTTTCAATGTCCCGAATTCGACCTGCACGCCAGCGCTCCAAGACTGCATCAAGCAGCGCTTGCCTATCCTTGAAATGCCAATAAAAGCTACCTTTTGTCACGCCACAGCGCTTGGCAAGCACCTCCACCCTCAGCCCGGATACGCCTTCCTTGGCCACGACATCAATTGCGATATCGACCCAGCTTTCGGGGTCAAGTTGGAGCCTTGGGAGCTTTTCGGATGTGCGGGAACGCGTTAATTTTTCAGTGGACTTGACAGTGATGTTTTCCATACGCTACCGTATGCTTCTCCATACTACACAGTATGGTGATTGTGATGCGAGGTGAGACGTCTGTCAAACAGGCGCCGAATCCATAACAAACTGAGCGACAAAAGGAGATGCTTGTGAAAATTCTCGTTCCCGTAAAACGGGTCGTCGATTACAACGTGAAAGTACGGGTCAAGGCAGACGGAAGCGGCATTGATCTGGCCAATGTAAAAATGAGTATGAATCCCTTCGATGAAATAGCGATCGAAGAGGCCGTCAGGCTCAAGGAAGCCGGGATTGCGACTGAGGTTATCGCTGTCTCCTGTGGCGTTGGAGCATGTCAGGAAACATTGCGTACGGCGATGGCGATTGGTGCAGATCGCGGCATTCTCGTCGAAAGCGATGCTGAGTTGCAGCCGCTTGCCGTTGCCAAGTTGCTCAAGGCACTGTGCGATCGCGAACAGCCCCAGATGGTTATTTGCGGTAAGCAGGCAATTGACGATGATGCCAACCAGACGGGCCAGATGCTCGCAGCCTTGGCAGGTTGGGCTCAAGCTACTTTTGCATCTAAGGTTGTGATTGCCGATGGTAAAGCCTGTGTCACCCGTGAAATCGACGGCGGCCTTGAGACGCTGCAAGTTACGTTGCCTGCGGTTGTCACTACGGACTTGCGTCTGAATGAGCCGCGTTATGCAACTTTGCCCAATATCATGAAGGCAAAGAAGAAGCCTCTTGAAACCGTCAAGCCTGCAGACCTGGGCGTTGATGTCGCACCGCGCTTGAAGACACTGCGTGTTGACGAACCCGCCAAGCGTTCTGCTGGCGTCAAGGTGGCAGACGTGGCTGAATTGGTTAATAAACTGAAGAACGAAGCGAAGGTGATCTAAATGAGCATTCTCGTTATTGCAGAACACGACAACCAGAATCTCAAATCCGCGGCCCTGAATGCCATTGCTGCGGCAGCCAAAATTGGTGGGGATATTCACGTTTTGGTTGCAGGTGCCTCTTGCGCCAGCGTTGCTCAGCAGGCGGCAGTCGTAGCGGGTGTTGGCAAGGTGTTGCTGGTTGATGCAGCGTTGTATGAAAATCAGACGGCCGAAAATCTGGCGACGCTGATTGTCGCTAATGCAGCGGGCTATAGCCATGTGTTGGCTCCGGCAACCACCTTCGGTAAAAATCTGCTCCCCCGCGTTGCCGCACTGCTGGACGTGGCTCAAATCTCCGAAATTACCGGGGTGGTGTCAGCTGATACATTTGTCCGTCCGATTTATGCCGGTAATGCAATGGCCACGGTACAAAGTGCTGATGCAGTCAAGGTTATTACCGTCAGAACGACAGCATTTGATGCGCCGGCCTCCGGGAACAATGCGCCGATTGAGTCTTTGTCTGCAGGTGTTGATGGCGCTCAGGTGAGCTTGCTTGAGCGCGAGCTGACCAAGTCCGAACGTCCGGAACTCGGGGCGGCAAAAATTATCGTGTCGGGTGGTCGTGGGCTTGGAAGTGGCGAAAATTACCACAAGCTGCTGGAGCCGCTTGCTGACAAGCTGGGTGCCGCCCTGGGTGCCTCGCGTGCCGCTGTTGATGCGGGATTCGTGCCTAACGATTATCAGGTTGGTCAGACCGGAAAGATTGTTGCTCCTCAGTTGTATCTTGCGGTCGGAATTTCCGGCGCAATTCAGCACTTGGCCGGTATGAAAGACTCGAAGGTTATTGTTGCCATCAACAAGGATCCGGATGCTCCCATTTTCCAAGTCGCTGATTACGGGCTTGTCGGTGATCTTTTCGAAGTGGTGCCGCAACTGGAGTCTGCTCTCGGCTAAAATTGCCGCGTGAACCTGACAGACGAACTTTTGGGCGAATATTGGTACTGGATGGCGTGGGCTGTCTGGATACCGATATTCGCCCAGTCTGTATTACGTGCGGATTGGCGGCGGCTTCAGGATTCAGAACATCTGAATGTCTGGTTAGGCATGGTGGTGTTTTTGACGCTGGTTTGGAGCATGAAAGCCGGGGTTCGCCCCGGATTGACCTTTCATTTGCTCGGGGCAAACCTCTTTGCCCTCGTTTTTGGTCCCAGGTTAGCGTTTATCGGGCTCTCTTTCGTAACTTTGGGTGTTACGGTCAACGGTGCTGCAGGTGCGTTTTCCTATCCGCTAAATGCCTTGTTGCTTGGTGGTGGCGGCGTGTTGATCAGTCATTACCTTTCTGGGTTTTTGTTGCGTAAATTGCCCTGCAATTTCTTTATCTATATTTTCGTCAATGGCTTCATGGTTGCCGGGGTCAGTGTGATGGGGGTCGGGCTGATGTCCACGATTCTTTTTGGACTTGCCGGTACTTACCCTTGGGAATATTTGATCACGGAGTATTCCCCCTATTTCATTTTGCTGGCTTTTTCGGAGGCGTGGCTGTCGGGCATGATGATTACTTTGCTCGTGGTTTATCGCCCTCAATGGGTCGTTTCGTACGATGATTCCCGTTATTTATCCGATAAATAAGCGTTACAATTCGACCAGTTTATTGTCATCTGGAGCTGCAGTTTTGAAACCAATCGCTTTACGCTTGCTGCCGGCCTTGGCGTCGCTAGCTTTTTCGGGCGGGGCTTCAGCAATCGGTCTCGGTGAACTGCACGGGCAGGCAATACTGGGTGAGGCTCTTCATCTCAATATCGAGATCGTTGGGGCAGAAAAACCGTTCCCCGACGCCAGTTGTTTCCGGATTGTCAGCCCAAGATCTGCTGGTGATATGCCTTGGTTGCGACAGGCCAGAACAAGTATTCGACAAGGCAAAACGCCATTTCTCGTGATCGATTCGTCCCAGCCTTTGCGTGACCCATTGTTGACGGTGGCTGTCCAGTTGGGGTGTGGCAACGAAGTTCATCGGGAATACACCCTGCTCGCATCTCCCCGCATCGAAAAGGCCTCAGAACCGGAACGTGTGGCCAATCCTCCCGCCCCTAAACCGGCGGTTGCGGTGCGAACTGAAGAAGCAACTGAATCCTCCTCGAAGAGTAGTTCCAGTCGTCCATCTTCCAGGAAGCCCGCTCAGAGACCTGCTGTTGCTGCAGCGCCGGCGCTCGACAAACCGATGAAGCCTGTACCGGCCTCGGCACCGATTGTGACCGCGGATCGCTTGCAGTTGAGCATGGTCGATGTCGGGGATCCCAGTCTTTCTCTGTCCTCTGGCTTGAACCAAGCCCCTTCGGATGATGCAAGCAGCGAGGCGCGGCGTGAGTTGCTACGTCTGGAGTTTCGTATGCTGCAGGCGCTTTATGAGCAAGCTACAAGCCAACTGGCTGCGGCAGAGAAACTGCGGAATATGGAAAGTGGCCTGACTCAGCTGCAGTCCACAACTGTCGGCTTGGCTGAGCGTGCGCAGACGGCAGTGCCTGCCGGTACTCAATCGCCAGCGCCGGGTTCTGTAGTGCCGGTGTCTCCGCAAGCGCCGCAGGCTCCGCTTGCCACTCAGCCTCCTGCCGAAGGCGCAGGCGACGAAAGTATTTTTGAGTCCGAGTGGGCGCTCTATGGCGTGCTCGGTGGCGCACTGGTTGCATTGCTGGTGTTGCTCATCCTCCGTCGCCGCCGGCAACAGAATGAGACTCAGGCGTTCGATGATATTGAGGCGGATGATGTTCCTCCCGCGGCAGTATCGCCCAAGCAGGACGACAGTCTGGGCTTTGAGGATGTTGCGATTCAGCCCGCGCCGCTTGCCAAGGCTGCGGCACCTGTTGACGTTGAAATGGCGCATTCCGGGCAATCATTCGGGGGGAGCCAGCCTGCACCACTCAATCCGGCAGATTCAATGATGTCGCAGGCCGCGACAACGGTCGACGAGCAATTTGAGGCAAATCCGATTATTGAACTTGCCGATATCATGCTTTCGTTCGGTCGAGTGAAAGGGGCTGCTCAAGCGCTTCAGGACTATATCGACAATAACCCTCAAGAAGCGTTGCAGCCATGGATCCGTCTGATGGACGTGTATCGAATGGCTGGCATGAAAGACGAATTCGAAAATGTCACAAAGAATTTGAACCGCAATTTCAATGTGGAAATTCAGAAATGGGACGAAAAGCCTTATCAGAGCTCTGCCTTGGATTTGGTCCTTGATGAGTCAGTTGGTGCCGGGCATGAAAGCAAGCCTCAAGGCCTTGAAGAAATGACCCACATCATCCAGGCAATCATCGACATGTGGCGTTCGCCAGATGTTGTGAGCTACATGTATCAATTGTTGCATGACAATCGGGGTGGTCAGCGTTCTGGTTTTAGCCTGGCAGTCGTCGAGGAAATCCTGTTCCTGATCGAAATCAAGGAAGTGTCCAGCAGAATGGAAAAAGAAGGCGCCAAATCATGAGTGAATACATTGCCCCGCTGAAAGATATCCGTTTTGCCATGAAGGAATTGGCTGCACTTGAGCAGATCTCCAATTTGCCGGGATATGAAGAGGCGACAGAGGATTTGGTTGATGCAGTGCTGGATGAGGCTGCACGCTTTGCATCGGATGTTCTGTCACCCCTGAACAGGGTTGGCGACCGCGAAGGTGCTCGCTGGAATGATCGGGTAGTTACAACGGCGCCGGGCTTCAAGGAGGCGTATTCCCATTTTGTGGAAAATGGCTGGAACGGTTTGGGGTGTGATCCTGAATATGGTGGTCAGGGCTTGCCAAAGCTGCTCGCAACTGCGGTCAGCGAAATGTGGAAAGGATCGAACCACGCATTTTCCTTGTGTCCGATGTTGACCCAGGGGGCGATTGAAGCCTTGGTGATTGCTGGTAGTGAAAGTCAGAAGGCTGCATATCTCCCCAAGTTGATTTCTGGTGAATGGACCGGAACGATGAATCTGACCGAGCCATCAGCAGGTTCGGATCTTGCTGCAGTGAGAACGCGAGCTGAGCCCGTTGGCGACGGAACTTTCAGGATTTTTGGGCAAAAGATATTCATTACCTACGGTGAACACGACATGACGGACAATATTGTCCATCTTGTCCTCGCCAGAACGCCGAATGCGCCAGAAGGCGTGAAGGGCATTTCGCTATTTCTTGTTCCGAAGTTCCTGCTGAACGCTGATGGATCGCCGGGTGATCGCAATGATGCTTACTGTGTATCCATCGAACACAAGTTGGGTATCCATGCGAGCCCGACGGCAGTACTGGCTTTTGGTGATCAGGGTGGGGCTATTGGTACGCTGATTGGCGAGGAGAACCGAGGCCTTGAATACATGTTCATCATGATGAACGCAGCACGGTTTAACGTGGGCCTGGAGGGCTTGGGCGATGCGGAGCGCGCCTATCAGCGTGCGCTTGCTTATGCACGGGACAGAATTCAGGGAACCGAGCTTGGTGTGCGCGGTGGTCCCAAGGTATCGATTCTGAAACATCCCGATGTGCGTCGCATGTTGATGTCAATGCGCTCTCGCATCGAAGCCATGAGAGCAATTGCCTATGTGACTGCAGCGGCGCAAGACAAGGCATCAGCACATGCTGACCCTGCTGTTCGCAATGAAATGCAGGCTTTTGTGGATTTGATGATTCCTGTAGTCAAGGGATGGGGCACTGAAAGCGCGATTGATATTGCATCGTTAGGTGTACAGATTCACGGCGGCATGGGGTACATCGAGGAAACCGGAGCAGCCCAGCATCTGCGCGATGCAAGAATTACCACGATTTATGAAGGCACTACTGCTATTCAGGCCAATGACCTGATCGGGCGAAAAATTGCACGTGAAAAAGGTGCGACCATTACAGGGCTGATTGCTCGAATGCGTGCTGACTTGCAAGCGCTGGAGGGTGAGCTTCAGCCAATTGGGTTGCGTATGAACGTGGCACTGAAGGCGCTTGAGCGTGCAGTTGCATGGATCGTTTCAGAGTTTTCATCTAAGCCAAAGGCTGTCCATGCGGGCTCTGTCCCTTTCCTTCATCTCTTCGGGATTGTTGTTGGAGGCTGGCAAATGGGGCGTGCAGCGATCATCGCAAAGCAGCATGTGGATGCCGGTGACGGAGACTCATTCTGGCAAGCCAAATGCGCGACAGCACGTTTTTTTGCGGATCACTTCCTGACCCAGGTTGAGGGTCTGACGCTTGCCGTCATGGAGGGGGCCGAGGGCGTATTGTCAATCGAAGACGACTGTTTCTGATTGTATTCTTCCTCTGAGGCCCAGGGCTGTGCTATAGTCTTGGGCTTTTCAACCTTGCCCCACCGCGTTCGCATGACGGGGGGTTTATCCCAAAAGGAGTTTGCATGCGTCATTATGAAATCTGCTTTATCGTCCACCCGGACCAAAGCGAACAAGTGCCCGGCATGGTCGAGCGCTATCGTTCCATCGTTACCAGCAAGGGTGGTTCAGTGCATCGTTTGGAAGACTGGGGCCGTCGTCAATTGGCTTACCCGATCCAGAAGATCCACAAAGCACATTATGTGCTGATGAATATCGAGTGCGATGGCGACACGCTGAGCGAGCTCGAGCATTCTTTCAAGTTCAATGATGCAGTTCTGCGTCATCTGACCGTCAAGATGAAGTCTGCCGTGACGACGCCTTCCCCGATGATGAAGGAAGAAAAGTCGAAGTCCCTGCTGGCTGGCGAAGCTGCTCCTGTCGAGCAGGCTGCTGCCTGATTCTGGCTTCACGGGAAAGTGCTTAACTGAACAACATTACTCTCGACGGATGTCTGGTGGAGCGCAAACAGTTGCGCTATACCCCGGCAGGTATTCCGGTGAGTGAGGGCAGGTTATCCCATCGTTCGGTGCTGTTTGAAAATGGCACGGAAAGAAATGTGGAGCTGGAAATGCCTCTTGTTGCTTTGGGTGTTATGGCACGCTGGCTGGAGTCGGCACCTTTGGGCGGCAATCTGAGAGTCGTTGGATTTGTTGCTGCAAAAGGTCGAAACGCCAAAATGCCCGTGATACACGCCAACACTATTGAATATTTGGAAGGAAACGAAAATGGCACGATTCTTCAAGAAGAAGGTTGATGACAAGAAAAAGCGTCGCGGCAACAGCTTGTTCAAGCGTCGCAAATTCTGTCGCTTCACGGCAGAAAAGGTCGAACAAATCGACTACAAAGAGGTAGATGTCCTCAAGGAATACATCCAGGAAAACGCCAAGATCATGCCGGCTCGTCTGACCGGCACGAAGGCGGGTTACCAGCGTCAGCTGGGCACTGCTATCAAGCGTGCCCGCTTCCTGGCCCTGCTGCCTTACACCGACAACCATCAATAATTTCCGGGGAGACGAAACATGCAAATCATTCTGCTCGAAAAAGTTGTTAACTTGGGTAATCTTGGTGACGTGGTCAAGGTCAAGGACGGCTATGCCCGTAACTTCCTGATCCCCCAGCGTATGGCCAAGCGTGCCACGCCGGCTGCCATGGCTGAGTTCGAAGCACGCCGCGCCGAACTGGAAAAGGCGGCTGCCGAGAAGCTGGCTGCTGCACAAGCCGTTGCTGACAAGATGAACGGTACTGTTGTGACCGTTGCTCGCAAGGCTGGTATGGACGGTCGTCTGTTCGGGTCTGTGGGTAATGCTGATGTGGCTGAAGCACTCAAGGGTGCTGGTTTCGACGTCGACAAGTCTTCTGTTCGCATGCCGGAAGGTCCGCTTAAGGCGATTGGCGAGTTCCCGCTCGATATCGCTCTGCATACCGATGTGCTTGCCAACATTTCTGTTGCCGTGGTTGCCGAGTAAGCGGCTTTAAACTACGCTTCAAGGCCTCGCAATTGCGAGGCCTTTTTAATTTTGAGGCCCCATGAATCAACGCCCCAACAAACCCCGCTACTCTGATTCGACGCTTGACCAGTTGCGGGTGCCGCCGCACTCCATCGAAGCTGAGCAATCCGTTTTGGGGGGCTTGTTGCTTGATAATCAGGCATGGGACCGGATGGGTGATTTGCTCGCGGATGCTGATTTTTATCGCGATGAGCACCGGCGGATATTTCGTCAGATAAAAAATTTGCTGGAAAAAGCCAAGCCAGCGGATGTGGTTACCGTTGCCGAGGCACTGGATGCGGCAGGAGAGGGAGAGCAAACTGGTGGCCTGGCGTACCTCGGAGAATTGGCCGCGAATACGCCCTCTGCCGCAAATATTCGTCGCTATGCCGAAATTGTGCGTGAGCGCGCGGTCCTGCGACAACTGGTGGCGACCGCGGACGAAATTGCAGGTGATGCGCTAAATCCCCTGGGCCGCGATGCGGCAACCCTGCTCGACGAGGCAGAGTCGAAAATTTTCAAGATCGCTGAAGCAGGGGCTGGCCACAGTGAGGGTTTTGTACATATCAACCCGCTGTTAACTCAGGTGGTGGAGCGAATTCAGGAGCTTCACGATCGGGATAATCCCTCGGATATTACCGGCGTCCCAACAGGGTTTCTCGACCTCGATCAAAAGACATCAGGTTTTCAGCCTGGAGATTTGATCATTGTGGCGGGTCGACCGTCGATGGGAAAAACGGCATTCGCACTGAATATTGCTGAGAATGTTGCTGTGGATACGGGGTTGCCAGTCGGTGTTTTTTCGATGGAAATGGGCGGGGCACAATTGGCAACACGGATGCTGGCTTCGATTGGTCGTTTGAACTCCCAGAGTTTGAGAACCGGGAGGATGTCGGACGACGAGTGGTCACGCCTGACATTTGCCTTGGGAAAACTGCACGAAGCCCCCATTTACATCGATGAAACCGGGGGCTTGAGTCCGGCTAACCTGCGTGCGAGAGCGCGCCGTCTGGCCCGTCAATATGGGGGCAAACTGGGCTTGCTGGTAATCGACTACATCCAGTTGATGAGCGGTAATCGTCAGGGAGAGAATCGCGCAACGGAAGTCTCGGAAATTTCACGGTCCATCAAGTCTCTTGCCAAGGAATTGCAGGTTCCGATTGTCGCGCTCTCCCAGTTGTCGCGGAAAGTTGAAGAACGAACCGACAAGCGTCCCATGATGTCCGACTTACGTGAATCCGGCGCAATTGAGCAGGATGCCGATGTGATCTTGATGATGTATCGGGAGGAGTATTACAAGCCCGATACACCGGACAAAGGGATTGCTGAAGTGATTATCGGCAAGCAGCGTAATGGACCGACGGGCACCGTCCGCATGGCATTTATCGGTGAGTACACCCGTTTCGAAAATCTGGCGAGTGGCGGATTCGTTGATTCCCAGAACTGATTTCAGGCACGAATTGGTCGCGCACTGATCCGGTAATAGGGGGCGGCCAAGGTGCGTTGTGGGCCTAATTTCTTGCCGTCGATGTAAAGACGCGGCTCAAAAATAAAGGCAGGGGATTCTGACAGGCTGGGTATCCTGACATCATTGCCCGTATTCAAAGCCACCCAGTTCATCTCCCAAACACCGAATAGCACTCTGCGTAGCGAGGCCAGTCGCGGCTCATGCTCGGAAAGGTTGTCCAGTGTGATGGCTCGGCGGACGTCGCTTGGGTCTACGCCAACCCAGCCATAACCCGGAATGTAAAACTCAGCGCGGACATGGAAGGCTTGGGTGGCATCTTCGCCAGTCAATCCTAGACTTGGGAACAAACTGGATGGCCCGGTGCGTAGACCGTAAGAGCACCGTGCGGGGATCCCGCTGCCACGACACAGTGCGACGAAGAGTCCGTTGATATCTGCCGAACGCCCTCCGTAGCGGCCACTGGACAATTGCTTGTTCACGTCACCGGTACCACAGCCAAGCAGTCCGGGGTCATAAACCGAATTGTCGATTACCCAGTCATAAATCGCTTTGACCTGAGCAACGGGATCTTTGATACGCCCGACGATTCGGTCAGCAAGTTGCTGAACAAGGCCTTCTGCCGGGATCAGGCTGCTGGACTGAAGATTCTTGCGCAGGATATCGTCACGGTCCGGCGCTGCACTACGGCGTGAAACGTCGAATTGCCGATCGGCAGTTGCGACCTGACTTACCAGTCGGAAACTGGCATCAGTTGCATCTCGCCATTCACAAGTCAGTATTTCGAGATCACCATCCGGAAGCCGGCGCATGCCGGCGCTGAGCGTATTGCCCTGCCAGGTGTGGCTGAGCACTCGTTGATAGAGTGAATCCTGGTTCATCGGCAAGGGTAGCCATAGCTTTGCGGGCCCTTGGGTTCCCGCAGGCAGTTTCACCAGCGTCACAATTTCGCAGGTGCGCCATTCGCTCGGAATTTCTAATGCCTTGACGGCAGGAAGTCGGGAGGCTGATGTGCCCTGCACTGGATGATCTATTACCGACTGATCGCCGCTCACAGAAGCTGATGCCGGGGCCACTGCTCGGGACGTTCTCTTGTCCCTGCGGGTGCTTGTTTTTCGGCTGGACGATTTGCTTGCGGTGGTTTTATTTTTATTTTTCTTGTCGCTGCCAGCGGACGTGCCGGCCTTTTTCGCACGTTGCTTATTTGCCGCCTGGGCTTCGCCTGCAGTGACTGCCAGTGCAAGCACTGAGGCCAGGAAATCTCGTCGTTTCAAAAGCTTCTCCGGTCGACATCATGGCTGAAACGAAAAAGCCGCGTCATGGACACGGCTTCAACAATGCTCAAAATTATAGCACTTCGGCTGCGTGATCTGCGAGACGGGAGCGCTCCCCTCTTTGTAACGTGATGTGACCGGAGTGCTGCCAACCCTTGAAACGATCAACTACATAGGTCAGGCCGGAACTGCCTTCGGTGAGGTAGGGGGTATCAATTTGGGCAATGTTCCCGAGGCAGACAACCTTGGTTCCCGGTCCGGCTCGAGTTACCAGAGTTTTCATCTGCTTCGGGGTCAGATTCTGTGCTTCGTCGATAATCAGATACTTTTTCAGGAAGGTTCTGCCCCGCATGAAATTCAATGATTTGATTTTGATCTTGGAGCGAATGATGTCCTGCGTCGCAGCTTTGCCCCACTCTCCGCCGTAGGGGCTGTTGCTTTCATCGGTGTGGGTGAGGACCTCAAGGTTATCCTCCAGCGCACCCATCCATGGCGCCATTTTTTCCTCTTCGCTGCCGGGTAGAAAGCCGATGTCTTCACCGACGGGTACGGTGACGCGGGTCATGATGATTTCTGCAAACTGTTTGCTTTCCAGTGTTTGAGTCAGCCCTGCCGCCAGTGTGAGCAAGGTTTTTCCCGTGCCTGCCTGCCCGAGCAAAGTGACGAAATCGATGTCCGGATTCATCAGCAGGTTAAGCGCGAAATTTTGTTCACGGTTGCGGGCGGTGATGCCCCAAACCACATTTTTAGGATGGGTGTAGTCAATCAGGGTTTCAAGGGTTGCTGTCTTGCCGGCGGTTTCCTTGACGATGGCAGAGAAGCCATCCTTTTCCAGCCAGACAAACTCGTTGATCAGGAATTTCGGACAGAGTGGGCCTGTGACCTTGTAGTAGGTCTTGCTGTCCTTTTTCCAGGACGCCATGCCCTTGCCGTGCTTGTCCCAGAAATTCTCGGGAAGCGCACGTGTACCGGCGTAAAGAATGTCGGTATCTTCCAGTACCTTGTCATTGAAATAATCTTCCGCGAGCAGGTTGAGTGCGCGCGATTTGATACGCATGTTGATGTCTTTGGACACCAGAATGACGGGGCGCTTGGGAAACTTTTTTTGCAGATGGATAACCACAGAGAGAATCTGGTTGTCGACCTTGGAGGTGGGCAGACCCTGCGGCAATTCGGCGCTGATGGCTTCCGTCTGCAGATAGAGGCGACCGCTGGCCAGCTTGCTGGAAGGCCCGGTAAGGTCGATTCCCTCGTCAATATCCACCTCGTCCTTCGCCAGCATTTCATCCAGCGTACGTGAAGCCTGGCGGGCATTGCGTGCAATTTCCGACATGCCTTTCTTGTGATTGTCGAGTTCCTCCAGGGTCATGATCGGCAGGAAGATATCGTGTTCTTCAAACCGGAACAGACAACTGGGATCGTGCATCAACACATTGGTGTCGAGGACAAACATCTTCGTAACAGCGGGCTTCTTGGCAGCGGGTTTGCGCGGCATGGGATGGGCCTTTGCGTGAGTTGTTAGAGGGTTTTTACGAAATCGAGGACTTCCTGCACATGTCCGGGTACCTTGAGTCCGCGCCATTCGCGTCGCAAGACGCCTTCGCCATCGATTACGAAGGTGCTGCGCTCAATGCCGCGGACCTGTTTGCCGTACATGTTCTTCATCTTGATCACGCCAAACAGCGTGCATAGTGCTTCGTCTTGATCCGAGCCCAGTTCAAACGGGAAACCCTGTTTTGCCTTGAAGTTTTCGTGTGACTTCAGACTGTCCCGGGAAATTCCCAAAATGACTGCGTTGACCGCAGAAAACTCAGCGTGGAGATCGCGAAAATTCTGACCTTGGGTGGTACAGCCCGGCGTACTGTCCTTTGGATAGAAATAAAGAACGAGGATTTTTCCTGCGTGCTCGGAAAGCTTGAAGCTTTGGCCATTGGTTGTCGGGATGGAGAAGTCGGGAATTTTGGTATCGAGCATGGCTGCCTCTGTCTATGGGTCTTGATGGATTGTGGGCAATGCACCGCCGGCCGGTCAAGTTGTTAAACTGCGCGCCATGCGAAAAATATTTTCCTGCCTCTTTCTGTTGTTGGCACTAGCGGGTTGTGGTTCGTCCTGGAATGACCCTTATCCGGCCGGCGATGCTGGAAAGAACATTCTGTACACCGCATTTACCGATCGGCCCAAGCATCTTGATCCTGCGCAATCCTATGCCGAGGATGAGATCGCATTTACCGGGCAGATTTATGAGCCTCCTTTGCAGTACCACTATCTCAAGCGACCTTATGAACTGATCCCCGCAACCCTCAAGGAGATACCGGTACCTGTCTATCTGGATGCGCGCGGGCAGCGCTTGCCGGCAGACGCACCCGTTGAACAGATCGCGGAAAGTGTCTATGAACTGAGACTGGTGTCAGGTATCCGCTATCAGCCGCATCCAGCATTTGTACTCGATACCAGCGGTCGACCGATGTATCTCGGGAAAAATGTGGCGGAAGGACGAACCCGTATTGCTGATTTTCCACAAACCGCGACGCGCGAACTGACTTCGGATGATTACATTTATCAGATCAAGCGCTTGGCCCATCCGCGCTTGCATTCGCCAATTTTCGGCATGATGGCGGACAAGATTGTCGGCCTGCAGGAACTTGGAAATACATTGAACAAGGCCGCCCAGGGGCTGGAGAAGGATGCCTGGCTGGATCTGGATGCTTTTCCCCTGAGAGGGGTCGAACGGGTCGATGCCGGCACTTGGCGAATCCGGATTCGGGGCAAATATCCTCAGTTTGCCTATTGGCTGGCGATGCCGTTTTTTGCGCCGGTGCCACGGGAGGTGGATCGTTTCTTCAGCCAGCCCGGAATGGCGGAAAAAAACCTTACGCTGGATTGGTGGCCGGTCGGCACCGGGCCTTACATGTTGACCGAAAATGACCCGAATCGCCGGATGGTGTTATCGAAGAATCCCAATTTTCATGGCCAGGATTACCCTTGCGAAGGCGAACCGGACGATCTCGCTGCCGGCTTGCTGGCGGATTGTGGCAAACCCCTGCCATTTATCGATCAAGCGGTTTTCACGCGGGAAAAAGAAGCAATTCCTTATTGGAACAAATTCCTTCAGGGTTACTTCGACGCCTCGGGTATTTCATCTGACAGTTTTGATCAGGCGGTCAAAGTCAATATTGGGGGTGAAGTGGCGTTGACCGAAGAAATGCAGGAAAAGGGGATTCATCTGCTGACTTCGGTCAAGAGTTCGACGTTCTATATGGGGTTCAACATGCTGGATCCCGTGGTCGGTAGTTTGTCCAAAAAACAGGCGGCGCTTCGGCAAGCGATTTCGATTGCAATCGATCAGGAAGAGTTCATCTCGATTTTTTCAAACGGTCGTGGCCTGGCCGCACAAAGCCCTTTGCCACCGGGAATATTCGGGTTTGAGGCGGGAGAGGCCGGTATCAATCCAGCAGTCTACGACTGGGTTGATGGACGCCCCAAGCGTAAATCAATCGATGCGGCGAAACGCCTGATGGCTGAGGCGGGTTATCCCAACGGCAGACATGCTGTCACCGGTGAAGCGCTGGTGCTGAATCTTGATACCACCGGCGGCGGGATGGGAGAAAAGTCCCGTCTGGATTGGCTAACACGGCAGTTCGCCAAAATCGATATTCAGTTGGTGGTCCGTTCAAGCGACTTCAATCGTTTTCAGGACAAGTTGCGCAAAGGTAATGTGCAACTTTTCTATATGGGCTGGAATGCGGATTACCCCGACCCGGAGAATTTTTTCTTTTTACTCAATGGTCCCGAGGGGCGAGTCAAAGGCGGCGGGGAAAATTCGGCGAATTATGAGAACACTGAATTTGACCAGTTGTTCAGGCAAATGAAGCACATGGAAAACTCACCGCAGCGGCTCGAAATCATTCGCCGGATGAATCACATTCTGCACAACGATGCTCCGTGGGTTTTTGGTCTGCATCCGAAAAGTTATACCTTGCGGCATCGCTGGCTGAAGAACCGAAAGCCTAGCGATGTGGGAAACAATACCCTCAAGTATCAGCGTATTGTGGCCGAGGATCGGATGTTGGCTCGCAAGGCATGGAATACCCCGGTACGCTGGCCGATGCTGATACTCGTTATCTTGGTTTTCCTCACCGTCTGGCCGCTTGCCAAGGCTCACCGCAAGCGGGAGCATATTGCTGCACGCTAAGTACAGGAGAGTGGCATGTCGGATTTAGGGGCGACATGCCAAGCCTGAATCAGTCCTTGCGAACAGCTCGCATCAGATAATTTACGCTGGTGTCGCGACCCAAGGCGTACTCCTTGGAGATCGGGTTATAGGACATGCCGATCAATTCTTCTGGTTCCAGATGACCCATCTTGGCCCAGCGCGCAAGCTCGGAAGGCTTGATGAATTTGGTAAAATCGTGAGTCCCCTTGGGTAGCATATTCAGCACGTATTCCGCACCAATCACAGCGAATAAATAGGCTTTGGGGTTCCTGTTCAGCGTTGAGAAAAATACCTGTCCACCAGGTTTGACCAGTTTGGCGCAGGCCGTAATCACGCTTGAGGGATTGGGAACGTGCTCAAGCATTTCAAGGCAGGTCACTACATCAAAGTGGCCGGGCATTTCCTCAGCCAGTGCTTCGACTGCAATTTTTCGATAATCGACCTGTACACCGCTTTCAAGCAGATGCAGTCGCGCTACGCCCAACGGCTTTTCCGATAGATCAATACCCGTGACAGAGGCACCTAGCCTGGCCATGCCTTCGGACAGCAAGCCGCCGCCGCAGCCTACATCCAGTACCTGCTTGCCACGAAGGTGTGTGCAGCGGTCAATCCAACCCAGGCGCAAAGGGTTGATGTCATGCAAGGGTTTGAACTCGCTGTTTGCATCCCACCAGCGATGCGCCAGTTCACCAAATTTTTCAAGTTCTGCGGGGTCAGCGTTCAACATGGTTTTTTGGCCTGGTAAAAAGTAAAAAGCCCTGCCGAAGCAGGGCTTTCCATTGTAGCAGCGGCAGATTACTTGGTGCCGATGACTTCGATGTCGACGCGACGATCCGGCTGCAGGCAGTCGATCAGGGCCTTGGTCTTGGCATTGCCCTTGCACTTGTCGCCGGTAACCGGCTGCTTCTCGCCCTTGCCTTCGGTGTAAACACGGTTGGCTTCGATGCCCTTGGCAACCAGGTATTCCTTGACCGCAGCAGCGCGCTTCTCGGACAGCTTCTGGTTGTAGGCGTCGCCACCCAGACGGTCGGTATGACCCACAGCCAGGATCACTTCCAGCTTGATGGCGGCAGCCTTGGAGACCAGTTCGTCGAGCTTGGCCTTGCCTTCCGGACGCAGGACAGCCTTGTTGAAGTCGAACAGGGCATCGGCAGCGACGGTGATCTTTTCACCGGTCGGCTTCGGCGCGGCAACGCCAGCAGCCGGTGCAGCAGCAGCCGGTGCAGCAGCCTTGGCATCACAGGTGCCTGCCGGCAGCAGGTCCTTGTCGCACTCGCAACCGGCCTTGTCGGCAGCAGCGGCAGCCGGGGTCCAGTAGCCGTCACGCCAGCACAGGCCGGTGCCGGACTTGGCAACAACGTCACGTGCG
>CALAGF010000376.1 GCA_937892345.1 uncultured Rhodocyclaceae bacterium | reverse complement strand
CCCTACACGACGCTCTTCCGATCTCAGCAGGTCGGCGATGCTTTCCTGAGCTTCGATTGCCACGGAAAATCGCACTGTGGTTTCGTCGACCGTGACAAAGCCCGGAATTTCCGTCTGCGCTGCTTTGCGTTCCGCCTTGAGTACCGGATAAATGATTTCGCGCAGTTCGCGCAGGTGGTCGGGGCCGGCGTCGACTTGCACGAGTACGCCGCCGTGTTTGAGAACGCGGGCGAACTCGGGATAAACGGGGAAGCCGAACAGGCACAGCACGCAGTCCAGGGTTTGGGCGAGGACTGGCAGGCGGGCGTTGGTGCCAACGACCCAGCCGCCCTGTTTTTCAGCGCGGGCTGCGGCCTGTACCGCCCATTTGGAGATGTCCAGGCCGAGCAGGCTCAGGCGCTGTTCGGGCGGGAGGGCAGCGGCCAGTTGCCGCAGGTAATAGCCTTCGCCGCAACCTGCATCGAGGCAGCTTGAAGTGGTGCCGGCGGGCAAATTGTCGATTACAGCGCGGTTGACCGCAGCAGCGATGGGCGCGTAGTAGCCGGCAGTGAGAAAACGCCGGCGGGCGGCGACCATCTCCTTGCTGTCGCCGGGATCGCGGGAACGCTTGTTCTGCACCGGTAAAAGATGGGTATAGCCTTGACTGGCGATGTCGAAAACATGACCGTCGGCACAGCGCCAGCTGCCCCCTTCACGCTGCAGCGGTTTGCCGTCCAGCGGGCAGGCGAGGGCGGTAAAGGGGCTGATCGGCATGCGTTGCGGTCAGGCAGCCTTGAGGCGGCCGGCGGCTTCTTCGCGTACCCGCTTGGCTTCGTCGAGCAGGTAGCGCTGGTAGTCGTCCAGATCGCCGTCGAACGGCGCGACGCCGCCCTTGGAAACCAGCCAGAATTCGTCGCATACCGAACGCAGCAGTGCGCGGTCGTGGCTTACCAGCATCACCGTGCCTTCGAATTCATTGAGCGCAACGGCGAGGGCTTCGCGGGTGTTGAGGTCGAGGTGGTTGGTCGGTTCGTCGAGCAGCAGCAGGTTGGGCCGTTGCCAGACCAGCATGCACAGCACCAGTCGGGCCTTTTCGCCGCCGCTCATGGTACCGACGGCTTGCTTGACCATGTCGCCACCGAAATTGAAGGTGCCGAGGAAATTGCGCAGTTCCTGTTCACGTCCCGGTACGTTGCTGCGCCCGGCGGCGATGGCCTCCTTGGCCAGACGCACCATGTGTTCGAGCGGCGTGTCCTGGGGACGCAGAATGTCGAGTTCCTGCTGCGCGAAGTAGCCGATATTGAGGCCCTTGCCCTCGGTGACTTCACCGCTGATGGCTTGCAGATCGCGGGCGATGGTCTTGACCAGCGTCGATTTGCCTTGGCCGTTGGCACCGAGGATGCCGATGCGCTGGCCGGCCATGACCGAGCGGTTGATGCCGCGCACGATAACGGTGGGCGGTGTGCCGGCCGGCGCATCGTCGGCGGGCGGGTAGCCGATGGCGGTGTCCACCATCGACAACATCGGGTTGGGCAGATTCTGCGGTTCCTGAAACTCGAAGGTGAATTCGGCCTCGGCCAGCACCGGGGCAATTTTCTCCATGCGATCCAGCGCCTTGACCCGGCTCTGTGCCTGCTTGGCCTTGCTGGCCTTGGCCTTGAAGCGGTTGATGAAGGATTGCAGGTGGGCGATCTTCTCCGCCTGACGGGCCATGGTCGCCTGTTGCAGCACGATCTGCTCGGCGCGCATGTCCTCGAACTTGCTGTAATTGCCGCCGTAGCGCACCAGTTTGGCGTTGTCGATGTGCAGGGTGACGCTGGTAATCGCGTCGAGGAATTCGCGGTCGTGGCTGATCATGACCAGGGTGCCGGGGTAGCGCTTGAGCCAGGCTTCGAGCCAGACCAGCGCGTCCATGTCGAGGTGGTTGGTTGGTTCGTCGAGCAACAGGATGTCGGACGGGCACATCAGCGCGCGCGCCAGTTGCAGCCGCATGCGCCAGCCGCCGGAAAAGCTGTCAACCGGGTTGTGCAGCTCGGAAACCTTGAAGCCCAGACCGAGGATCAGCGACTGGGCGCGCGCTTCGGCATCGTGTTCGCCGGCGTCGTTGAGCGCCATGTAGGCTTCGGCCATGCGCATGCCGTCGTCGCTGGCTTCGGCGTCGTGCACCTCGTTGCGTGCGGCGAGCAGTTTGGTGTCGCCGTCGATGACGAAGTCGGTGGCGGACTGATCGGTTTCCGGCATGTCCTGCGCCACCTGGCCCATCTGCCATTGCTTGGGGATCGAATAATCGCCGCCATCTTCATGCAGGGTGCCGTTGAGCAGGGCAAACAGGGTCGACTTGCCTGCACCGTTGCGTCCGACCAAACCCACCTTTTCTCCGGGATTCAGGGTGACGGAGGCTTTGTCGAGCAGCACTTTCGAGCCGCGGCGCAGGGTGACGTTCTTCAGGATGATCATGTGCGGACTTTCGAGGAGGACGGGCATGATAGCCAGCCATGCCCGCCGGAACCATGATTATTTGCCGGTCGACCGCAAGAATGTCGCATTTTTGACAAGGCAGTGCTGATGATCGCCTTGTTTTTGGGAGCGCACCCGCGGGTGCTGAATGATCAATCGGGTAGCGAGGTGGGTCGCAGCGGTGCGTGTCCCGTGTTGCGATAGGTTTCGCAACGGTTGATGTAATCCAGCGTGCTCTTCGGCATGGGGGTGCGGGCGCGGGTGATGTAGAAGATCAAGTCGCGTCCGTAGCGAATCAACTGTATCCCTTCCGCAATGTCGTGCACTGCCGCGGTGTCGACCGGGTTCGGGCAAATATTGGCCAAGCGTTCGCCGGTGGTGACCATGATCGCCCAGACATCAAAAATGTCCGGATCGGTGCGCAGCGTTTCAGTCTTGATTTTGGCGGCATTGGCCAGGTCAAGTACCGCCGTTTCGATGCCGGCGAAGCTTGGCAGGTCGGCCAGGTTTTCAATCATCGCCCGGGCAATCCGGTCGATGTCGCGCATGGCCTGCCCTATCTTGATATAGCGACTTTCATAAAAGTCTTCGAGCGGGATCGAGAAGGCGCGGAAGGGTTCTCCCCACAATTCATCGATGCCTTCCTCGCCGCTGCGATGCAGCACATTGCGGCCAAGCTCCATGGCTTCCAGCAGGCAACGACCGCATTCGCGCATCAACGGGTTGTCGCTGAGGATTTCAATGCCGCAGGCCTGCAATTCAACCAGCTTGCGGAAAATATCGGCAGCACGATTGAACAGTGCACCGGCCAGCATTGCACCCTTGATGCGCTTGCGTGCTGAATCGGCTTCGTTTTCGAAGGTGTTGCGCGCCTCGGCCAAACGGTTGCCGGGGACATTCAGACCATGTTCGGTATGGTTGAAGAGACGACGCGTGAGGGCGTCGATCAGACGTTTTTTGGCTTCCAGCGTGTCAGCCGGCACCTTGTAGGTCTTGATCCAGTAACCGTCGTAGAAGACGCGTTCTTCACCATTGATGATGCGGCGGGTGCCTTCATCGGGTGGGATGTCCTTGTTTGGCACGCAATCCAGTCGAAGCACGTTAATCATGGGGCGCGAGTATTACAAAAGGCAGAGGCCGCTTCAAGTACTTTCGGGAAAGCCCGTAAAACGGTCGTTTCAGGGGCTTCGCCATGTACGGAAACGATTTGTTGCCTTCTTTTTCAGCGGCGCGTCAGGCGCGGCGCTACTATCTTGTCTCCCTTGTACGGAGTCGATCATGCTGAAAAAACTGTCCCTTCATGCCGCCGTTTTTGCTGCTTCCCTTCTGGTTTCAGCGCTTGCTCAGGCCGGAGCAACGGTTGCCCTGTCTGCCGAGGCAAGTCGGCCGGCTGCCAATGACACGGTCGACGCCGTGGTTTATGCAGAAATGAGCGGTCGCGATCCGGCAGAACTCGCCCAGCGCATGAACCGGGAGATCGCCGAGGCATTGAAGCTGCTGCGTAGTCAGCCGGAAATCACGGTCAAGAGCGGCCAGCAATCAAGCCATCCGGTTTATGGCAGCGACCGGAAAATCGACAGCTGGCGGATGCGTAGCGAGTTGTTGTTAAGCTCGGGGGATGTTGCTGCGGTCTCCAATATGGTGGGTCGCCTGCAACAACGAAAGTTGCTTTTGGGCGGCATTAGCCAGCGACCTTCAGTCGAAACGCGAAAACAGGTCGAGGAAGTGGCTACCCGTGATGCCCTGTCTGCATTTTCGCAACGCGCCAGCGTTATCGCGAGTGCGCTTGGCCGATCATGGAAAATCAAACAGTTGTCGGTCAATCAGCAGGGGGGCGCAGTGCCCATGTTTCGCGCAGCACGCGTGATGATGGCGGATGCCGCACCGGCCCCCATCGAGGCGGGCGAGTCCGAAGTGACGATTGTTGTGAGCGGTGAAATTGAATTATCCGAGTAAAATCTATTACTTTCGTAATAGATGGAAGTGGTTGATTCAATTGTGAATTTTTTGTAAAGATGTGTGCTGGATTGTGCATGGCAAAGTAATATTCGGATTCGCGGAATATTCCGTGCAACTGGATTGCGCGAGTTATGAAAATCCTGATCGTCGATGACAACACTTCCATACGCAAAGTGCTCACCGCTTTTTTTGTGGCTCAGGGGCATGAGGTGGTTGGTGCTTTGGCTGATGGCGTACAGGTTGAGCAGGCTGTGCTTGGCCTGCAACCTGATCTCATCTGCCTCGACTACCACCTGCCCGGGCGCGATGGCCTGAGCATTCTGCGCAGCCTGAACAGCCAGATGCCGCATATTCATGTGGTGTTCATCACTTCTTCAAACGAGCCGGGGATAGAAACCAAGGCAGCGGAAGCGGGTGCTGCCGGCTTCATTCGCAAGCCGTTTGGCCAGGAGCAGATTCTTGACGAGTTGCTGGCCATCGAGGATCTGTACCGAAAATCGGCCGGTGCCCGGGTGGCTGCCCCGGTTTCTTCCGTCCGGCGAGGGACTGCCGTGGTTGCCGATGATAATGGCTCGGTGCGGCTGGTACTCAAAGCCTTGTTGGCAGAATCGGGCGTGGATGTGCTGCAGGTGGTGGGTAATGGTAATGAGGCGGTGCTGGCTGCTCGTCGTCATCAGCCCAACCTGATCTGCCTTGATATCAATATGCCGGTGATGACCGGTCTTGAGGCTTTGCCCCGGATTCTGGATGCCAGTCCGCAGACTGCCGTCATCATGGTTACCGCCGAGGCGGACAAAATTTCGGTGAAACGGGCTGCCGACATGGGTGCGACAGGCTACATCCTGAAGCCTGTGCGCCCCGCTTATATCGAAACCATGGTCAAGCGGCTGCTGCACTGAGCTTGAGTGACGAGTTCACTATCTTGAGTGCAGCAGCTCGCCCTGTGCGGGAGATGGCTAGCTTGCGTCAATTCGCGTGCACGGAGTTTTCCGTATCACTCCATCAAGGCAACGGATTTGACCTGAACATGTACCGCCATGCCGATGGCGATGCCAAGCTGGTTTGCCGAGCGACGGGTCAGGCGGGCGATCAGCCGACTATTGCCGATGGCAACGCGAACCAGTAACAGCCCGGGGTGATCGTCCGGGGCAATCGCGTCGATGATTGCCGGCAGGATGTTCTGAATACTGCTTTGCCCTGGCTCGTCGATGGCCAGTGAGACATCGCGGGCAAGGACACGCACGCGTACGCGCTGCCCGACGGGCAGTTGGTGATTGCGGGTCCAGAGGCCACCGCCCGGGAAATCGACGCGCATCAAGTGCCACTCGGGATCGACGCAGCCGACCCTTGAATCCAGCACGACACCGACGTCCTCACCCAACCGGATCGGCAGGTCAAGGCGGGCGAGGGTGTCCTCGATAGGTCCGGCCGCGACCACGCAGCCGTTTTCCATGGCGACGATGTGATCCGCCAGGCGGGCGACTTCATCCGGTGCATGGCTGACGTAGATGACCGGGATCTCGAGTTCATCGTGCAGACGTTCGAGATAAGGCAGGATTTCCTGCTTGCGCTTCAGGTCGAGCGCAGCCAGTGGTTCATCCATCAGCAGGATTTGCGGGCTGACGGCCAGCGCTCGCGCGATACCGACACGTTGGCGTTCGCCGCCGGAAAGGCTGTCCGGTTTGCGTTGCAGCAAGTGGCCGATACCGAGCAGTTCAACTGCCTGATCAAGGGCAGTGGGTGTTGCGGTCGACACCCGCTTGCGGCCAAATTCCAGATTGCCAAGGACCGAAAGATGCGGGAACAGGCTGGCTTCCTGAAAGACGTAGCCAAGGGGCCGTTGAAAAGTGGGCCGCCAACGGGTTTCGTCCTGCCAGATTTCGCCCTTGAAAACGAGTCGACCGTGGGCCGGCCGTTCCAGCCCGGCAAGGCAGCGCAGCAGGGTGGTTTTGCCCGAGCCGGAATGGCCAAACAGCGCAGTGACACCACGGCCGGGCAGGCTCAGGTCGACATCGAGCGTGAAGTCGGGCCAGTTCAGTTTGAAACGGGCGTCAATGGTTTGCATCTCAGACCCCTTTTCGGGTGCTTGGGCGCCAGACATAGACGGTCAGCAGCACAAGGAAAGAGAAGCTCAGCATGACGGCGGCCAGCCGGTGCGCATCGGCATATTCCATCGCCTCGACGTAGTCGTAAATCTGGACAGAAGCCACCCGGCTGACGCCGGGGATGTTCCCGCCGATCATCAGTACCACGCCGAATTCGCCTACCGTGTGGGCAAAGGTCAAGATACACGCGGTGATGAAGCCCGGTCTGGCCAGCGGCAAAACCACCGAAAAGAAGGTGTCGACCGGAGAGGCGCGCAAGGTGGCTGCGACTTCCAGTGGCCGTTCGCCAATATTTTCAAAGGCGGATTGCAGCGGCTGAACCATGAATGGAAAGGAGTAAAAGACGGAAGCAACGACCAGGCCCCAAAAGGTGAAGGGGAGCGTCCCCAGACCGAGCGACTGCGTCAGCTGGCCAAACGGGCCATTCGGGCCCATCGCCAGCAGCAGGTAAAAGCCGAGTACCGAGGGTGGCAAGACCAGCGGCAGTGCGACAACAGCCCCGACTGGCCCCTTCCACCAGGCCCGGCTACGTGCCAGCCACCAGGCGATGGGGGTGCCGATCAGCAACAGGATCAAGGTCGTGATGCCGGCCAGGCGGAGAGTCAACCAGATGGCTTGCAGATCGGAGTCGGTCAGCTGCATGGTGTTGGGTCGTTGTTGATGTCAGCGCAGATCGTAACCGAACGACCTGATCACGGCCTTGGCCTTGTCGCCCTTCAGGTAGGTGAGCAAGGCCGTGGCGGCGGCGTTGTCACGGCCTTTGGCGAGGATGGCAGCATCTTGATGGATCGGTTCGTGGTAGTCGCTGGGGACGATCCAGGCTGAGCCGCTGTTCAGCTTGCCCTCCTTGAATACTTGCGACAGTGCAACGAAGCCAAGATCGGCGTTGCCGGTAGCGACGAATTGCAGGGTCTGCGAGATATTTTCACCCTGAACGAATTTGGGTTGCATGGCCTCTAGCAGGTTCAGTTTCTTCAATGTCTCGATAGCCGCTACGCCGTAGGGGGCGGTTTTCGGATTGGCGATCGACAGTTTGTTAACGTTGCCCCCCTTCAGCACAGCACCCTTTGCATCAACCAAGTCCGGTTTGGACGACCACAGCACCAGCTTGCCAACAGCGTAAGTAAAGCGGCTGCCGGGTACGACGTGGCCCTCTTTTTCCAGCTTTGCCGGTGTCGTGTCGTCAGCGGCTAGGAAAACCTCGA
>CALAGF010000375.1 GCA_937892345.1 uncultured Rhodocyclaceae bacterium | reverse complement strand
CCATCGTCGGTCAGCGCGACGTTGGTGAAGATGATGTTTTCCTTGAGGGTGGCCAAGGCGTTGAAGTTGGTCTTTTCGCTGGTGCCCGGGGCAACGCCGAAGAAGCCAGCTTCCGGGTTGATGGCGTAGAAGCGGGTGACGCCATCCTTGTCGACGCGCGGCTTGATCCAGGCGATGTCGTCGCCGATGGTGGTGATCTTCCAGCCGTCGAGGGTCTTCGGCGGGATCAGCATGGCGAAGTTGGTCTTGCCGCAGGCCGACGGGAAGGCGGCTGCAACGTAGGTTTTTTCACCTTCCGGCGATTCGACGCCGAGGATGAGCATGTGTTCGGCCAGCCAACCCTGATCGCGCGCCATGTTGGAGGCAATGCGCAGGGCGAAGCACTTCTTGCCGAGCAGGGCGTTGCCGCCGTAGCCTGAGCCGTAAGACCAGATTTCGCGGGTTTCCGGGTAGTGCACGATGTACTTGACGGTCGGGTTGCACGGCCACTTGGCATCCTGCTGGCCCGGCTCGAGCGGAGCGCCAACGGTGTGAATGCAGGGGACGAATTCGCCATCGGTGCCCAGTACGTCGAAGACGGCCTTGCCCATGCGGGTCATCGTGCGCATGTTGGTGACGACGTAGGCGGAATCGGTAATTTCAAAGCCGATGTGGGCGATCGGTGAACCGAGCGGACCCATGCTGAACGGGATCACATACATGGTGCGACCCTTCATGCAGCCCTTGAAAATGCCGTTGAGCGTTTCGCGCATGACGGCAGGTTCTTCCCAGTTGTTGGTCGGACCGGCATCTTCCTTTTTGACGGAACAGATGTAGGTGCGGTCTTCGACGCGCGCCACATCGGAAGGATCGGAGAAAGCCAGGTAGGAATTCGGGCGCTTTTCCGGGTTGAGCTTGATCAGCGTGCCGGCTTCGACCATTTCTGCGCACAGACGGTCATATTCTTCCTGTGAGCCATCGGCCCAGTGAATACGGTCAGGCTGGGTCAGGGCGGCGATCTCGGCGACCCATTGCTTCAGGCCTTCGTGTTTGACGTAATCAGGTGCATTCAGCGGTGCGGTCATGGCGATGTCTCTCTCCAAGTAACTGAAATAGATAAACGTTGCGCCAGTCGCCGGGAGCTGCCACCAAGACTGAAAGCGGCTGGAGGCCGTCGGCTGGGAAGCCCGTAATTATGCATCAAATCAGGGTAAACATCTACTTGACTTTGTGTGTCTAAGTGATGTCCCCAGTGGTTTGGGTTTTGCTGCTTCGTGCTAAAATTTACCGCATCTCAAAAACACGTTTCACAATACAAAACGGAGGAAGACATGGATCCCAGGCAATTACGCGAGGCCGCTCTCTATTACCATCGCTATCCCAAGCCCGGCAAGATTGCAGTGACGCCGATCAAGCAATTGACCAATCAGTACGATTTGTCGATGGCCTATTCCCCCGGTGTGGCGTTTGCGTGTGAAGAGATTGTCGCTGACCCGGCCGAGGTGAGTACGCTGACGGCGCGAGCCAATCTGGTGGGCGTGATTACCAATGGCACCGCTGTTCTGGGCCTGGGGGCGATCGGGCCGCTGGCCGCCAAGCCGGTGATGGAGGGCAAGGGCGTCTTGTTCAAGAAATTTGCCAACATCGATGTGTTCGATCTGGAAATCAGCGAGCGCGACCCGGACAAGCTGATCGAGACCATTGCCTCGCTGGAGCCGACTTTCGGCGGCATCAATCTTGAAGACATCAAGGCGCCCGAGTGCTTCTACATCGAGAAGAAGTTGCGTGAGCGGATGAAAATTCCGGTCTTTCACGATGACCAGCATGGCACTGCGATTGTGGTGGGCGCGGCCATCCTTAATGGCCTGCATTTGATCGGCAAAGACCTGTCGACCGTAAAGATCGTGACCTCGGGCGCTGGTGCCGCCGCGCTTGCGTGTCTGGATTTGCTGGTGATGCTTGGCGCGCCGGTAGAAAACATCTGGGTGACCGACATCAAGGGTGTGGTTTATGAAGGTCGCGTCGATGAAATGGACGAGATCAAGGCTCGTTACGCAAAGACGACCGATGCCCGCACGTTGGGCGAAGTGATTGCAGATGCCGATGTTTTTCTCGGCTTGTCTGCCGGTGGTGTGCTCAAGCCCGAGATGGTGGTCAAGATGGCTCCGACGCCATTGATCATGGCGCTTGCCAATCCGACACCGGAAATCACGCCGGAACTGGTGCGCAGTGTTCGCGACGACGCAATTATCTGCACCGGTCGTTCGGATTATCCCAACCAGGTAAACAACGTGCTGTGTTTCCCTTTCATTTTCCGCGGAGCGCTCGATGTCGGTGCGACGACGATTACCGAGGAAATGAAAATGGCCGCGGTCAAAGCCATTGCCGAACTGGCTCGTGCCGAGCAGTCCGAGGTGGTCGCGTCGGCCTACGGTGAAAAAATTACAGGTTTTGGCCCCGAGTACCTCATTCCCAAACCTTTCGATCCGCGGCTAATCGTCAAGATTGCGCCGGCCGTCGCGCGTGCCGGGATGGATTCCGGAGTGGCAACCCGCCCGATCAAGGACTGGGATGCCTATATTCAGGGCCTGAACGAGTTTGTTTACCACTCTGGCATGATCATGAAGCCGGTATTCTCGCAGGCGCGCATGGCCCCAAAGCGCATCGTGTTTGCTGAAGGTGAGGATGAGCGCGTCCTGCGCGCTGTGCAGGTGGTCCGTGATGAAGGCATTGCGATGCCGATCCTGATCGGACGTCATGCCGAAATCAACCGGCGGATCGAGGCCGCGGGCCTGCGCATTCGTCAGGGTGAGGATTTCGAAGTTGTTCACTCTGACAACTGTGCCTTTTTTGATGAGCATTACGAGGAGTTCTGGCGTACCTATCACGGCATCATGGAGCGCAAGGGCGTTTCTCCCGACTATGCCAGGCGCGAAGTGCGTCGCCGAAATACGCTGTACGGCGCCTTGATGGTGCGTTTGGGCTACGCAGACGGGTTGATTTGCGGCACCTTCGGTCGACATGAAACACATCGCGAA
Source organism: uncultured Rhodocyclaceae bacterium (assembly GCA_937892345.1). Lineage (GTDB taxonomy): Bacteria > Pseudomonadota > Gammaproteobacteria > Burkholderiales > Rhodocyclaceae > Azonexus. The sequence continues at coordinate 31,812 of CALAGF010000375.1, read as the reverse complement.
TATGTGCAGAGCGTGATCGGTACGCGCGCAGATCACGATCGTTACTATGCAATGAACCTGCTGATGTTGCCCGGGCGAACCGTGTTTATCGGCGATACCTATGTGAATTACGATCCGAATGCCGAGCAACTGACCGAAATGACGCTGCTGGCGGCAGAGGAAATTCGGAATTTCGGCATCCAGCCCAAGGTTGCGCTGCTTTCACATTCCACTTTCGGCACCGAAAATACGCCGACCGCGGAAAAGATGCGTGAGGTGCTAGCGCAACTGGCCCGGCGCGCCCCGGATCTTGAAGTCGAGGGTGAGATGCACGGTGATGCGGCGCTGGATGAAGGAATACGCCTCGCGGCTTTCCCGAACTCAAAGCTCAAGGGGCAGGCAAATCTCCTGGTGATGCCGACACTTGATGCTGCGAACATATCGTTCAACTTGCTCAAGGTGGCTGCGGGTGACAACCTGACAATCGGCCCGATCCTTCTGGGAGCGGCAAAGCCGGTGAATATTCTGACTCCGACAGCAACCGTTCGCAGAATTGTTAACATGACGGCGTTGACCGTTGTTGATGCGTCTTGAATGGCGGCTTTAATTTTGCGCTCTATGTGCATGGTTTAATTGAAATTTTCACTAGGTTTGTTAAACTTGGGTAAAATCTCAAACTAATTCACGGAGAGTTTGGATGCGGCGCAAAATTTTCGCTTTGCTGACTTCTTGTTCATTGCTTTTCGCGCCTTTGGCGGCGGATGCCGCCAAGGCTGCAACGCAAGGCAGCAAGAAGGTCGTCGGCAAAGCTGCAGTCAAAAAGTCGGCAACCGGAAAGCCGGTTGTTGCCTCAAGGGCAGGTACTGGCGCTGAAAAACGCAAGGAATCCCTGGTTCGCAACAGCCGCTCGGCGATAAAGCCCGTCAAGCAGGTGACCAGCGCGGCACGGAAGGCGCCTGTTCGCCAGGTTTCGTTTGATGATGATCCGCGCCGACTGGCGCTTTTTTCATCTTCGGCACTGGTGCTCGACCAAACCAACGGCCAACCGCTGGTTGAGAAAATGCCCGATCTCGTGGTGCCTATCGCATCAATCAGCAAGCTGATGACGGCGATGGTGGTGCTGGATGCCAAGATGGATCTCAACGAAATCATTTCAATTGGCGATGAAGATGTTGATGGTCTCAAGGGAACACGCTCACGTTTGCCGGTTGGAACGACGCTGACCCGCGAAACGGCGATGCTGCTGGCGCTGATGTCTTCGGAAAACCGTGCAGCACACGCCTTGGGTCGCCACTATCCTGGTGGGATGCGTGCCTTCGTGCAGGCGATGAATCGCAAGGCTCAGGCATTGGGCATGCGTCATTCGAATTTCGAGGAGCCGACCGGATTGTCCAGCAATAACGTGTCGACCGCGCACGATCTGGCACGCATGGTCACCGCTGCTGCGCGCTACCCGGAAATTCGCATGTTTTCAACCACGGCAGAAGCCAAGCTGGAATTGAACGGTCGCATTCAGACCTTCGGCAATACCAATGCACTGGTGCGTAGTGACAACTGGCAAATCGGCTTGTCGAAGACGGGCTACATTGCCGAAGCAGGCCGCTGTCTGGTGATGCAGGCATGGGTGGCAGACAAACCGGTGGTGATTGTGCTGCTCGATTCTGAAGGCAAGATGACCCGTGTCGGCGATGCCAACAGGATCAAACGCTGGATGGAGAGTGCCGGCATCAAAGGGTCGGCTGGTCCGGCCTGATGTCGGGATATATAGCAGCACTCGAAAGGCGGCAGTAGCCGCCTTTTTTATTTCCGTGGCTTGATGTAGCCGAGCGCTTTTGAAACGGCGTCTGCGGTTTCCCGAACCTGCCGTGCCCAGTCGGGATCGTGCCGGTCTGCCGGTGCTGATACGGAGAGTGCAGCGACGACCTGACCTTCGTCGTCGTGAATTGGTGCGGCAACGCATTTGAGGCCGAGTTCGGCTTCTTCGTCATCGTATGCGATACCGTGGCGGCGGACTTTGTCGAGTTCTTTTTCGAGGCTCTCGAGTGTGGTCAGGGAGTGCGGGGTCTTGCCCGGCAGACCGGTGCGCCGGACGTAGTCGCGCAACTTCTGTGTGCTTTCCGAGGCAAGAAAAAGCTTGCCTAAGGAAGTCAGGTGCAAGGGTGCGCGGCCGCCAACGAGATAGACCACGCGCACGAGGGCGCGCCCGGAGGATGTGCGTTCCAGATAGACGATATCGTCGTCGTGCCGTGCACCCAGATTGATCGCTTCGCCGATCTTTTCATGCAGGTTTTGCATGTAAGGGAGCGCAACCTCGCGAAGATTGATCCTCGATTTGACGATATTGCCCAGTTCAAGCAGGCGGATTCCCAAACGGTAACTGCCGGCATCCTGGCGTTCGACAAAACGCGCATGGGTCATTGCTGCCAGAATGCGGTGGGCGGTTGATGGATGGAGTTCAGTGGTGCTGGCCAGCTGTTTGAGACTGACGGCTTCGGGAGCCGTAGCTAGCGCATCGAGCAATGACATCATGCGCTCGATGACCTGGATGGAACCGGGGGCTTTGGCGGATTCGCCGGCGGCGTCTGACAACTGGATTCCTTTATTCTCGGGGTTTGGGTAGGATTGCCTACCTTGCCTTCTTGTGCGGCGCAATATTAGCATGCGCATTGCCCTCTACGTTACCTGCCTTGTAGACCTGATGCGACCGGCGACCGATTTTGCTGCACTGCGTTTGCTCGAATTCAAGGGGGCTGATTCACGTACTAAGGGCGTGTGGTGCAATAGCCGCGCGGATCCGGTTCCGCTGCGATCGCCGGACGCCGGGCTTTGCGCTGGCTGTAAAACGGTTTCGGGAGGGCTCGTGTTTTGGCCTGGTTTCTGAGTGGACCGCTGGATGCGATTTGTCGATAAGCAGTCGCAAGACTTTTCAAGAACTGAATGCAGCAAGAAAGAGAGAACAAGCATGGAATTCGCACCCGAAGGCCCGATGGCTATTCCTTTGTGGATCAATGGCCACGCTTACCTGACGATGGGCGAGAGCTTTTTTGATGTAGTGAATCCGTCGACCGGAGAGGCCCTGCGGCGTGTGCCGATGTGCGGTAGCAAAGAAGCGGCTGAAGCGTTGGCGGCGGCGCGTGAAGCACAACCCGGCTGGGCTGCAATGGGCATGAATGCTCGTCGTGTCTGCCTGAATGCGCTGGCCGATGCCTTGGAGAAGTATTCAGGACATTTTGCCAAATTGCTGGTTCAGGATCTGGGCGTCGATGAAGCGATTGCCTCGGGCGAAGTGGACGCTGCCGTAGCCGCGCTACGCGGCGTTTCGGTGGGACATGCCGGCATACTGGCAGTGGTCGTGGATGCCAGTCAGTCGCTGGTCGGTCTGGCCCGGGCAATGGCCCCTGCCTTGTTGGCAGGGGCAGGTGTGGTGCTGAAACCCAGTTTGAAAGCGCCTTCCGCTGCATTTGCATTGTGCGAATTGAGTGGCCGGGTTGAATGGCCTGCAGGGGTGCTTAATCTGCTTCACGGTGATGCGCCGGCTATTTCCGGCTTGTGCTCGGGTGGGGTGGATCGCCTGATCTATGCGGGGGAGCCGGCATTGGGGGCACAGGTCGCAGTGATTGCAGAGGCGGCATCCGTGCCTTTTGAGCAGATCGGGGACGCTTCATGAGTCAGATTTTTGCCGTGCGCGGCGAGTACATACAACTGGATCAACTGCTTAAGGCCACGGGCCTGTGCGAGTCGGGTGGCGCGGCGCATGCCGCGATTGCCGAGGGGCGGGTCAGTGTTGATGCTGCGGTCGACACCCGTAAACGCGCCAAATTACGCCCGGGGCAAATCGTCAGTTTTGGCGGCGAAACGGTGACCTTGATTGCCGAGTAAATCCAATTACAGGCGATAAAAAGGCGGGAGCTTGGCTCCCGCCTTGATTGCCTCTGCCTTGTGCTGTCAAGGCATGAGGAAAGAGGCTTTTTCCCGTACCGTGATGGCAGCGTCCTGTTCTGCTGCAATCGTGAAGTGGATCGGGTTGGAGCCTTGCTTGCCGGATTCTGGCGGCGCAGCGACCACCACATTAAATGAGGTCAGGCCGGCTGCATTGGCATCCACACTATCCGGGCCGCTGATTTTTGCCCCTTCAAGTCCGTCGACCGCAATCTTGTAGCGTTGTTTTGCTTCGGTCGTATTCATGATCTGAAGCATGAATACATTCTCGATCGAGCCATCTTCAGCTTCGCGGGCCAGAACGGAGCGATCGCGAATGATGTCCACCTTGAGCGGAATACGGTGCGCAAGGAACCAGCCCGCCACGATGGTGATCACGATGAGAATGGCCGTGTACACCAGAATGCGGGGGCGCACGATATGGCTGAGGACATCCGCCTTGTCGAGGTTTTTGGCCATTGCGTTTTCGGTCGAGTAACGCACCAGACCGCGCGGCAAGCCCACTTTGTCCATGACCTGATCGCAGACGTCGACACAGGCGGCGCAACCGATGCACTCATATTGCAAGCCGTTGCGGATATCAATCCCTGTCGGACAGACCACCACGCACTGGCCACAATCGACACAGTCACCCAGTTGGCTGTGGTCAGCCCCTTTTTTGCGTGCGCCGCGTTGTTCACCGCGGGACTCGTCGTAACTGATGATCAATGTATCCGGGTCGAACATCACGCTTTGGAAGCGAGCATACGGGCACATGTATTTGCACACCTGTTCCCGCATGAAACCGGCCATCAGGAAGGTGAATCCGCCGTAGAAGAAAATCCAGAAGATTTCCCAGGAGCCCAGGTTGTTCGTGAGGACGTTGTTGACCAGCTCCTTGACCGGGGTGAAATAGCCGGTCAGCGTGAAACCGGTCCACAGGGACAGCAGGCCCCAAAGCGCGAATTTGGTTGCCTTGATGCGGAATTTCCGGGCGGTCATCGGGCCTTTGTCAAGCTTGAGGCGGGCGTTCCGCTCGCCTTCAACCCAGTTCTCTATCCACATGAACACTTCGGTGTACACCGTTTGCGGACAGGCATAGCCGCAGAAAAGACGGCCGGCGACAGCGGTGACCAGGAAGAGCGCGTAGGCTGAAATGATCAGCAGAATCGCCAGGTAAATCACATCCTGCGGCCAGAAAACGATGCCGAAAATATAGAATTTTCGTTCGACAAGATGGAAAAGCAGCGCCTGTCGATCATTCCATGTCAGCCACAAGCCGCCGTAGAACATGACTTGGGTCAGGATAACCAACAAAATGCGCCAATTATCAAAGTAGCCGCGAATCCCCTTGGCGTAAATTTTTTTGCGCTTCTCGTAAAAGGAGACCTGGGCAGGTGTGTCCTGCTTGTTGCTGGCGTCAGGCTGGCTCATTGATCCTCTGCATCGGTGATGAAAATCGGTATGGAAACCGGAAATTGTCCGTGTCTTGCGACAGTCTACATAAAGCTAGCCTGCGGGGCGAACATAGGGGGAATGCAGGCTGTCCCCAAGACCTGGACGAGTGATTTTCCGGTTTCCGGCATAAGTCTTATCAAGATGTGTGCCTGCTTTTGTTGCGGCCCATGAGCCATTGTAAAACAAGGACTTGTTGTATTTGAATTTTCTAATGCTTGTGCCTCGCGGGATGCTGTGCCAGTCTAGTCGGACATTATTGACGCTCGTGACATTTTTGACATGACTTCCCATTTTTTGAGCGAGTTGATTTCATTCCTGGATGGCCTCCCTGAGCCGCGTATTGTCATGAGCGCGGACTATCGGGTGATTGCTGCCAATACTGCCTACACCCGTGAATTCGGGGGGCGTGGCGAGATTGCCGGGCGCCATTGCTACGAAGTGTCACACCATTTTGATGTGCCGTGCGATCAGGCCGGGGAGTCCTGCCCGCTTAAGCAGAGTCTGGAGACGGGGGCGCCGCAGCGAGTCCTGCATCTGCATCACACGCCGCGCGGCGAGGAGCATGTGGCGGTGGAAACCACGCCGATTCGTGACGAGGAGGGCCAAATTGCCTATTTCGTTGAAACCATGCGAATCGTGCGTCAGGCCAGCAGTCGACCGGCGGCGCAGGGGCTGGTGGGGCGTTCGCCAGCCTTTGTTGGCATGCTGGAAAAAATCCTGCGGGTTGCCAATGCCGATGCGGCAGTTCTTTTGCTGGGAGAAACCGGCACCGGCAAGGAATTGGTTGCACATGCGATTCATGAGGCCAGCGCCCGAGAAGAAGGGCCGTTTGTTGCGGTCGACTGCGCGGGAATGACTGAAACGCTTTTTGAGAGCGAATTGTTCGGCTATGAAAAAGGAGCCTTCACAGGGGCTGCGCACCGCAAACATGGTTTGGTTGAGGCTGCATCCGGAGGGACATTGTTTCTCGATGAAATTGGTGAGTTGCCGCTGGCTTTACAGGTAAAGCTATTGCGTTTGCTGGAAACCGGGACCTTTCGTCGGGTGGGGGGGCTGGAGTGGTTGCCTGCGGATTTTCGACTGATCACCGCTACCCATCGGGACTTGCGGCAAATGGTCGAGCGCGAGGAGTTTCGTCGCGACCTCTATTTTCGGATCAATACTTTCCCAATTCACACGCCTGCTTTGCATGAGCGGGCGGGAGATATTCCCTTGCTCGCAGAGTCCTTGTTGGGCCGAGTGGACAAGCGTGGTGGCAGGCGCTTGTCAGCCGCTGCGAGGATGTGGCTGTCAAATAGACGTTACACAGGCAACATCAGGGAGTTGCGCAATTTGATCGAACGGGCGACTCTGATGGCAGATGGTACAGAACTGGATGTCATCCATTTTCAGGATATGACAGACTTGCCGGCGGAGATTCCTGTGTTGGCTTGTGACGGGCGTTTTTGTCTGGAAGATGGCGTCGAACTTGGCGAGCTTGAAAGGCGCTATGTTCGCTGGTTGCTCGAAAGGGAGTCGGGTGAAATTGCCAAAGTTGCAACAGTGTTGGGTGTCAGTGTCAGAACTGTGTATCGAAAACTCGGCAAGACGTTGTGATATTTTTTAGTTTGTTGCCATTTTCGGTATTGCTCTGTTTTGTAATGCTTTTTTATAACAATAATCTCTTTACCAAACCTTACAAAACACTTTAACTTCTCGTCTAGAATCAACTTGTACTGCTTGATGTTGCAAGCAAACTATCAATAAAGGGCCAAAGCCAGTGAAGGTTTCGGCAAATCATTGACTCCATAGATAGCGCACGCCATGAAACTAAAAACATTGCCTCTACTGCTTGCTGTGACGGTTTTCCCGGTCATGGCCCAGAATGCAGATCAATCCGCCGCCGTTGCTGCAGCCATCGCGCCGTCCGCTCCTGTCGCTTCCAAGATGGGCGCTGCCCCGGTCGCGGCCGCACCTGTTGGCGTAGCGGCAGTGCAGGTGCCGGCATCCGTAGAGGCGATGCCGGCCTCAGCTGTTGATGTCGGCGCTACCTCGTCCAGTGCGGTGGCAGAACTCCGCAAAACGCTCAAGCGCGTTGCTCAGCAAGCGGTGCTGAACAGCCCTGAAGTCACCACCAAGTGGCGAAATTTCAAGGCCGCCGAGGAAGAAATCGGCGTTGCTCGCGGTGGGTATTTCCCCCGTGTTGACCTGACTGCAGGTATCGGCAGGGAAAGCCTGAAACAGCCGAACTCCGTACGTGATGACTACACCCGCAACGGATATGCGCTGACCCTGAATCAAATGTTGTTCGATGGCTTCGCGACCCGCAATGAGGTACGAAAGCTGAACAAGGCCATGCTGGTTCGTTATTACGAACTGCTCGAGGCTTCTGAGGTGGTGGCGCTTGAATCCACCCGGGCCTATCTGGATGTGCTCCGCTTCCGTTTTCTGCTGAATTTGGCTGAAGATAATTACGTCCAGCACAAGGCAACTTACGAACAACTGGTTCAGCGTACCAATTCAGGTGTGGGTCGCCGTGTTGACCTGGAGCAGGCCGGCAGCCGTCTGGCGCTTGCCGAAGTGAACCTGGCGACGGAAACAGCCAACCTGCACGACGTTTCGGCGCGTTTCCAGCGCTTGGTCGGTGAGTTGCCACCAGCTGAAGTTTATCCGCCGGAAGCGTTGGCACAAGCCTTGCCAGCGACTGCCAAGGATGCTCTGGATGTCCTGTTGCGCAGAAATCCGACTTTGTACGCTGCAATCGAGAACATCGAGGCTGCTCAGTACGATATCAATACGCGTCGCGCGGCTTATTCCCCGCGTCTGGATTTCCGCGCACGTACCGAAAACACGGAAAACTACCTCGGTGCCCGTGGCGACCGTGATTTCAACGTTGCAGAACTGGTTGTTAACTGGAATCTGTTCAACGGTGGCTCGGACAAAGCACGCGAAAAGCAATATACCGAACGCAAGCACCTGGCCATCGAAATGCGTGAAAAGGCCTGTCGCGATACGCGTCAGACATTGCTGATCGCCTACAACGATGTCTTGCGTCTGCGTGAACAATCCAGCTCGATTGCGACTCAAGTCAAATTGCTTGAAAAAACCCGCAACGCTTATCGCGATCAGTTCAATGTCGGTCAGCGTACCTTGCTTGATTTGCTGGATACGGAAAATGAATTGCTGACGGCTCGTCGTTCAGCAGTCAATGCCGATACAGATCTCTCGCTGGCTTATGTCCGGACGTATGCCGGGATGGGCACTTTGCTCGAGTTCCTGAGCTTGCAGAAACTTGAGACCAATAAAATCGACAAGGATCAGTTTGCTGAAGTTGATCCAGCACAGCTTTGCCCGAACGATATTGTTTCGGTGACCGATGTTGACCGGAAAGCACTGGATGCCAAGGCCATGGGTATGCTGGGTGCGCCGCGTATGGTTCCGCAAGCTCCGATGCCTGTTGTGTCAGCCGGTCCGGAAAAGGATATTACCGCTCGTGTCCGCTCTTGGGCTGAAGCTTGGTCTGCCAAGGATTATTCGGCTTACCGTGGTTTCTATGCGGATACATTTACGCCGGATGGTGGTTTGTCCCGTGGCGATTGGGAGCAACTCCGTCGTGCCCGCATCACCCCGCGTGAGCGTATTTCTGTGGTGGTTGAAGATATCAAGGTTCGGATGGATGGTGAAGATCGTGCCTTTGCTGACTTCCGTCAGGTTTATCGCTCCAGCGGCTTCAGCGACACGATTTCCAAGACCCTGGAAATGATCAAGGTCAACGGTCGTTGGTTGATCAACCGTGAGGGATCCTTCCCTTGTGCCGGCAACACCGTTGGTGGTTGCAAAGGTGCGTTGAAGTAATCGATTGGTTTTGCGGGATGCTTGGATAGCTCCCGCAGGCAGAAAAAAAGCACGGATGCGAAAGCACCCGTGCTTTTTTTATTGCTCTTGAGACGACTTAGTGTGCCGCGTTTACCGGGGCAATAAATACATACCCTTGAGAGCGCAGGGTTTTGATGAAGCTGCTCCCGTCATCTTGCTTGCCAAGAATTCGCCGAATCTGACTGACGTGTACGTCAATAATTCGGTCGTAGGGCACGTATTCACGTTTAAGCACTTTGGAGAGTTGCTCGCGTGACAAAGGCTCGAAAGGGTGTTCGAGAAAGGCGGAAAGCAACGCAAAGCCAGAGACGCCCAATGACGCCGGGGTGCCGCTGTTGTGCTGCAATTCCCGGGAGGCTAGATCAAGTACCCAGTTACCGAATTGCAACTTTCGTGCATCGTTTTTGGCATGCATTTGTGTGTTGCGGCTCTGGCTTCTCCGTAGCAGACCACGTGTTCGCGCTAACAGTTCCCGCATGTTGCAAGGCTTGGGGAGGAAGTCGTCGGCCCCGATTTCAATGCCGATGATGCGTTCAATCTCGTCTGAGCGGGTGGAGTGGATCAAAACCGGAATTTCTGATTGCTGGCGCAGTTGACGCAACAACTCCAAGCCATCTGCATCAGGAAGGCTGAGGTCAAGAATGATGATGTCCGGGCTCTTTTCCAGCTGTTGCCACATCGTTGCACCATTTTCAGCAAAAATGCTGTCGATGCCTGCGGTGGCGAGTGTGCTTCCCAGAACGTGTCGGGTTCCTGGGTCATCCTCGACAATCAGTGCTGTGTGTGCCATTTGATACGGTATGTTTAAGTATGTAGCGGATTGTAATCTATTGTAAATTGGTTTGGTGCTCAACAGATTCATCGATGAAAAAGTAATGGCAATTTGATTTTTACGAATCTTCAACCATCTTGCTTGACGCCTGCGCGACAATAGCCAGCACTGCAATTGCCTGATTTATTATGCCGACCATGATGCTCATTCCCCAGCAACTTGAAGAATTCGATGTTGAAGATGCGGTCTCGCGCATGCTGGATCGGCCTGAGCTTTGGTGGCAGGCCCTGGGTTTGTTTGTCACCCATTTCTGTGACTGGGCTTCAGGCTGGCAAGCCTCCATTGGCGATGACGCGTTGGAGAGACGCCGAGTGCATGCTGTACGCAGTGCTGCTTCAAATGTAGGCGCAATGCGCTTGGCCGATGCTGCGGGACAACTTGAAACTTCGCTGCAGAGGCGCTTGGCTGGCGAAGATTCTGCTGTGGACGCTGCGTTGCGTGATTCGTTGCGGCAAGCATTTTCGGCTGCCTGGTGTTCGGCAGATACCGCTTGGCGGACGGCTGGCGGAGAGATTCCGGAGGCGCCGTGATTGATCCATCGGGAGCCGTCTCGCTCAAGACGCGCTTGGCCAGGATCGATTTGTACGTTTTACTGCCGACTTTCCTGATTTTGGCCTGTCTTATCCTGTTGACCGTGGGATTTCTTAACTTGCGCGGTTATCTCGCCGAAGGGCAGGCGCGTATTGCCCTGTTGCAGGACAAGCTTTCGGTGGCATTGCTTGCCGATGACCCTCTGGTTGCCAAGGAAATTCTGACCTCCTTTTACGCCTTGTCCAATGTCTCTGGGGTCACGCTGTACCGCCCTGATCACAGCGTGCTGGCGACTTTGCCGGAATCCGATGTTTCGGCGGTCATGCCGCTGACCAGGGAAATGGCGGTTTCCGGATACCGCATCAATCTGAATCAAATAGATTTTCTCTCTGAGGCGCAGCGCAATGGAATAACCATTGGTTGGGTCGGCGTGTCCGTAGGTATCGGACATCTGCATCAGCAGATGCTGGGTTACGCGATATTGGTTTTTCTGGAAATGGGACTTGCCCTGTGGATCGTCCTGCGCCTTCAATCGGCTCAGGTTGAGCGAACGATGGAGCCACTGGAAGTATTGACTCGCCATATGGGCGAAGTATCACTGGGACGACTGGAGACACGGGCCGGCCCTTGGGGCATCGCCGAAATCGATCGCCTTGGTGATGGCTTTAATCGCATGGTTGAACAAATTCATGAGCGCGACCATTGGCTGGCTTCGCATCTGGGAAATCTTGAACAGATCGTTGAACAGCGAACACGGGAGTTGCGGCTGGCTAAAGATGCCTCTGAGGCAAGCAGTTTGGCAAAGAGCGAGTTTCTGGCCACCATGAGCCATGAAATCCGTACGCCCATGAATGGTGTACTCGGGATGACGGAGCTCCTGCTGAATACTGATCTGGGGGCAACCCAAAGGCAGTTTGTCGAAGCCGTGGAGCGTTCCGGCAAGCATTTGCTTGGCATCATCAATGACATTCTCGATTTTTCAAAAATTGAGTCTGGGCACCTTGAACTGGAGCTGGCTGACTTCAATTTGCATTCCTTGCTGGAAGAGTCAGTCGAGCTGTTTTCACAGCCTGCCCGGAAAAAAGGGGTGGAACTGATCGCCGAACTGCCTCCCGGCGACCCCCTTCGTGTGCGTGGTGATGCCTTGCGCTTGCGCCAGGTGGTTGCCAATCTGCTTAACAACGCTGTCAAATTTACCGAGCAAGGACGCATCGTTCTTGCACTCAGCGTGAGGCAATGCGAGGACGCAAAGGTCGCTTTCGACCTGTCGATTCAGGATACCGGGATCGGTATTCCGCTTTCGGCACAGGCGAGAATATTCGAGCATTTTGCCCAGGCAGATGGCTCCACGTCGCGTAAATACGGTGGAACGGGTTTGGGTCTGGCGATTTGCCGACGACTGGTCGAAATGATGGGGGGGCGAATTTCAGTGCTCAGTGCGCCCGGAGAAGGGGCTTGTTTTACCGTTGAACTCGTCATGCCTGTTGCGGCGAATCCTGTGGCACAGGAATGCGGGTCACGCATTGATCGCGGAGAATTGATTGCGGCAATTGATGCCACCCTGGCCGGTAAAACAATTGCACCCGCCGATGGAAACCTGGCCCGCCTGCGTGGCCGGGTTTTGCTTGCTGAAGATAACGAAAGCAACCAGATTGTTGCGAAAACCCATCTCGAACGCTTTGGGCTCCAGGTGATTGTGGTGGCAAATGGTCAGCAAGCGCTGGATTTACTCGCCGTAGAGCATTTTGATGTGGTGCTGATGGATTGTCAGATGCCGGTCCTTGATGGATTCGAGGCATGTGCAGCCTTGCGTAAACGCGAAGCTTTGCTGGGAACGCACATCCCAGTCGTTGCACTCACTGCCAATGCAATGCAGGACGACAAAACGCGTTGTCTTGCCGCAGGGATGGATGACTATCTTGCAAAACCCTATACCGGCGAAGCCATGTTGACGGTGCTTGAGCGTTGGCTGCCTTTGGAAAGGCGTCGGGCTCCGGCAAGCGAAAGCACCACAGCATCACTTGTGGCGCCCGGTATCGGAGATTCGATTGATCCGAGTGCATTTGAACGACTGCGCGAGCTGGCGCCCAATGGTGCCGATGCACTGATCGCGCAATTGATCGAAGCGTTTTTGCGCGGCGGCAGGGATTTGCTGGCGGCCTTTGATGCTGCCTTGCTGGCAGGAGATGCGGCAGCAGCGGCCAGTGCTTGCCATGCCCTGAAGTCCAGTGCGTATAACGTTGGCGCCTTGAGACTGGCAGGCATCAGCCGCGATATTGAGTCCTGGGCAAGGCAGGAGAAATTCGAACAGGTGCAGGCCTCCAGCACGAGTCTCAGAGCGGAATGGGCTGGTGCGGAGGGGGCGCTGACCTTGATGTTGGAGGAGCGCTTATGAGCGATCACTCAGCTTTGGATGGCAGGATCAGAGTTTTGGCAGCCGATGATGACCCGACTGTCGCCTTGATGATGCGTATCGCCTTGCCGGCCACTGACTTTTCAGTATCCGTCGTGGCTGATGGCAATGCGGCAGCAGAAGCAATGTCTGCGCATGCTTTCGACATTGTTCTGCTGGATGTGGAAATGCCCGGCCTCGACGGATTGCAGCTGGCGGCTACCGCCCGGCAGCGAATTGGTCCGGATTTCCCCATCGTTTTGCTGACAGGCCGGGAGGATGCGGCATTTCTGGCGCGGTGCAATGAACTTGGCGCACGTCATGTCGGCAAACCTGTTGACTGGAAAGCGCTCGCTGGCTTGGTGCGTTCGTGGGTGAGTCACTGATTCTGTGGGTTGGGTGTGGGGAATGAGCGCTTTTCCGCAGATCTGAATCAGCGTATCCTTATATTCATGAAAACATATCTTGCTTCCTTGGGGCGTGTCGCCACCATTGCCCTCTGTCTTGGCGCCAACTGGGCGATATCCGCCGATCAACTGACCGTCGTTACGGTAGGGCCGCATGCGGTCGACCGCGGTTTTCCTGCTGAATCCGTGGTTGAGGCGGTTTATCAGTCCAGCGTTGGGGCTCAGGTGCCGGGCAGAATCCTGGAAGTACGCGCCGATGCAGGGCAGCGTGTCAAAAAAGGCGAACTGCTGATGCGCATTGATGCACGCGAGGCAAACGAAGCCGCGCGTGCAGCAGATGCCCAGTATGGGGTTGCCAAACTGAACTACGAACGTCACCAACAACTCAAGGCACAGAAATTTGTCAGTCAGGCGGCGCTTGACAAGGCAAAGGCGGATTTTGATGCAGCCGCTGCTCAGCGCGCTGCTGCTGGCGCCAGTCAGAGTCATGCCAACATCGTCGCACCCATGAATGGAGTGATTGCCCGCCGCCATGCTGAGGCCGGGGACATGGCGATGCCGGGTTCGCCGCTGTTCACGCTGTATCAGCCTGGTGAGATGCGGGTGACGGCCAGCATTCCGCAATATCGCCTGCCGGACATGCGTGGCATCACGCAGGCCCGGGTTGAGTTTCCCGAGCTTGGGAAATGGGTGGACGCCGTGGCTGTTCATATTCTGCCGACTGCAGATGCGGCAACCCATGTGTCGCAAGCTCGTGTGACCTTGCCGCCGATGCAGGATGTGGTACCCGGCATGTTCGCACGGGTGCATTTCATCGTCGGGCAGGCGCAAAAGCTGACTGTGCCGGCCACGGCAGTACTTCGCCGGGGTGAAGTGGCGGCTGTTTACGTGCGCCTCGCCGATGGTCGGCTCAGCTTGCGGCAGTTGCGCCTTGGCGAGGCTGTCGGGCGGGGTGAGATTGAGGTGCTGGCTGGACTGGCCACGGGTGATCAAGTGGTAACCGAGCCGATAAAAGCGGCAATTTCCCTCAAGTCGGGCCAATAGCGTATGCGCGGCGATCAGGAGGTGGGCAGCCAGAAGTTTGGTATTTCCGGGCGCATTGCGGCTATTTTTCAGAACTCGCGGATGACGCCGCTGCTGGCGCTGCTGGCTTTCCTGCTGGGTCTGTTTGCCACGCTGGTGACCCCTCGCGAGGAGGAGCCTCAGATTGATGTGACCATGGCCGATGTGCTGGTGGCTTTTCCCGGCGCCTCGGCTCGTGATGTCGAGAACCTGGTTGCCCGGCCCGGCGAGCAGGTCTTGTCGCGGATGCATGGCGTCGAACATGTATATTCCATGGCCCGCCCCGGTATGGCGGTGATGACCGTTCAGTTCGAGGTTGGCGTCAAATACAACGATGCCGTGCTGCGTCTGCACGATACCGTGATGGCCAATCGCGACTGGCTGGCGCCCAATCTGGGTGTGCAGGAGCCAGTCATCAAACCGCGGGGCATTGATGACGTCCCTATCGTTTCACTGACTTTTTCTAGCGAAGATCCCGCCTGGAGCGCATTCAACCTGCAGCAGCTTGCGCGGGCGGTGGAGATTGAGCTCAAACGGATCAAGGGAACGCGCGATGTGTCGACGCTGGGCGGGCCGGACCATGCGGTACGCGTGCTGATGGATGCCGATCGGATGACAGCGTTTGGCGTGACACCGCAGGATATTGCGGGTGCGCTCAAGGTGTCGAATGCATTGCAAACGTCCGGCAGCCTGATTGCCGGAAATCGTGAGATGTTGGTCCAGACCGGTACCTATCTTGAAAATGCCGCCGATGTTCGCCGCCTGGTGGTTGCAGTCCGTGAGCGCAAGCCCGTTTACCTGAGTGACGTCGCGCAGATTGAGGATGGCCCGGAACAGCCCCGGCGTTATGCCTGGATGGGCAGCAAGACTGGTGAATTTCCGGCGGTGACGATCCAGATTTCCAAGCAGCCGGGAGTGAATGCTGCCGATGTGGCCAATGCAGCGGTCGACCGCATCAACAGCCTGAAAAACGTGGTCATTCCCGATGGTGTCGACGTCACAGTTACCCGTAACTACGGCGAGACAGCCACGGAAAAGGCACAAAAGCTCATCGGCAAGCTGATTTTTGCCACCGCGTTTGTCGTCGCTCTGGTCTTCTTTGCGTTGGGTCGGCGCGAAGCCGTGATTGTAGGTATCGCCGTCACCCTGACCCTTGCGGCCACTCTTTTTGCTTCATGGGCCTGGGGATTCACCCTCAATCGGGTGTCGCTCTTCGCGCTGATCTTTTCGATCGGTATTCTGGTGGATGACGCCATTGTGGTGGTCGAAAACATCCACCGCTGGCAGGGGCTTTATCCGGAAAAAACCTTGTTTGAAATCATTCCCGGGGCGGTGGACGAGGTCGGCGGGCCGACCATTTTGGCCACCCTCACCGTGATTGCTGCCCTTTTGCCGATGGCCTTCGTCAGCGGACTGATGGGGCCGTACATGAGTCCGATCCCGATCAATTCCTCGATGGGCATGGCCATTTCGCTGGCGGTGGCTTTCGTCGTGACGCCCTGGCTGGCGGCGCGGCTGATGAAGGGAAAGTCCGGCGCGCAGGGGGAACAGGCGCATCCGCAGTCGACACTGGATGGCGCGCTGGATCGCGGCTTCCGTCGTCTGCTGACGCCTTTCCTGGATCCGCTCACCGGGGCTGCGGCACGGATCAAGTTGGCGATTGTTGTCGTCTTGCTGATTGCTGGTTCGGTATCGCTGGCGTATTTCCAGCTCGTTGTGCTGAAAATGCTGCCTTTTGACAACAAGAGCGAATTCCAGGTGGTTCTCGATATGCCGGTCGGTACGCCGGTGGAAGAAACCGCGCGTGTTTTGCAGGAAATTGGCGTCGTGCTGGCGGCCGTCCCTGAGGTCGTGAATTATCAGGCGTATGCCGGTACGGCCAGCCCGATCAATTTCAACGGGCTGGTGCGCCAGTACTATCTGCGGTCAAGCTCGGAAAAGGGCGATATTCAGGTCAATCTGGCAGACAAGGCACATCGCCAGCGCAAGAGCCATGAGATTGCCTCTTCCGTGCGCGCCGCCGTTGAAGCGGTGGGCCAGCGAAATGGCGGTGTCGCGAAAGTGGTTGAGGTGCCACCAGGGCCGCCAGTGATGTCGCCTATCGTTGCTGAAGTCTATGGCCCGGACTACGCCGGCCAGATCGCGGTCGCCAGGCAGATCCGTGCCGCCTTTGCCGCAACGCCGGACATTGTTGCGGTCGACGACTATATTGATGCCGATTCCCGCAAGTTCGTGCTGCATGTCCTGCAAAACAAGGCCGCGCAGTTGGGCGTGGCACAGAGCGATATCGTCGAGGTGGTCGGTATGGGGCTGTCGGGCATGGATGTGACGCCGGTGCGCAATACCGATTCCAAATTTGGCATCCCGGTGCGTATCGTGCTCCCGCCGGAAAAACTGTCCTCGCTGGATGCCCTGCTCAAATTGCGCGTCCGCTCACGCGATGGGCTACTGGTGCCGGTGTCCGAACTGGTCGAGGTGCGCGATGCAGCGCGTGAGAAGGCCATTTATCACAAGGATCTGCTGCCGGTCGTCTATGTCGTTGGCGACATGGGGGGCAAGCTCGACTCGCCGCTCTATGGCATGTTCGATATTCGCAGCAAAATCAATGGTATGGCGCTCAAGGAGGGCGGTACTCTGGGCGAGTGGTTCATTCGCCAGCCCGCCGATCCTTACGCAGGTTACAGCGTCAAATGGGATGGCGAGTGGCAGGTTACCTACGAAACCTTCCGCGACATGGGTTTGGCGTATGCGGTGGGTTTGATCCTGATCTACCTGCTGGTGGTCGCGCATTTCGGCTCCTATCTGGTGCCGCTGATCATCATGGCGCCGATTCCGCTCACCATCATCGGCGTGATGCCGGGGCATGCCCTGTTCGGCTCGCAATTCACTGCGACCTCGATGATCGGGATGATCGCACTTGCCGGGATCATCGTCCGCAACTCGATCCTGCTGGTCGATTTCATCAAGCAGCAGGTGGCCGCAGGCATGGATTTTCATGATGCAGTGATCCAGTCAGCTGCCGTTCGGGCCAAGCCGATTGCACTGACCGGTCTGGCGGCCATGCTGGGGGCCTTGTTCATTCTCGACGATCCGATTTTCAACGGATTGGCGCTGGCGCTGATTTTCGGCATCCTGGTGTCAACGCTGCTGACGCTGGTGATCATCCCTGTCCTGTATTTCGCAGCTTTCCGCAAGGAGCATGAACGATGACCATAGAACGCTACATCCGCATCATGGCAGGCGCATTTGTCCTGTTGTCGCTGGCGCTCGGGTATCACGGCAGCCCGCTTTTCGTTTCCGAGTGGTTTCTGGCCTTGACCGCATTCGTCGGATTCAATTTGCTGCAAAGTGGTTTTACCGGTTTTTGCCCACCGGAAAAATTGCTTGCCAAGCTCGGCGTCAAGCGCGGCGGTGGGAGTTGCAGCGGTTGATCCGCTAGAATCCTGCCTTCCAAGGGAGGATTTCGCATGAAAATCGGATTTATCGGTCTCGGCATCATGGGGCGCCCGATGGCGCTGAACTTGCTCAAGGGCGGACATCAACTCACCGTCTGGGCTCGGCGTGCCGTCTCGATGGCCCCCTTGATCGAGGCGGGCGCCACTGCGGCAGTTTCGGCCGGACAGGCGGCAGAGGACGTCGATCTGGTGATTTCCATGGTTGCTGATGCACCGGACGTTGCCGAAGTGATGGCGGCGGTGGCCGCATCGGCCACGCCGGGGTTGGTTGCCGTTGACATGAGTACCATCGCCCCGGCAGCAGCCCGCCGGATTGGCGAATCGCTGGCAGCGGCGGGGGTCGATTTTCTCGATGCTCCGGTTTCGGGTGGTGAGGTAGGGGCCATTGCCGGAACGCTGTCGATCATGGCGGGCGGTTCGGAAGCCGCATTTGCGCGCGCCCTGCCTGCCTTTGAGTGCCTGGGTAAAAATATTGTGCATGTTGGCTCAGCGGGTGCCGGGCAGGTGACCAAGGCAGCCAACCAGATCGTTACCGGGATGGGCGTGCTGGCAGTGGCCGAAGCCTTTGCTTTTGCGTCAAAAAACGGGGTCGACCGCAGCAAGGTGCGCGAAGCCCTGTTGGGCGGTTTTGCCTACTCGAAAATCCTCGAAAACCAAGGTCAACGCATGCTCGACCGCAATTTCAAGCCAGGTTTCAAAAGCTGGATGCACGAAAAGGACCTGAATATCGTGATGCAGACCGCGCATGAACTTGGCTTGTGTCTGCCCGGTTCGGCAATGGCCGCGCAGATGTTTAACGCAATGGTCGGTTCCGGGCTGGGCGAAGAGGACTCGATTGCCCTGCTCAAGTTACTGGAAAACTTGTCGGGGCAGGCATGAAGGTCGGTTTTATCGGACTGGGTGTCATGGGGCGCCCGATGGCCTTGCATCTGCAGGCTGCCGGTCATGCGCTGCATGTCTGGGCTCGGCGTCCTGAGAGCGTATGCGACTTGCTGGCTACGGTGCATCCCACACCCGCTGCGCTGGGGCAGGCCTGCGAGGTCGTGTTTACGGTCATTACCTCAAGCGAGGATGTTGAAGCCGTAGCGCTCGGGAAGCAGGGCCTGATCGAAGGCATGACGCCCGGCTCGGTGCTGATTGATTGTTCCACTATCGCCCCGGATGCGGCGCGCCGGATTGCGCTTGCACTTGGCGAACGCGGCATCCACATGCTCGATGCACCGGTTTCCGGTGGGGCGCAGGGAGCAATTGATGCCACGCTGGCGATCATGGCGGGTGGCGATGCCGAGGTTCTCGAACGGGTTCGCCCACTGCTTGAGTGCCTGGGCAAACGCATTGTCCATATCGGACCGAGCGGTGCCGGTCAGGTGGCCAAGGCCTGCAACCAGATGATCATGGTCGCTGCCATCGAGGCCGTGGCCGAGGCCATGCGTCTGGCGGCAGCTTCCGGCGTTGATTGTGGCAAGGTCAGGCAGGCGCTGGCTGGCGGCTCTGCAGGGTCACGCGTACTCGATGTCATGGGGCAGCGCATGGTTGATCGGGATTTCGCTGCAGGGATAGAAGCCCGCCTGCATCACAAGGATTTCGGGCTGGTTCAGGAGGCTGCACGCAAAAGTGGCGTCCCCTTGCCGTTGACCGGTGTCGTGGCCCAGCAACTGAATGCCTTGATGGCCATCGGCTTTGGCAGGCATGATACGGCCTCACTGTTACGAGTTCTGGAAAACGCATGACTCAGATTGCCCAATTGTCGGAAAGTGAAATCGAAGACCAGTTTCATATCGTCGGCAATCGCGCAATTGCTTTTACGCTCGATGGGTATGTTCGTAACGGGGCCCAGTTTTCGGTGAATTTCGGCGATCAGATGTATCTGACGCGCTTGCTGCAGGTTTTGCCGGATCAGGGAGTGCTGATTTTCGATTGCAGCGGTAGCGAAACCATCAATCGCCAATTGCTCGCATCGATCCGTTGCAGTTTTGTCGGGCGTCCGGAGGGCATTCATGTCCAGTTCATGGGGAACGATATTTCCGAAGCGGCTTTCATGGGTGGGCGTGCATTTTCGGTGGATTTGCCGGTTCGCATGATTCGCTTGCAGCGTCGTGAAAGTTTTCGCATTGAAACGCCGCGTGTTCGCCCCTTGGTGTTTTACGGGCGTTTGCCCGGAAATGTCGGACTGGATTTTTCAGCCCATGACCTCTCGGTTGAAGGCGTGGGCCTGAATGCAACGCAATTGCCGGAAGGCTTGGTTGTTGGCGAGAAATTGCTGCGCTGCCATTTCCATTTGCCTGAGGAGGCGCACGAGGTCTATTGCAACGCGACCGTGCGCCATGTGACCGAACTCAGCAGTCGCAATGGACAGCGTCAATGGCGCGTCGGGCTGCAGTTCGACGGCTTGCCGGCCCAGGATCAAAACCGTATTCAGCGCTATCTCGTTCGCGTCGAGCGCGAGCGGCACGAACTGCTCTGAAATTGCGCTGAGTCAGGCTGCGCGGCACATCGGGCAGATTGCACCGATTTCAACTTCCGGATTGTCCAGTTGGTGGCCCGCATCGGCGAGCGCACTGCATAGGGCCTGAAGCACGCCCGCATCGGCCAGTTCGGTCACGCCGCCGCATTGCGGACAAACGAGAAAAATCCCCGGCTCGATGTGGCTGTCGCGCGTGCAGGCGACAAAGGTGGCGTTGCGCTCAATCTTGTGAGCCAGCTGGTTTTCGGTCAAAAAGTCGAGTGCACGGTAGACCGTCGGCGGCGTGGCGCCGGGTTGCTCGGCCTTGATTCTGGCGAGCAGATCGTAGGCCTTGAGCCCTTTGGGGTTTTCCAGCAAGAGTTGCAGGACGCGTTGCCTGATCGGCGTGAAGGCGAGGCCGCGGTTGGCACAGTTGCGACTGGCGCGAAGCAGGGCGTCGGGAATGGAGTGAACCATGAACTTGAATTGGCGTTGGGTTGGCGATGTTATAACATAGCACGCTTGTCCCGCTGACGAGCAAAATTCACTGCAACATGGCTGCGCCCGCTATTCACATCGACGACCTGAATTTTCGCTGGACGCGAAATGGGCCGCTTTGCCTGTCGCTGCCGGCGTTGACGGTCGACGTCGGTAAAAGCCTGTTTTTGCATGGCCCCAGCGGGGTTGGAAAAAGTACCTTGCTGAATCTGATCGGCGGTGTGTTGTTGCCGGAGCGCGGAGGTGTTGCGGTCCTCGGACAGCGGCTTGCCGAAATGCGCGCTGCGCGGCGCGATGCGTTTCGAGCCGATCATCTCGGCTTCATTTTTCAGCAGTTCAATTTGATTCCCTATCTCTCTGTGCTGGACAACGTGCTGTTGCCCTGCCGTTTTTCCCGCCGTCGGGCAGCGCGGGCTGGCTCGCCGGCCAATGAAGCCCTGCGGCTGTTGGCGGCGCTTGATCTGGATGCTTCGCTGGCCGACGTGGCCGCGGCCACGCTCTCGGTTGGCCAGCAGCAACGGGTGGCGGCGGCGCGTGCATTGATCGGTCGACCGGAAATCATCATTGCCGATGAACCGACTTCAGCGCTCGATGCGCCCCGGCAGGCGGCATTCATCAATCTCCTGTTGAGCGAGGCCAAGGCTGCCGGCAGCACCGTGGTTTTTGTCAGCCACGATCCCCGCTTGAGCGTGCATTTTGATGCAAGCCTGGCGTTGACCGCAGGAGACATGGCGTGAGCGCCCTGTTTCGCCTGGCCCTGCTCAGCGCCTGGAATCGCAGGTTGAGTCTGGGTTTGACAGTGCTGGCAGTGCTTATGGCGAGTACGCTGCTGTTGTCGGTCGAGCGCATTCGCCATGCTGCCCGTGACGGGTTTGCTCAGTCCGTTTCGGGTACCGATCTGATTGTCGGCGCGCGCAGCAATCCGCTGCAATTGGTGCTGTACTCGGTTTTTCATCTGGGCGAACCGACGCGGATGATGTCCTGGGCGAGCTACCGGAAAATTGCTGAAAACCCAGCAGTTGCCTGGAGTGTGCCGCTCGCGCTGGGTGATTCGCATCACGGCTACCCGGTGCTGGGAACGACATCCGCTTATTTCGGCCTGTATCGTTACGGTGACCGGCAAGCGCTCAAGCTGGCTGAGGGGCGAGTGTTCAGCGGCGTGTTCGAGGCCGTGATCGGCGCCGAGCTTGCTGCGAAGCTCGGCTATCGGCCGGGGATGGAAATTGAATTGAGTCACGGTGACGGTGAAGCGCATGGCATGAATCACGACGACAAGCCCTTCGTCGTCGTGGGCATCCTGGCGCCAACCGGCACAGCGGTTGATCGCACCGTGCATGTTGAACTGGCGGCGATCGAGGCGATTCATCTGGATTGGGTCGGCGGCGTACCCATGCCCGGTTTTTCGATCAAGCCGGAGATGGTCGGCAAGTTCGATCTGACGCCGAAGGCCATCAGTGCGTGTCTGGTCGGTTTGCATCAACGTGCCGGGGTGTTCAAGCTGCAGCGCCAGATCAACGATTTTCCGGATGAGGCACTGACCGCCGTGATGCCGGGCATGGCGCTGGATCAACTCTGGCAGACGGTGGGCGTTGCCGAGCGGGCCTTGCAGGCGCTGTCCTGGCTGGTGCTTGCCGTCGGGCTGGCCGGCTTGATGGCGGTGATGCTCGCCGGGCTGAGCGAACGTCGGCGTGAAATGGCCATCCTGCGCTCGGTTGGTGCGGGGCCGCGTCATATCCTCGGCCTCTTGATGCTGGAAAGTTTTTCCGTCAGTGCGCTGGGGAGTTTGTTGGGACTAGGCGCGGTGACCTTGTTTGCGCTTTTGGCTGGCGATCAGCTGGCGGTTTATGGGGTGGGTGCCTTGCCTGTTACGGTCGACCGCAGTGAAATGCAACTTCTTGGGCTGGTGCTGGTCTGTGGGCTGCTCGTCAGCCTCCTGCCCGCCTGGCGTGCTTACCGCCTGTCCCTCGCGGACGGCCTGATTCCTCGTTTGTAAAGGTGATGTCCATGCGCCCGATTGTTCTGTTGCTCGGCTTGGCGGCGGCCTGGCCGCTTGCCGCTGCGGATTACAAAGTGGGCGAGCGCTTGCCGGCGACACAAGCCAAGGTTAACGGCTATCAGGAAGTGATGTGGGACGACTTGATGCCCAAGGACTGGGATCCGATGGCGGCGTTCAAGGGCATTGATCTGAATCGCCTGTCCGACAAGGATCCCAAGGCCACTGAGTTGCTGGCAAAGGCGCGTGCCGAATGGGACAAGGCGCCGGTGGAGCCGGGCATGAACAACAAGCGTATCCGCATGCCGGGCTTTGCCATCCCGCTGGAGCGCAAAGGGGATCTGGTCACGGAGTTCCTGCTGGTGCCTTATTTCGGCGCATGCGTGCACGTACCGCCGCCGCCATCAAATCAGGTGGTTTATGTGGTGTCGCGCCAGCCGGTCAAAGATTTGCGCACCATGGACACGCTTTGGGTCAGCGGCGTGCTGACCTTGCAAGGGGGCGATAGCGGCATGGGGACTTATGCCTACCGTTTGCAGGCGGAGCGTGTGGAGCCTTACAAAATGAACAAGGAAAAGAAGTAATGAGCACTTTGAGCATGATCTTGCTGGGCTGTGTGGCGGGCGGGCTGATCAGCATGGCTGCGGCAGCGACGGTGGTTTTTCGCCTGTCGCACCGGTCGACCGCGGTATTGGTCGCATTTGCCGCCGGCGTGATGTTGTCTACCGCCTTTCTGCATGTTTTGCCGGAAGCCTTTTCGTCGTTGTCCAGCGTCGATATTCACGCAGGACACCAGCATGCGCCAGGCGATCCGGCAATCGCTGCCGAAGAGGCTGAACACGCAGAGCATGCGGGGCACGCCCATGAAGGGCCGGCATACACCTTGTTTGCGGTCATGCTGCTCAGCTTGTTCGTCTTTTTCTCGCTCGAGCGGCTGGCGCTATGGCGCCATTCGCATGGCGACTGTGCGTCGCACGACGGGCATCATGCGGTCGTTACGGCACCCTTGTTGATTCTGGTGGGCGACGGGTTTCACAATTTCGTGGATGGCATCCTGCTGGCTGCCGCCTTCATTGCCGATCCGATGCTGGGAGTGACGACTACGGTTGCCGTCATTGCCCACGAAATTCCGCAGGAAATGGGGGATTTCATCCTGTTGCGCAATGCCGGCTGGAGCAATGGCAAGGCGTTCATGGCCAATGCCGGTTCCAGCCTGAGCTCGGTGCTCGGTGGCGTGCTCGGCTATTACATGCTGGAGGCGGCCAGCTTTGTTCTGCCTTATGTGCTGGTGATTGCCGCGTCGAGCTTTATCTATGTGGCGCTCGCCGACTTGCTGCCCTTGCTGCACAAGCAGCGTGACAGTTTTGTCCGGCAATCATTGCTGATTGCTGCCGGGGTGGCTGTGGTACCCGTGGTGGGCTGGTTTACCCATTAAACAGCGGTAGTTCCAGATCGACCTGCAAACCGCCTTCCGGGCGGTTTTTTGCTTGAATCGAGCCGTCGACCGTATGCATCACCCGGCGGGCAATGGCCAGTCCCAGTCCATAGCCTTCGCCGCGTGCCGCATGGCGCCGGAAGGCTTCGAAAATGTGTTCCAGTTCGCTTTCCGGGACGCCCGGTCCTTGATCCTGCACGCTGATCCGGCAGCGCTGGTTGGGCAGTGCGTGGATTGCCACCCGCAATTCGCCCTCGTCCGGGGAGTAGCGCAGGGCGTTGCGCAGCACATTCTCGATGGCACGATGCAAGAGCTCGGGAACGGCGCGCACCTGGAGGCCATTTTCTGCATCAAACCGGACACGAATGCGCCGGGACTCAGCCTCGAAGCGCGCATCGTCGACCCGTTCGGCCAGCAGTTCATCCAGGTCAAAGACCTCGCTGTGGCCGACAACGCCAGCTTCCAGGCGCGACAAGGTGAGCAGCTCGCCAACCAGCACATTCATGCGTTCGCCTTCCCGCTCGATACGGCTCATCGTTTCCTCGAATCGTGCCGGATCCTGTCGGGCAAGGCCGATGGCCGCATGCAAGCGGGCAAGGGGCGAGCGCAATTCGTGGGAGACATCGTGCAACAGGCGGGTTTGCGCTTCCATCAGACTTTGCAGCTGGCTGGTCATGCGGTCGAAGTCATGGGCAAGATCGCTCAATTCGTCACGTCGACGGCCCATGGCGGGGCCAATGCGCACCGTCAGATCCCCTTCGCTGGCCGACTGAAAGGCATCTTTCAATCGCCCTACCGGGCGGGCCACATACCAGGCGATGCCGGCAGCAGACAGCAGGCTGCCCAGCAGGCCGGCCAGGATATGCAGCACCGGCGGTGGTGGTCCGGGATGACGGCCCGCAAGCGGGGGGCGATGGTTCTGCGCGGGTGGGGGGGGACGAAATTCGCCGTGCGCTGCGGGCGGCAAATCGCGGTGTATTGAAATATAGACACTGGTGACAATGACGCCCGTGGCTTGAGCCAACCAGACGACGGCAAAAAACTTCCAGAACAGGCGGCCCATCCTCATGCTGGAATCATCTGGTAGCCCTGACGGAAGACCGTCTGGATGCAGGAACGGCCATCCGCCATCGGCCCCAATTTGTGGCGAATGCTGGACAGGTGCACATCGATGCTGCGATCGAAGCGCGAGAGCGGACGGCCCAGCGCCTGCTCGGATAATTCGGATTTGCTGACCGTGCGGCCTGCATTGCGCGCCAGCACTTCAAGCAAATTGAATTCGGTACTGGTGAGCTCGATCGCACTGCCTTGCCATTCGGCGGTGCGCTGGCTTGGCCGCAGGAGCAAAGGGCCGACCAGAATGTCGTTCTGGTGCGGGCTGGCGGGTTCGCTGCTGCGCCGGAGGATGGCGCGCAGGCGGGCCGCCAGTTCGCGCGGCAGGCAGGGTTTTGGTACGTAATCGTCGGCACCGAGTTCAAGGCCCACGATGCGATCCATATCGTCACCGCGAGCTGTCAGCATGAGTACCGGCATCTGGCTGCTCATGCGGATCTGGCGCAACACTTCAATACCGGAAACGCCCGGCATCATCACGTCGAGCACGACGATTGCATGCCGACCCGACAGCGCTTCCCGGATGCCGGTTTGGCCCTCATGCGCCAGCGTGACGCTGAAGCCGTCGTGTTTCAGGTAATCGCCGAGCATGCCGGCCAGTTCCTCATCGTCGTCGATCAGCAGCACGGCTGCCATGTTAAGCCTCATCTGTGGGGTTGCCATGGACACCATCTTAGCGACTCGATAGCCCGCAGCGTACTGTTTTTACTGCGTTTTACCCCGTGCCGGCAAAAACTGCCGGTCCCTGGAATTCGCCGTTCTGACGGTGTTTTCGGGTGTTTTATTCGGTCAACCAGGCATTTTTCCGGATTTCTTAACGGGTTTTTACCTTGATTAACCTGTTCAGCCAGCAATTTTGGTCCGATTTGGCCGATAAATTGCTCAAGGACCATGCCGGCAATTGTGCCGGGGAAAATTACCTTGAAAAGGAGTTAATCATGATTGGTGGGATTGGGAGTTCATCGCAAATGATGAGTCAGTTGTTTTCCAGGCTGGACAGCAAGAGCCAGGGATATATCGAGAAAAGCGATCTGGCCTCAGCCTTCAGCGCAATTTCCGGAACATCCGGGAATGCCAGCGAGACTTCGGTTGATGATGTATTCGCCGCGCTGGACAGCGATAGCGATGGCAAGGTGACCGAGAGCGAATTTGCCTCCACGCTCAGCGAGTTGCAGTCGCAACTCGACAGCCAGTTCGATCAGATGCGCATGGGGGGCATGCAAGGTCATGGGCCGCAAGGCATGGGAGGCATGCCGCCTCCGCCGCCCCCGGAAAACGACAGCGGTTTTACCCAAGACGAACTGACGGCTCAACTCGAAGAGATCGGCAGCAGCGACAGTCAGCGGTCTAGCCTGATCTCGAATATCGTGAATAATTTTGATGCGGCGGATAGTGACGGTGACGGCAAGGTGAGCTTCAAGGAGGCGATGGCTTTTGATCAGTCGCAGCAGACCTCGACGACGAGCGAGAGTTCATCGCTCGCTGCCAGCACCAGTACGAGCAGCACCGATTCGAGCAGCGAGTTGCAGGTAATGATGAAGATCATGCAACTGATGCATGCCTATGCGGTACCGGGGCAGCAGGATGCAAGCAGCCTGCTGACAGTCAGCGCCTGATCTTTTGGTTCAGGCAGGGCACTCGTCGCACAGATGAATTTCCACGGTGACGTGGACAATTTCATCATGGATGGCGAGTGCTTCACGCACGGCCAGCGGTGTCATGGCAGCGTCGTGAGTGAGCAGCGATACGGCGCAGGCATAGGCGCCGCTGCCAACCCGCCAGACATGCAGATCGGTCATGCAGGGGTCGCCGGGCAGTCTGGCGATCACCTCGCGGATTTCCTCAACCACCGGATGATCCATTTCCCGGTCAAGCAGCACCCGCCCGCTCTCGGCGAGCAACTGCTTCGCCCATAGCGCGACCAGTACTGCGCCAACCACGGCGCATGCGGGATCAAGCCAATTCCAGCCGTACAGCCAGCCGCCAGCCAGTGCGGCAATCGCCAGCACGGAAGTCAGGGCATCGGTCACGACGTGGATGTAGGCCGATTTCAGGTTGAGATCGTCATATGCCGGATGATCATGGGCGTGTCCATGTCCATGTCCATGCTTATGCTCATGGCTGTGGCCGGCATGGTGCAAAATTGCCGCGCAGACAAAGTTGACCGCAAGACCCAGCACGGCAACTCCCATGGCCTCCGGGTAGCCGATGGGTTGCGGCGTGAGCAATCTTTCCCCTGCACCAAGCAACATCAGGGCCGAGACGGCGAGCAGGAAAAGGGCGCTGGTGTAGCTGGCCAGGATTTCGATTTTCCAGGTGCCAAAGGTAAAACGGGAGTCGCCCGCATATTTGCGTGCCGCGCCATAGGCAAAGGCCGACAGCCCGATCGCCAGTGCATGCGAACTCATGTGCCAGCCATCGGCCAGCACGGCCATCGAGTTGAACCACCAACCGGCCAGGATTTCAACGCACATCGTGATCAGGGTGATCCACAGGACCAGGCGTGTGCCTTTTTCGGCACGGGCATTGCCGCCGCCGTAGTCGTGGCCTTGGGCCCAGCGCGACAGGTCGTGGTTGCTACTCACTGTTGTCCGTAGTGACGGAATTTTTCCAGCACGGCCGACATCTCGCCGGCGCCCAACAATACCGGGGTGCCCAATTGGCAGGCCCGCCAGTACTGCTCGCATAATTCCTCAAGTTCGATCGCCAATGCGAGTACTTCGCTCAGATCGCGAGCGCAGACCAGCATGCCGTGATTGGCCAACAGACAGGCTTGACGATCGGTCATGGCGCGCAATGCTGCGGTCGACAGGGCTTCCGAGCCAAAAATTGCATAATCGGCGCAGCGAATGGTATCGCCGCCAAATCGGGCAATCATGTAGTGAAAGGGGGGGATTTCGCGGCGCAGGCAGGCGAGACTTACCGCAAAAGGTGAATGCGCGTGCAGGACTGCGCCAACGCCAGGTCTGCTGGCATAGAGGTCACGGTGAAAACGCCATTCGGACGAAGGCTTGCAAGGGCCCTGGTGGCTGCCATCAAACTGCATGTGGGGGATGTCCTCCGCCTTGAGTGCAGCGTAGGGCATGCCAGTGGGGGTTATGAAAAAACCATCGCCAGCACGCACGCTGACATTCCCGGCGGTACCGCGATTCAGTCCGGCCGGCTGCATGGCGCAGGCCGTGGCAATCAGTGCCTGGCACAGTTCAGTCAAGGCACTGCTCCGGGTAGAGCGCCAGCAAACCTTCCCGGCTGGCAGGACAGAGGCCGCGTTCAGTGATCAGGCTGCTGACCAGTCGCGCCGGCGTGACATCGAATGCCGGGTTGTCGACGGCTTCGCTGACAGGCAATTGCCGCACGTTTGCCGTGCGTAATTGTGCATCCAGCCCATGCACCAGGCGAAACTCTTCTCCATCGCGCCGCTCGATCCGGATGTCTTGCCCTCCGGGGAGATCGAAGTCGATGGTGGAGTGCGGTGCCGCTACCAAAAACGGGATGTCGTTGTCGTGGCAGGCCAGCGCCTTCAGGTAAGTTCCGACCTTGTTGGCGACATCGCCATTGGCTGCAATGCGGTCGGCGCCGACGATGACTGCATCAACCCGGCCTTCCTGCATCAGGATGCCGGCCGCGTTGTCGGCAATTACGGTATGGGGGATGCCGTGCTGTGCAAGTTCCCAGGCAGTCAGCAGCCCCTGATTGCGCGGCCGGGTTTCGGATACCCAAACGTGTACCGGCAGACCGGCCTCGTAGGCCGCATAAACCGGCGACAGCGCCGTGCCGCCATCCACCGTGGCCAGCCAGCCGGCATTGCAGTGGGTCATGATATTCAGCGTCCGGCCTTGTTTGCGACTGATCTGGCGAAGACATTCCAGCCCATGCTGGCCGATTGCGAGATTCTGGCTCACGTCCTCCTCGGCAATTCGTGCCGCTTCGTCCCAGGCGGCGGCAAGGCGTTCGCTTGCCGGCAAGGGGGCAAGCCGTGTGTCCATCCGTGTGAGTGCCCAATGCAGATTCACTGCCGTAGGCCGGGTTTGCCACAAGGTCTGGATGCTATGCGTCAGCCGGGCGTCGTCGGCAGCGTCAAGCAAGGCAATCGCCAGGCCGTAGGCAGCGGTTGCGCCGATCAACGGCGCGCCGCGTACCTGCATTGCACGAATCGCGTAAGCAGCTTGATCCAGGGTCTCCACACGCACCCAATTCAAGCTGTGGGGCAGGCGGGTCTGATCAATGATTTCAATGTGGCGCCGCTCGGGGTCAGCGCGCAGGGTGCGGGTAGGTGTGCCGTCGATGTTCATGGAACGGCATTGTGGCATAGTGCGCCGATCCTGAACCATACCCGTGCTGCCATGGATACGACGATCCGCATCGACTCGCGCTTTCCCCGGATGGGAACCACCATCTTCACCGTGATGTCCCGCCTTGCGGCAGATTGCGGTGCGATCAACCTTTCGCAGGGGTTTCCTGACTTTCAGGCAGAACCTGTACTGTTCGATGCCATGCATCGCTACATGCTGGCCGGCCGAAACCAATATGCGCCGATGACCGGTCTTCCCGAATTGCGGCAGGCCATCGTCGACAAGGTGGCGGACCTATATGGTGCGCAGTTCGATGTTGAGCGGGAAGTCACGGTGACTGCCGGTGCCACTCAGGCGATTTTTACCGCCATCGCTGCTTTTGTCCGACCGGGTGACGAAGTGATCGTCTTTGAGCCGGTGTACGACAGCTATGTTCCGGCCATTGAAACCGTGGGCGGCACCGCAGTTTTTGCCCAACTTCGCTATCCCGATTACGCGCCTGACTGGGCGCAGGTTGCGCAACTGCTCACGCCAAGAACGCGGATGATCATTGTCAATTCGCCGCATAATCCAACCGGCAGCCTGCTGACTGCGGTCGACCTCGAAAAACTCGCAGAAATCGTACGTGGTACCGATATCGTGGTGCTTTCGGACGAGGTGTATGAACACATCGTGTTCGATGGTGAACGTCATGCCAGCCTGTGCGCTTCACCCGAACTGGCTGCGCGCAGCATCGTGGTTTCCAGTTTTGGCAAGACTTATCACATCACGGGTTGGAAAATCGGTTACGTCGTCGGGCCTGAAGCCTTGATGGCCGAGTTCAGGAAAGTGCACCAATTTAATGTGTTCACCGTGCATGCGCCGTCGCAACTGGCGCTTGCCGAATACATGCAAACGCCATCTCGCCATCTTGAACTGGCGGCCTTTTATCAGGAAAAGCGCGACAGTTTCCGCGCTTTGATGGCTGCGACTCCCTTCGAGCTCCTGCCCTGTCGCGGCACCTATTTTCAATTGGCCCGCTACGGTGATTTTTCCGATTTGCCGGATCGCGAGTTTGCCGAATGGCTAACCCGGGATGCGGGTGTGGCAGTGATTCCGGTGTCGGCTTTCAACGCATCCGGCCAGGACGACAAAGTCGTCCGCTTCTGCTTTGCCAAACGCGAGGAAACCTTGCAGGAAGCGGCCGACAGGCTGTGTAAATTTTTTGTGAAACAGTGTTGAGTTATGAAAACGTGCTTGACGCTGTTTTGTCGCTCACAGAATAATCTCGGCCATTGTTGACATCACTCGGGGGAATTTGCATGAGCATGCTTCAGGAATTCAAGGAATTTGCGGTCAAGGGCAATGCCATGGATCTCGCCGTCGGCGTGATCATTGGCGGTGCTTTCGGCAAGATTGTGGACTCCATCGTCGGCGATTTGATCATGCCGCTCATCGCCTGGATCATGGGCGGCAAGCTCGATTTTTCAGGCATGTTCTTCGTTCTCGGCAAGGTTCCTGAAGGAACAGCCATGACGCTGGACGCCCTTAAAAAGGCTCAGGTGCCAGTCTTTGCCTACGGCAATTTCATCACCATCCTCGTGAATTTCATCATTCTCGCCTTCATAATCTTCATGATGGTCAAGCAGATGAATCGTTTGCGTAAATCCGAGGCGCCGGCGCCGGAACCTGAGGCTCCGCCCACCCCGGAAGACATCTTGTTGTTGCGTGAAATTCGCGACTCCCTGCATCGCTGAATCCACCGCATTCAGATCAAACAGGTCGCCATGAGCGGCCTGTTTGTTTTTGGCTATGCATTGCGGTGACATCCCGCGCGTATAATTCCAGCGAGTTTAATTACGCAAAACAGACATGCCTGATCGCGAAAATCAACGCAGCAAATTGGACGATCAGGACGACCTGTACGCAGATTCGTGGACCGATTCGACGATCTTCGGCATCGGTTCCTATCGGGGATCGACCTTCCTCGATAATCCGGATCTCGATCTGGCCGAGCTTCCCATGGATGAAAGTCGCCTGCGTCTGGCGGCCAGCGTTTTTTCCAACGCTCAAGACGGGATCATGATCACCGATCACCAAGGGCGCATTCTTGATGTCAACCGAGCCTATTCACGCCTAACTGGCTATTCACCGGAAGAGGTGATCGGGC
>CALAGF010000374.1 GCA_937892345.1 uncultured Rhodocyclaceae bacterium | reverse complement strand
TCGCTATTCTCAACATTGCTGGCCCGAGTGAAGCACGCAACCCCGGTATTTACTTGCAGGCGAGCGCACTACTGGAGCTTTTCTGGAGCAAGGAACATGAGCCGATCTGATGCCCGCTGCGCGACACCCTATATCTACTCGGGTGAGTTGCAGATCCGTCCCGAAGTGGATGCCGCGCTGGCTGCGCTGAAAGACAAACCCTACACCGCCATCCCTAGCTGGAAAAATGACGGAACCTGGGAGCTGTGGACGGTGGAAGGCGACGGCGAAACCAAGCCCTGCATCATCAGCGGCCCATCGACCACTTACCCCAGCGAGGCCGATGCACTGGCCGCCGGTGCGGCCTGGCTATCCGGACAACGCTGAGCAACCTCAATTCCATCCCTCGCTGACAAAGCCAACGCCACGGCGGCTGATCTCGACCAGCGGTCTGATGTCTTGCACCTGGACGATTCCTCGGTCATCACGAGCTGCCGAACCCAAGGCCCGCTGCAGAACCAGACGCACACTGCGCGGCGGCAAGGCTTGCAGACGGGACAGGACATCATCATTCAGTCGCTCGGCAAAGGCAGTGCCCCAGCTCGACTCGTCGCGGAGGCGGTTGTAAATCGACTGCGCAATGCTTCTTACCTGCTCCGGTCTGGGAGGTTGAATGTGCAACACCGTCAGCCGTGAGCGTAGCGGCCCCGGAATCGCCTCCAGCTCATTCGCGGTCGCCATCCAATTGACATGACTGGCGTCGATGGAGAAATCACGGATCGACAGGTCGATGAAATTCCGCGCACTGCGCGGTTCCAGCAAGGTATAGAGTGCTGCCAGCGGATCGTATTGCGGTCTGCCGTTACTGGCCTTGTCCAGTTCATCGAGTACCACCACCGGGTTGGCCAGTGGCTGGTAGGCCAACAGCTCAAAGAGCTGGCCTGGCTCGGAATTGCTCCAAAATGATTCGGAACCGGCGAGCGGCGAACTCGATTGCGTACTCGCCATATCGAATACACGAAAAGGCAAATACAACTGATCGGCCAACCAGCGTGCCGCCTCGGTTTTGCCGATGCCCGCCGGGCCGACCAGCAACACGGCAGGCCAGGACACCCGGCCATCGCCCAGACTGGACAAGGCGAAGTGATCACGCATCAGCTCGGCCAGTTCATGGAAGTTTGGGAAAGCCTGCGCGAACTCATCCAGCAGGGCTTTCCAGTCCGGGGGTAGCAGGCCCAGTTGGCGGCTGCCATGGCCCGCCCGCTTGATCCGCTCTGCCATCGCCTGTGCGCGCTTGAACTTGTCGTCGCCTTTTGGTCGGTGGCGATCCACGAACGCCTCCAGCCCGGCTTCATCGAGAAAGACGATGCTCGGCGCTGGCTCTGATTTGGCCGCTTCTGTCGACTGTTCCTGAACCTGCCCCGGTTCGGCTTCACTCAAGACCGGCTCATTTTCAGCTGCCACGGCGGCACGTGCATCCTCGCTCGTTACCTTGCCCAAGTCGCGCACCACCTGCTGCACACCTTGTTCGACGATGAGCTGGCGGCTGCGGCGCACTTCTTCGGCAAACAATCCTTGGATGCCGTCGTGTTGCGGACAGCGTTGCGGACGGATGCCATCCCCGACAACCTGCGCACCGCAAACCGGGCATTGTTGCTGCGAAAGATGCTTGGTCTGGGCAATCAGATCGAGCACGGCCGCTGCACGTTCGCTGTGGTGTCGCGGTGGCTGGTAATGAATGGCCAAGCGATCCCGGTTGCAGCTCACTGACAGTGAGCCCTTTCGTGCGACCACTGCGGGTGGCAGCAGGTATTCCACCTGGGCAAACAGATGTGCCACCACGGCCAGATGCCCTGGCGCGGGTTCGACGATCTGCCGGGCAAGCCAGGGATGCTGCGCCTTGAGTGCAGCAATGGCTGCTTCGTATTCCCGCAGGCGCAACGGACGGGCTTGCTTTGGCTTACGCATGATGGCCTCTCAAATAGCCTAACTATAAATTACTATAACAGTGGTTTGCGCGAATCGCCAAACTCCGCACGCTCGTCTTGTCGGTCAATAAGTCTTATAGTGATTTACAGTGAATTCATGGAACCCGACATGCCAAGCATTGCCAACGAACAATTGCCAGGCTTTGCCGCCGCCTTGATACGACTGCGCGGGGAAACGCTGGGGCGGATCGCCGAAGCCACCGGCATCCGTACTGCCAACCTCTCGGTCTGGCTGCGTGGTAAGGAACAGGTGATCTCCGCCAAACGACTGGTCGGCCTGCTGCACCACCTCGGTGTGGAAGGCGGGCGCCTGCGTACCGACGTGTTGCACCAGTGGCAGGATCGCGGGGCACTGGATGACAGCAGGCTCGTGCTAAGCCTGCTGCAGGGTAACAACCAGCCGGTGTGGTTGTTTCAGGATGAGCAGCCCGGGCTTATCAAAACCCGCTTTCTGTTGGCTGGCGATGTGCTGATCCGCATGGAGATCGAGCCGGGCGTCGATCAGGCCCTTGATCTGGCGACAGTCGTCAGGGTGGATCGTGTCATCAC
>CALAGF010000373.1 GCA_937892345.1 uncultured Rhodocyclaceae bacterium | reverse complement strand
CATGCGCGTCATCCGGATTCAGAAAAGGGTTCGGGCCAGCCAGGCGACGGCCACCAGCAGCAAGAGCAGGGCGAAGCCGGTTTGTAGCCACTGCTCGGGGATGCGCGAGCTAAAGTGCCGCCCGGCGACGATGCCCCCCGCGGTTGCGGCGATGAAAACCCAGCCCACGCCAGGAATCCGGGTTCCGCCAAGCAGGCTGCCGAGCACCGTGGTGGTGGACACCGGGGCGATGACGGCAAGGGACGTCGCCGCGCTGGCGCGCATGGTGAGTTCGCTGAACTGACGGAAGGCCGGGACAATCAAAAAACCTCCACCGACGCCCAGCATGCCGGTAAAGAGGCCGGCGGCACCGCCGATGCCAGCGAGCGTGACCGAGCAGCGAAGGTTCCAGCTGAAGCGTCCGGTCGAGGGGTTGAGCATGCAGTTGCGGTCGCCCCCCACGGCCTTTGTGCCCCGCCCCTTGGCGATAAGCGGGGCAAGCATGCGTGCCGCGATCACCAACATCACGACACAGAACAGCACGACCAGAAGCCGTGCCGGCAGGCGGTGCGCCAGCCATACACCGACCGGCGCGCAGGCTGCGCCGAGGACTGCCATCAACAGTGCGGCCTTGTAGCGTACCAGCCCCTGACGTAGCCCCGCGAGGCCGCCGAGCCAGGCGGCGCCACCCACGGCGATGAGGGAGACGGGTACTGCGTCGGTCATGCTCAATCCCAGGCCGAGCATGAGTGCCGGGACGGCAAGCACGCCGCCACCTGCACCGGTGAGGCCGAGCAGGGTGCCAACCAGGGCGCCGAGGAGGATTCCGATAAGCATGGCAATGGCCAAAGGTGCGTGATGAGAATGGGAGAGCGAAGACAGGCCCATGCACGGGCCTGTCGCAAGGTGGCTCAGTAGCTCTTGTAGGGCAGGAACTTGCCCGACAGCACCACGTTCACCCGGTCGCCCTTAGGGTCTTCCTGGCGCTTGATGTCCATCGAGAAGTCGATGGCACTCATGATCCCGTCGCCAAACTCCTCGTGAATCAGCTCCTTGATGGTCGAGCCATACACGTTGACGATCTCGTACCAGCGATAGATCAGCGGGTCGGTCGGTACGGCGCTGGGCAAGGAGCCCTTGTAGGGCACCACCTGCAGCCAGGCAACGGCTTCGTCGGAAAGGTCGAAGAGCTTGCCGATCGTCTCGGCCTGGGCCTTGTTAAAGGTCATCTGGCCGAGGCAGCCAGCGGTAGTCCACTCCTTGCTGAGACCGATGGCGTCGGCCACCTGGCTCCACTTGATGCCCTTGCTCACCTTGGCGGAAAGGATCAGTGCGGTCACTTCGTTGCGGTCGGAAATCATTTTCTGCTCCTGGGGTTGGGGTAAAGCGGTTTGGAACTCTGGATGGATTCAGGCTGCTGCTTCGACGTGCGAGTTTGCAGCTTCGTTGAGCCCTGGACGCACGACATGGGTTGTCGCCAGTTCAGCCACCGTGCTGCCGGCCTGCTGGATCGCCTTCGAGCGGCGCACGAGGAAATCCACCAGATGATTACGGATGCGGTAGAACTGCGGGTCATGGTGGATAGTCTCGCGAACGCGGTCGCGGGGCAGCGTATTGACGACGATTTCGGCGATGCGCGCCTGCGGACCGTTGCTCATCAGGAAGATGCGGTCGGCCAGCAGGATCGCCTCGTCCACGTCGTGGGTAATCATGAACACGGTCTGGTGGGTATCTGTACAGATCTTCAGAAGCTCGTCCTGGATCACTCCGCGGGTCAGCGCATCGAGCGCACCGAAGGGCTCGTCCATCAGCAGCATCTTAGGCTCGACTGCGAAGGCCCGGGCGATACCGACGCGCTGCTTCATGCCACCCGACAGCTCGGCCGGTTTTTTTCGTGCGGCGTGGGCGAGTCCCACCATCTCGATGAAGCGCGCACCGTGGCTGGCGATCTGCTGACGCGACCAGTCGGGATGCCGCGAGCGCACGGCAAAAGCGATGTTCTCCTCGACACTCAGCCAAGGCAGCAGCGCATGGCTCTGAAAGACCACGCCCCGATCGAGGCTGGGCCCCGAAACCTCCCGGCTATCCATGATCACGCAGCCCTCGCTGGCGTCTTCGAGCCCCGCGAGAACGTTGAGGATGGTGCTCTTGCCGCAGCCGGAGTGGCCGATGATGCAGATGAACTCGCCCTTTTCGATGCCGAAACTGACCTTTTCGAAAACGGGTGGCTGGTCGGCGCGGTAACGCTTGCCGAGCCCCTCGACTTTGACGAAAGCAGCATGGCTGCCGGCCGTGACGCCCGCGGCAGAGCGTCCCTTGTCCTCATTCCGCATAGGTCACCTTCTTTTGAAGTTGGGCAAACATCAGGTCCAGAAGCATGCCGACCAGGCCGATCAGCAATACCGCGAAGATCACGTTGGCCAGCGACAGGTTGTTCCATTCATTCCACACGAAGTAGCCGATACCGGTGCCGCCAATCAGCATTTCTGCGGCCACGATGACCAGCCAGGCGATGCCCATCGAGATGCGCATGCCGGTCAGGATGGTCGGCGCAGCGGCCGGCAGGATTACCAAGAAGGCCTTGCGCAGCGGATTCACTTCCAGCGTCCGGGCGACGTTGATCCAGTCGCGCCGGACCGAAGCGACACCGAAGGCCGTGTTCACCAGCATCGGCCACAGCGAGCAGATGAAGATGACGAAGATGCCGGAGATGTCGGAGTCCTTGAGGCTGTAGAGCGCGAGCGGCATCCAGGCGAGCGGCGAGATCGGTTTGAGGATCTGGATGAACGGGTTGAGCGCCTGCAGCAGCAGTGGAGACATGCCGATGGCGAAGCCGACGGGCAGCGCGACGAGGGTAGCCAGCAGGAAGCCGAGACCGACCCGGCCGAGCGAGTAGGCGAGCTGGATACCGATCCCCTTGTCGTTCGGACCCTTGTCGTAAAACGGGTCCGAGAGATAGGTGACAAAGGCTTCGCCAACCTTTGACGGCGGCGGGAAGCCGTTCGTCTTTTCGGCGCCCTTACCCATCAGCGCGGCGTATTCGGCGTCGGCACCGGTCTGCGCCGCACTCTCCTTGTGGTGTGTGGCCATAGCCCACACCCCGATGAAGAGCAGGAAGATCATCAGCGAGATCAATCCGGCCTTGAGTGGTTGTTTGCTGAACATGATGCGCCCCTCAAGCCTTCTTGATGGCGAAGCTGCTGACGTAGGCGTCGGCCTTGGCGGGGTCGAACTCTTTGCCCATGACCTTGAATTTCTTCAGATTTTCCTTGGGCGGGTTCATGCCGAGGTCGGTCATCTGCTTGCGGGCGTCGGTCAGCAGGTACACCTTTTCGGCGATGTCCTTGTAGCGCACCTCGCCCTTGACGTAGCCCCAGCGCTTCATCTGCGACAGGATCCAGTAGGCCATCGAGTACCACGGGAAGGGATCGTAATCGACGCGTTCCGGGACGTTCCTGACGTTGCCCAGACCGTCGGCGAACTTGCCGGTCAGCACCTGTTCGAGCACGGCCTTCGGCTGGTTCAGGTAGTTCGCGGGTGACAGCACCTCGGCCATGATCGGGCGGTTTTTCGGGTCGCGCGCCATGGCAGCGGATTTCAGGATGGCGCGGTAGAGTGCCGCGAAACTGTTCGGGTTCTGCTGAATGAACTCAGTCGGCACGGCGAAGGAACAGCAGGGGTGGCCGTCCCAGATTTCACGCGAGAGGATATGGATGAAGCCGAGTTCGTCATAGACGGCACGCTGGTTAACCGGATCGGGCCCGAGGAAGCCGTCGATGTTGCCGGCGCGCAGGTTGGCGACCATTTCCGGCGGTGGCACGACGCGCAACTGGACATCGGTATCCGGGTTGATGCCGTTCTCGGCCAGGTAGTAGCGCAACAGGAAGTTGTGCATCGAAAACTCGAACGGAATGGCGAACTTGAAACCTTTCCAGTTCTTGGGGTCGCGGTTGTTCTTGTGCTTGATGGCGAGCACGATGGCCTGGCCATTCACGTTCTGGATGGTCATGACATTGGTCGGTGCGACGTTGGAGCCGACGCCCATCGAGATTGCCAACGGCATTGGCGCCAACATGTGCGAAGCGTCGTATTCCCTGTTGATGACCTTGTCGCGGATCAGCGCCCAGCCGGCCGTCTTCATCATCGAGACGTTCAGGCCCTCCTTTTTGTAGAAGCCCAGCGGGTCGGCCATGATCAACGGGCTGGCACAAGTGATGGGAATGAAACCAAGCTTGAGGTCCTTCTTCTCCAGCGCACCCTTGTCCTGAGCCATTGCTTCCAGTGCACCGAAGGGGATCAGCGAGGAGATCGCGGCCCAGGCGGTCGACGTGCCGACCGAGCGCAGAAATTTTCGGCGCTCGGCATCCTGCGGAAACAGGGCGCGCATCACCGTGGTCTGGATGACGCGTTGATTCAGTGCCTCGACCTCGGCCAGTTCGTGTTCGGCCTGCGAGGCATGATGGCCGCAGCTACAGGCATGCAACTCGGCATTTGGATCAAACGGGTTGTTCAGTGACATGACGCGCTCCTGAGGGTTGAGTATTCATTTGCTGCAACGCAGTATCCGTACCTGTTTTGCAAGCTGTTGTTTGTTTTTCGTTTTTAGGTGTTTTTTCCGGTTGACCGTGACAAACCCGCGGAAAGCCGCACAGGTCTGGTGCATGGTTTGGCCGTAATTCACCATTTCAGAATTCCAGCGCTTCGAAGTCGGCCTTGGTGACGCCGCACTCCGGGCAGTACCAATCCTCCGGGATATCAGCGAACAAAGTGCCCGGCGCCAAGCCGCTGTCCGGGTCGCCGACTGCTTCGTCGTAAACCCAGTTACACACCTTGCAGATCCACTGTGTCGTTTGAACGGTCGTTGTCATGGTGCCTCCCGCTCACATGCCGTCGCAGGTGTGACCGCCTTCGAGGCGGGCGATCTCGCGGCGCAGATGCTTGGTTGCCGGCGTCACGATGGCGATGAAGTAAGCCTCGCGCAGGCGGCGCTGGGCCGGATTGCGGACCAGATAGCCCTTGGCGCCCTGGTGCAGCATCGCTGCGTTGGCGGCCTTGAGCGAGAGCTCGCCACCGGCCAGGCGCAACTTCAGGATGTCCAGCGTGCGCTGGCTCGCCGGGCCTTCGCTCAGCTCGTCGGCAATGTCATAAGCCGCCTGGCGGGCACCGCTCAGGACTTCTTCGATCTGACCGACCTGATCGTCGAGATACTGATTGACGTGGGCCAGGGTCTTGTTCGACTGGTGCATCATCTTGCAGCAGGCTTCGATCAGGCCGAGCCCCATGCCCATCTGGGCGTGGATCATGCCCGGTTTGATGCGCTTGACGTAGTCGGCCGACTCGCTTGGATGCGCCAGGACCATGCTGTCCGGGATGAAGACTTCCTTGAACTGGCAGGCCAGGGTGCGCGTGCCGTCAAGCGCGACGAAGTGGGCGCAATCGACGAGTTTGAAGCCGGCCTGGGTGCAATCGACGAGGATGAACACCAGCTTGCCGTCTTCGCTGGCTACCGGGCAGCCGGTGGTGAAGACGTGTGTCGGGCCGAGGTTGGAAACCCAGGGCAGGACGCCGTTGATGATGTAGCCGCTATCAACGCGCTTGGCCGAGAGGCGGAAGTCCTCGATGGTGTCGCAGGATTTGACGGTATTCGACAGGCCGGTGCCGGCGAGCTGCTCGCCGCTGGCGATGCGCGGCAGAAACTGTTTCTTCAGCCAGTCGTTATTCGACATCTGGATGTAGCGGGCGCAGGCAGTCTGGCACCAGACCAGGAAGGCGCTGGACAGGCATTCCTTGGCGACTTCTTCCATGACCTGAACGACGTGCTTCATGCCGAGCCCGTTGCCGCCGAACTCCGGCGCTACCGCGCCGCGGAAGCCGCCGATCTTGCCCAGCGCCCGCAGGAATTCCTCGGGATATTCGGCTTTCAGATCGACGTCGAGAATCTTCGGGACAAGGCTGCTGGCAATCAGCGAACGAACCGCGCCGAGATGATCGGCGGGATCGGTGATGGAGGGTATCTGACCGCAGGCTATGGCAGGGGCGGCAGCGGCGAGGGTGGCGGTGGACATGGGCAATCTCCTGAACTGGTAGATATTTCCCCGAAGGGATTGCTATCCTTATCGCAACCCCCGTGCCAGCCAAAATTATTGCGATAAATCAAGTTGTTATAAAAAAAGCGCCCAAAGTTAACAATCCAATCTGTTAACAAATTGTTTACACATTGTTCGATCGTTGAACCGCGATCCCCAGCACTTGGATGCGGTAATTGAGTTGGCGCAAGGTCAGGTTCAATGCCTTGGCGGTCCGCGACTTGTTGCCGCCATGCGTGGCCAGGGCGGCTTGGATCTGGCTCCGTTCTGCCGAGCCGACGGTGCTGTACGAACGCACGATGCTGGACGCTGGTGGCGCTTCGGGTACGGCCTGTCTCGGGACATCCTGCGGCAGCACTTCGATGGCTTGCCCCTGCGCCTCTGTGACCAGGACGAAATCGACCATCGCCTCGTCGATCAGGTCGCTGCGCGCCAGCAGGACGATCCGTTCGCAGACGTTGTACAACTGGCGAATGTTGCCGGGCCATGGATAGGAAACGAGGCTGGACATCGCCTCGCCGTTGATCACCACGTTCCGCTGATGGCGCTGGTTGAGCTGCGAGATGAAATGGCGAACCAGCAGCATGATGTCGCCCGGCCGCTCGCGTAGCGCCGGCAGACGGATCGGGATGACGTTAAGGCGGTAATAGAGATCCAGACGGAAGTGTCCGGCCCGTACCAGGGCCATCATGTCCTGGTGCGTCGCGGCGACGATGCGCACGTCGACAGGAATTTCACCGCGCCCGCCCAGGCGTTCAATAACGTGCTCCTGCAACACGCGCAGCAGCTTGACCTGCACCGGCAGCGGCAAGTCGCCAATTTCATCGAGAAAGAGCGTACCGCCGTTGGCTTGCTCGAAACGCCCGATGCGCTGCTGGCTGGCGCCGGTAAAAGCGCCTTTCTCGTGACCGAACAGCTCGGTCTCGAACAAGGTTTCCGGAATGGCGGCGCAATTAACCTTGACGAAAGGTTTGTCGCGGCGGGGGCTTTGCAGGTGCAGGGCGCGCGCGAACAATTCCTTGCCGGTCCCCGATTCGCCGAGCAACATTACCGTCGCCTCGCTGCCCGCCACCTGTTCAAGTTGCTCAAGGGCGGAAATCAGTTGCGGCGCCTCGCCGATGATGCCCCAGTTCGATTTGCTCATGGTGCGCTGCTGCAAGGCCGTCCGCAGGGAACGGTTTTCCTCGGTCAGAGATGCCGTTCGCCTTTCGATCAATTGATCAATCTTGAAAATCTGCCCCATCAACTCGGCTACCGTGTGCAGAATCTGCAAGTCCGCACCGAGCGAGCGCTGCCGGGAGCGCAGGCGATGTACCCCGAGCACGCCGGTGATCACACGGTCTACTATGATCGGTAGCGCGATGAAGGAAACCGTTTCCTGTGGCAGTGCGTCACGATTGACGGCCCGCGCTAGATAAGCCGGCTCGTTGTCGATATCTTGCACGATCAGGAGTTCGCCGGACTGCATGACACGGCCCGTGATGCCCTCGCCAATGCGATAGCGGCCGCGAGCGATTTCCTGCCGGGTCAGACCATAGGCAACGCGAATCGCCAGCCCGCCGCGCTCAGGATCAGAAAGGACGACTCGGCCGCGATTCAGCCCGAGCAGTTCAGAAAGTAGATGCAGCATCTCGCGAATCGCCTTCGTAGGGGGCAGGCCGCGACTCAGCAAACGGATACTCTCGCGAACCAACAGCTGCTCGTGCTCAACTAACTCTTCCTTCAGTGTGACCGGGTGGATGTCGTGAGTTTTCATGGGGCTTGGGGGCTGTCAGAGTGTGCATGTGTTCGGTTTGAAGCAGCTATCGTGCCCAAGCGGTTTCAGTGTTCAGGCCAAACGGATCTGCGGATCGAGTAGGCAGGGTATATTTCAGCTGTATGATTCAAATAACGGCAGCGTCTGGTCAGCTTGAGTCGTTCGGTACTTGCAGAAATTGAGTGTTTGGTTCGCTGCTGAAGTTATCCGGGAATGGGGCCACATCATTTGGGTGAACGGAATGCACATAGATCTGAACACTTTACTGGTGGTCACCGTTGCCAATATTGCAGCATTAGCGATTGTGTCGCCCGCCGTCATGGGCAAACAAATCAGCTTGGCCGCACGTTCAGCACGCTGGAGCCTGGTGTTGCACGCAGCCAGTTGGATTCCCATGATTCTGTCCAATCTGTGGCCGGAAACACTGGCTGATCGCTTGTTGTCTACCTTGGCCATAGGCGGTTTTGCAGCAAGCAATGGGATGCTTTTCCAGGCATTGGGCCATTGGCTGGGGCCTCGGCGCTTTGTCCCTACCGTTAAACGGCTGATCTACGTCATTCCTGTTGGTTATTTCATGCTGTTTGGCGATTACGCATGGCGTGTCGGCTGGGCCAATTTTTTGCTCGCAACCCAAATGACCCTGCTGGCATTGGCATGCTTCCGCCCTGCCAACTCAGTACACGGCAATTGGCGAATGGTGGTCGCTTTTGGCATGCTGGCGATGGGTATTCTGACTCTTGGGCGCGGCGTATTAGGGGCTTTTACCGATTTTTATCCAACTTTCCTGACACCACATCCGTGGAATATCACCGCGATGCTGATGACGAATGTTCTCCCGCTGATGATCTACTATTCGGTGCTCGGTGGCTGGCATGAGGAAGCTGAAATAGCCATGCACGAGCAGGCCATTACCGATGCCATGACCGGTCTGTACAATCGTCGAGGCTGGGTCGAGATCGGGCAGCCCCTGGTTGCCAATGCCAATCGACGTAACGAAGCGATGGCCTTGCTGATGTTCGATATCGACTATTTCAAAAAAATCAACGATACCCATGGTCACGATGCAGGTGACCGGGCATTGAAGGCATTGGGCGCTTTCCTGTTAGCCCATCGACGGGAGAATGATGTCGCTGCCCGGGTGGGGGGCGAAGAATTCTGCCTTCTATTACCAGGTTGCTCGGCGGATTCTGCAATCCAGATTGATCAGCGTTTGCGGGAGCAATTGCCGGCCATGGCGACCCATCTGGGTTTCCCGGTCAATTACAGCTGCGGCCTGGCAATGCGGCAACCGGGAGAAACACTGGAACGCATGATGATGCGCGCGGATAGCGCACTCTATGATGCAAAAGATCGCGGCCGCGGCAGGCTTGAAGTCGCCACATAGAACTATCGACAGAGGGTTGGTGCGGTGGGGAAATTTTTAAGCGCTTTACTGCTGGCGGTT
Organism: uncultured Rhodocyclaceae bacterium; assembly: GCA_937892345.1. Taxonomy (GTDB): domain Bacteria; phylum Pseudomonadota; class Gammaproteobacteria; order Burkholderiales; family Rhodocyclaceae; genus Azonexus. The sequence goes on along the minus strand of CALAGF010000373.1, from coordinate 3,892 downwards.
ATACCGCCAGTTGCTTTAGCCGGTGGCATTGATCGCTCTGGTCAGGGACTGGGTGCGCTTTTTGAGCCAGGTCGCTATTTTGAAGCCTCAATCAGCCATGTCAGTCCTCGCGTCCGGGGAAATGATCTGCTTGGCGGCTCGACAAACGATGTGGCCGGTAATTATTTTGTGCCGACCCTGAGTGTGAAGTTGGATGCGAATGAGCAACTCTCCTTTGCAGTGCTTGTCGATCAACCCTACGGCGGAGATATTCTTTACGGCGAGGGCTCTTCCTTGCTTGGTGGCACACGTGTTGACGTTGCTTCCCATGCACTGCTGGGTTTGACACGCTATCGTTTTGACGAAAACTTCAGTGTGCACGCCGGTTTGCGCGTGCAAAACTCATCGGGAATGGTGCGCCTCAAGGGTTTGGCCTACGGGGCTGTCAGTGGCTACGAGGTCAGGCTGGCCTCCAACACGGCAAGCGGCCCTGTTGTCGGCGCCACTTTTGAAATTCCGGCGATCGCCTTGCGAATTTCTGCAAGCTACCACGATGCCATCAAACATCGGTTTGCCACCAGGGAAACGGCTCCGCTACTACCCCTCAACGGCACATCGACCACCGAAATCAGTACCCCCAGAGCCGTGAACCTGGATTTTCAGACAGGAATTACTGATTCGACTTTGCTCTTTGGACGGGTACGCTGGGTTAAGTGGTCTGAATTTCGGGTTGATCCGGCACTCTTTCTTGCGGTCACGGGCGAAGGCTTGATTGAGCTAAAAAATACCAGCACTTATACCTTGGGTCTTGCCCGACAATTCAGCAAGCACTGGGGTGGTGCCATATCGGTAGACTATGAAGAACGCGGCGATCCGCTGAGTTCACCCCTATCACCGGTGAACGGGCGAAAAGGAGTGATTCTTGCGGTCATCTATGGCTGGAACCGGGCAAAAATTACCGCAGGTATGAGTTACACCAAGCTTGGCAACGCAGCGCTTGAAACCGGCACGCCTGATGTGCAAAGGGCGAGCATGAGCGGAAACTCCTCGCTTGGTTTTGGCTTGAGTTTTGGAACTAGCTATTAATAAATCCTGATGTTGAATGCGCACGACGAGGGTGGTGGATATCGAAATAGCGGACCAGTACCGGCTGAACCGCTGAAAATTGGTTTTTTAATTGCGATGAAAATGCGATTGGCTTTCCTGCTAGGGTTTTGCCTTTTGATGACTTCGCATGCATTCTGCGGTGAAGTTGTCATTGGTGTGTTTGCCTATCAAGGGGAGCGGGCGGCGGAATCGGATTGGTCGCCGATTATTCGTTATCTCAACAAGGTATTGCCAGAGCGCCATTTCCGCCTCCATCAATATGATGCCGCCGGCCTCCGCCTGGCCATTTCCGAGCATCGGGTCGATCTGGTCATTACCAATCCCGGCTATTACGTCACCATGGAAGCAGAACTCGGGATCAGCCGGATCGCCACTTTGGACAGTGCCGATAGCGATCCGGCAATGGCCCTTGGCTCGGCAGTTATTGCCAGATCTGATCAGCCCGGGCTGCGAGAGCTTGCCGACCTTGCGGGCAAGCGTGTGGCGGCTGTCGCACCAGAAGCTTTTGGCGGCTATCTGGTAGCCGCCAGGGAGATGCTTAATCAAGGCGTTGATCCTGAATCCGATCTCAAGGAAATCCATTTTGTCGGCTTGCCGATGAGCCGGATCGTCGAGGCTGTGGCGGCACGTGAAGTCGATGCGGGCATCGTCCGCTCGTGCTTGCCCGAACAAATGGCGAGTCAGGGCAAGATTCGGCTAGAGGATTTTCGGATTTTGTCGGCGCATTCGCTGCCTGATCTGCCCTGTGCCGTATCGACCCGTCTGTACCCGAATTGGCCGATTGCCGTGACCCGGCAAACCGAACCGGCGCTAGCCAAGGCTGTCGCCCGTGCTTTGCTAGCCATGCCCGAGTCGACTGGCATGAGTTGGGCGGTGCCAGCGGACTACCAGCCGGTACACGAACTCTTTCGCGAGTTGCGGACTGGTCCATATGCCTATTTGCGGGAGATTACGCCAGAGGGTTTGATTCGTCGTTTCTGGCCTTGGCTACTGGGTTTGCTGACTCTCCTGGCCGGCTGGATTGTGCATACCGTTCGCGTTGAACAGCAAGTCTCCCGGCGCACGGCGGAGTTGCGTGAATCGCTCGCCGCACGCGATCAGGCCGAGGCAAAAATGCGCGAAAGCCAGGAGCAGATGGAACATATGTCACGGCTTTCTGTACTGGGTGAGCTTTCAGGTAGTCTGGCCCATGAACTCAATCAGCCGCTGACGACGATAGGCACGTATGCACGAACGGTTTTGCGCCGACAGGAAAGCCAAAATCTGACCCCGGAAGCGATTACTGAAGCTTCTACCGAGATTGCCAGAGAGGCAGAGCGGGCTGGCGGAATCGTGCAACGCATCCGACATTTCGCAAAGAAGCGCGAGGCGACGCGTGAAGCAATCAAACTTGCTGATATCGCGGAAGAAGCAAGGCGCCTCATCGTCGGCATGCTTGCGCGTACACCTGAGGTTGTCATCGAAAATCGCCTGACTGATCGTTGCCAGGTGCTTGCAGACGGTGCTCAAATTCAGCAGGTCTTGCTCAATTTGATCAAGAACGCCATGGACGCCAATCGGGATGCGCCTACCGAGCGACAAAGCCTCCGCATCCTGATCGAACCGATGGACAGTCGCGTCGCAGTGCATGTCATCGATCAGGGCGTTGGTCTCAGTGCGGAGCAAATGCCGCATCTGTTCGAACCATTCTTTACGACCAAGCCGGATGGTCTTGGCCTTGGCCTGCCCATCTGCAAGACCATCATCGAAGCCCATGGCGGTAGACTGTGGGCTGAACCCAATCATGACTCTCCGGGTATGCGCTTTTCTTTTTCACTTCCCTGCCATGAACTATCAGCCTGAAGACTGTGTTGTCCATGTCGTTGACGACGATCCCGGCCTGCGCCGCTCACTGCGTTTCCTGCTCGACTCGGTGGGCTGGAGGGTCCAGCTACACGCTTCGGCAGAAGAGTTTCTGGATGTTGCCGTATTACCGACTCAGCCCTGCTGCCTGCTGCTCGACATCCGCATGCCGTCGATGAGTGGTCTGGAACTGCAACAGGTATTGCGTGAGCGAGGAATAGCCCTGCCCATTCTTTTCATGACCGGGCATGCCGATGTCTCAATGGCCGTGCAGGCGATGAAGTCCGGTGCCATCGACTTCATCGAAAAACCGTTCAATGACCAGAAAGTGCTCGACGCGGTGGCAGCAGCCATCCGGCGCAGCGCAGAAGCGCTAGATGACGAGGCCCGGCGCCAGGCGGCCCAGGCCATGCTGGTTCAGTTCTCGCCCCGCGAGCAGGAGGTGGCGCATCAGGTTGCCCAGGGTTTGCCCAACAAGCAGATTGCCTGCAATTTGAATATCAGCGAAAAAACCGTGCACATCCACCGTCAGCACGTGATGGAAAAAGCCGGTGTTTCCAGTGCTGCGGAACTGGCCCGCCTGATGTTGCGGGCCGATCCGGCAGCGCTGGATTAAACGCGAAACCGACCTGCAACATCAGGCTCGGCGTAACTTCGCTGGCAGGCCATTGCGTACTGAAGCACCGGAAATGGCATCCACCCAGGGTGATTTGTCGGGCCGCGTGGGGTCGAACAAACCAATGTCGTTGAGGTTAACGCCAGCGGCCAGACGCTTGTCCTGTGGTTGTTGCCTTCCCCCGATACGGTGCGCACGAGCACCCAGTTCGCGGTGGCCGAAGCCATGTTCAACGGCGGCCACGCCCGGCTTAATCCCGGCATGCACCATGATGCGTGCCTTCAGGCTGCCGCCGGGGGTACTGATTTCGACCAGGTCGCCCATACCGACATGCAGACGGCGCGCATC
>CALAGF010000372.1 GCA_937892345.1 uncultured Rhodocyclaceae bacterium | reverse complement strand
ACAAGACCTATCGCCGCACCGGGACATTGTGGGACAGCCGTTACAAGTCTTCGCTGGTGCATGCTGAGGATTATTTGTTGCTCTGCCAACGCTACATCGAACTGAATCCGGTGCGCGCCGGCATGACTGACGATCCCGCCCATTACCGTTGGAGCAGCTATCGCAGCAATGGCCTGGGACAAGCAGATGCGTTGCTGACGCCACATGACTTGTATCTTGCCCTGGATGGCGACGCGGCTAATCGCCAGGCGGTGTATCGGTTCCTGTTTCGCAGTGAGCTTGATCGTGAAGCGGTGGCGGATATTCGTCTGGCGTTGGAGCAAGGGCAGCCACTGGGCAAGGGGAGGTTTCTCGACCAGATTGAGCGCATGATCGGCCGGCGCTGCGAGGTGCGCCCGCGCGGACGACCGCGCAAAATGGCGCTGCCGGGATCAATTAAAGGGGTCAGCAATTAAAGGGGTCAGGGTCATAAATCAAAGGGGTCAGGCTCAATTAAATTAGATTTCCAAGATCATCCTCCTGGGCAAAAAAGCGCGGGAGGATAAGCGTGAATAGTGTTGAAGCAAAGTCTGAGGCTTGCAATGTTTCGCTTAAAAGCTAAAATGAGCCATGCACGAGATCATCCATTACCTCGACGACGCCGAAAACGACCTGTACCAGAATTGGCTCGACTCCCTGCGTGACCGGGTGGCCAAGGTGGCGATTATCCAGCGTGTTGCTCGCATGGAAGTAGGCCTGTTTGGTGACTGCAGGTCTTTGCGCGATGGTGTGTGGGAACTGCGAGTCGATGTCGGGGCCGGCTACCGGGTGTACTACGCTCACGTGGGCGGCATGGTGATCCTGCTGACCAGTGGCGGCGACAAGAAGTCGCAGAGCCGCGACATCGAGCGTGCGGTGAAGTTGCTGAAAGATTGGGAGAAGCGAAATGGCTAAGACACATCGAACCCACGAGGAAGCTACGGTCGAGATGTTCCGTAACGACCCTGATCTGGCGGCTGAATATCTCAACTCTGTGCTGGAGGACGGCGACGAGACCGACCTGATGCTGGCCCTGCGTACCCTTAGCAAAGCGTTCGGCGGTGTGCAGGAAATTGCGCGTCAGGCTGACGTTAATGCCCACACTCTGTATCGCACGCTGTCGGAAAAGGGCAATCCTGAACTGAAGACCCTATCGGCAATTCTGAAAGCGATGGGCATGCGCCTGGCAATCCAGCCTCTCAACCACCACTACCATGCTTGACAGCGCACAATCCCCACCATTCTTAAAAATCGGTCGGGCCGAACGAAACAATAGGGGACAGGGAACAATAATAGGGGACAGACCACGGTTATGATAATAGGGGACAGACCACGGTTATTGTGCTATGGTTCCGCTAATCCCAACAAACAAAAGGACACCCACTTTGTTCAACATAAAATCCGTTATGCGTTAAAATTCCCCCATTGCCTCGCGGCAACTCTTGGGAGTGCGTCATGCCAACCATCAGCATGTTCTACGGGATCATCGTCAGGATGCTGTTTATGGATACGCAACAGCACCATTTGCCTCATATTCACGTGGAATACCAGGGAATGCAGGCCGTAATTTCAATTCCTGACGGAAAGCTTCTCGAAGGCGAGTTGCCCGCAAAGAAGCTGAAGTTCGTGCAGGTGTGGGTCGATATCCACGAAGAGGAGTTGATGGCTAACTGGGCTTTGGCGGTCAAAGGTGAGCCTGTGTTTCCGATTGATCCTTTGCGTTAAAGGGGTTATTGCCATGCTTCAAGTCCGCTCTGTGAAACCTATTCCGGATTTTTTGCTGCACCTGGTTTTCAGCAATGGCGAGCAAAGGCAGTTCGATATGCGGCCTTATCTGCGCTATCCCGTATTCCGACGATTGGAAAACCCGGGGTTTTTCAGCTTGGCACGCATCGACTACGGCACTGTCGTCTGGCCGGGCGACATCGACATCGCGCCCGAGACGCTCTATGACCGTTCGGTGCCGCTGGACAAGGCTGAAGCCCCATGACCAAGCCCCGTTCCTCTCTCGTTTCCCTTGCCGACACGCCGTGGTATCACGTCGTGAATCGCTGCGTGTGTCGTGCCTTTCTGTGCGGCGATGATGCGGTCACCGGCAAGAACCACGACCATCGCCGGGCCTGGATCGTGGATCGGGTCAAACAGCTGGCCGGGGTGTTCGCCATCGACGTGGCCGCTTACGCGGTGATGAGCAACCACTATCACCTGGTGCTGCGCGTCGATGCCGAGCGGGCGCAGGGCTGGAGCAACGAAGAGGCGCTGCGCCGCTGGACGCAGTTGTTCGATGGGCCGCTGCTGGTGCAGCGCCTGCTGTCGGGGCAGGGCGAGGAGATGGATCAGGCGACGCTGAACGCCATCGACGAATGGGCGGCCACCTACCGCGCCCGCCTGTGCGATCTTTCGTGGTTCATGCGCGTGCTCAACGAAACCGTGGCCCGTCAGGCCAATACCGAGGACGGGGTGACCGGCCGTTTCTGGGAAGGCCGCTTCAAGAGCCAGGCGCTGCTCGATGAGCAGGCGATCCTGACGGCGATGACCTATGTCGATCTCAACCCCATCCGCGCGGCGATGGCGGAAACGCCGGAAGAATCCGAACACACTTCGGTGGCCGAGCGCATGGCGGAACTCAAGCCGGCGCCGGAGCGAGCGAAAAAGCCCGGCGCCCGGCGCAAGCCCGCCGCCGCCAGGGTGCCGCCCGGCGTCACGCCCCTTCTCGCGCTACGCCACGAAGCGCACCTGGCCGCCTTGCCCTTGCAGCCCCTGATGCCCTTCGACGGCACCTGCCGCCTGCGTGCCGCCATTCCCTTCTCTTTCGAGGATTATCTCGATCTGGTCGAAACCACCGGCCGCAGCCTGCACCCCGGCAAACGCGGCCTGATTGCCGAGCGGGTGCCCAGGCTGCTGGAACGCCTGAAGATTGAACCCGGGTGCTTCATCAATTGCGCCACCGACCTGATGAAACAATTCGGCAGCGCCGTGGGCGCTCCCGCGCATCTCACCGAACTGTGCGCCCAGCGCCAGGTGAAATACCTGCGCGGCATCAACGCCGCCCGCGGGGCGTTTGGGCGGAAGGCAGCGTAAAGCTCGCCAAAATAGGTATCCACCAAGCGGCGTCAATAGCCAGAATTCCAAGACGATCCACCTGAGCAAAAAGGCGCGGAGGATAAGCGAGGTGGGTTGCTGATGAAAAGGTTTGGTTTGCTCGATGCTAACTGCGCGGTTATACTGGCGCAACCATGAGAATCGTAATAGACACATCCGTCCTGGTTGCCGCTGCCCGCTCCCGGCAAGGTGCCAGCTTTGCTTTGATCAGTCGGCTGCCGGACCCGCGTTTTGAAATCGCTCTGTCGGTGGCGCTCTATACCGAATGGCAGGCCGTGCTGACCCGGCCCGAACACCTGCCGCCCGGAATCCGGGTTGAGGATGTGCTGGCTTACCTGCGCTACCTCACATCCATCGCCCATCTGCAGGATGTGTATTACCTGTGGCGGCCATTTTTGCGCGATCCGGATGACGACATGGTGCTTGAATGTGCTGTGGCATCAAGCAGCCAGTACCTGGTGACACACAACATCCGCGACTTTCAGCGGATCGGCGAACTGGGGGTCACTCCAATCACCCCTGCATCTTTTCTTGCCTTGTTGAGGACTTCATCATGACCGCTCTGACCGTACGCTTGCCAAACTCGGTGCATGCCAAGATTCGCGAACTGGCGGCGCGGGATGAAATCTCGGTCAACCAGTTCATTGCCAGCGCTGCCGCAGAAAAGCTGGCATCGATGCTAACCTTGGACTATTTGCGCCATGAGGCAACCCTGGGCCGACGCGAGGATTTCCAGCGTTATCTGAATGCCGTACCGGATGTTCCGGATGAGGCCGACAAGATTTGACGGGGTGGCGTGCGCCGCTCCTGGTGTGATGCCTGTGGGGTGCAAAAATTAGCCAAGCCGCCATTAAATGCATTCGGCATGCCATTTTTGGGCTGAATTTCTCGCAAGTAACTATTGCCACGTCATTTTTGGTGACTTTCAGACTGTCATCGACGCACCAGAAATCGCTTCAAGGCAGGATTTTCTGAGGGACAGGCGTGACAACACCTCGGCTATGGCAACCGAAAGCCGTCATGGCCGAAGGGAGGCTACGTCAGGCTACGCGGCGATAACTGTGGTGTAGCCCTGCCAACCAAGGAACTTCTTCTACTTGCAGCGACTCGGGATCAAACGGAACGGGAACAAACGCTTCGTCATTGCTGGCTACAGCCTGATCAGGCGTCAAACCCTGGTTGGCCTGATGCGGCCGGGCCGAGTTGTAGAAGGTTTTGAACTCGCCCAGCAACCGGTTGAGATGGCTGTCGCCAATCGGGATTCTGTGCGCCAGAAGCTCTTCCTTCAACGTGCGGTTGAATCGCTCAATCGTGCCGTTCTGCCAGGGGCATTTAAGGTTACATAAAGGGGTCAGGGTCATTTAATTCGCCGAATCCATCGACTGGCTTCCTCTTG
>CALAGF010000371.1 GCA_937892345.1 uncultured Rhodocyclaceae bacterium | reverse complement strand
TGGTGGCCTTGCCTTCCTCGACCAGCTTTTCCAGCCAGCGAATGCCGCCAACGCCGGTTTCCCATTCCGCGAGCACTGACTTCTTGCGGTCGATGATGGCGTCCCGTTCTTCGGGGGTTTGCGTTGAGACGACGATCCAGTATCCGAGCATGATTGGGTCAGGTGGTTGAAATGGGCGCAGGGGTAGAAGCAAGGCCGGTCAGTGCTCCATTGAGCCTGTCGGGCAGAAGTGTCAATGGGTCTATGCGGCGCAACGCGGCCAATAGACGTTCGCCCTCTATCGAGGTCGCGAATTTGTTGTAACGCTCAATGTCGCGCAGGTTGCCCGGCGAAGGCTGGTCATTCCATCCTTTGCCATGCTTTGCGCCTCGCACAGAATTCATGCCGTACAACTGGGCATAGCGTTGCGCGATCAGAACCTCGGCCCGCTCGTGTGCGCAATCTGTGCGAATCTGGTAGTCGCGAAGCTCAAACACCTCTTCAATCTCCAGCGCCCGGCGCTCTTTGGTTGCCACAGCACCGCCCTTGCCGAAATGGCTGCGCATTCGGCGCTCGAAGCTCTGTGTCGAGCCTACATACCAGCCGTTTCCCTCCACCCGGAGGACGTAGATGTAGTAAAGCTCGTCTTTCGCGACGGACAGTCCCATTAGCCCTATCCCGGATGACAAAGCTCGTCAAAAGGGAGAATGGAACGGGCTGACTCAAGCCAGCTATCTTCTTCGGGATCAATCCCGATCAACTCGTATTTGCCGTCGTTGTTGCGATACCCGACGCCCATTACTAGCGAAGTGTTCCGTGCAGCGATGTACGCAGCCGTTGCCTTGCCTTCGGTCGAGTATTCATGGCCGGTGAAAATCAGGGCGGCCAGCCCAAGGGCATCGTTGTCCCGGCGCGTTTCGTCACGGAGAAACTGAATGAAGGATTGCTGTTTCAGCGCCAATTCCGGCTTCAAGCCCTTCGGGCATCCATCCTCGAATTCGATGCCATAGATGAAAGCCGTGCCATTGGACTCGACAAATAGGATGTCCTCGAACACCTCGCACTGAACATCGTGGCGGCACGCTTTCAAGTCTGCCATCCAGAGTTCATCCGACCCTTGCGGGAAATTGGAGACGAAGCGTGCGTTCTTCGCTGCAAACGCGATGGGTGGCCTTACCGCGCTCAGATTCATATTCAAATTATTCATATCAGGCATTGCAATCTACTCTGCTGGGAAGGTGACGGTCGCCAATGCCTCGTGCTCGCTCACGACAGGCAAACGGTCGCGAGGCACGGGTTCAGGCGATACCCAATCGGTTTCGCCAACTGCGATGAAGCGAT
>CALAGF010000370.1 GCA_937892345.1 uncultured Rhodocyclaceae bacterium | reverse complement strand
TTTGTCTCTGTATGACAAGACGATACGGTTTTCCTTTCCATTTCTCAACAAGGATAGAATTCAACTCAAACTCAATACCGTTGATTTCAACAGTTTTCCATCCAGTTAAGGCAAACATGGAATCGTAGAAAGAAGAGCATCTGTTGGCACGAATATAAAAATGCCTGCAATGAGCCTCTACCATATCTACGATTTCCTCCGAACATGAGCCGCAATCCATGCGGGCACGAGAAATATATATTTCCGAAGCCTCCAATCGCTTGAAGATTCTTTCCAAAGTTTCTTTTTGGTTGAAGCGCACGTTTGTGTTGCCGTCTCTATTTTCAATACCAACAATCATGTCGTTAATGACAGCTACACCTGGACTATAGCCCAAGAACTTCTTGTAGGTTGGTTTTGCATCATACTTCTCTGTTTCAATGAACTGATGGTCAAAGTCAAAATCATACTCTTGACCGGATTTCAATTGACCAGTAGCAAGCAGGGCATTGACCAGTAAGCAGTTCATCTTGTCTGCAGTATTGAAATCATAGGATTTGCCAGAAGCAGACTTATAGGTGATGCTCTTAAAAGTCAGTTCTTCGATAGCACGTAATATGGTGTCTGCGCTGCAAGTGCGAAGAGTTGGATGAAGAGACAAATGTTTCATCAGGTGAGTTGTAACATCCTCAATACATGAGCCACCACAAAGATATACGCACATCAGAGAGCGTAGAATCTCGCTATATTGATAACCAAACATAGTGCATCTCAATCCCAAGGTGGAATCTATGGTTTGAGCTAAAAGAGCATCAAATTGCTCCATAATCGAAAAAATTCCCCCAAAAGGAGTGAGTTTCTCAGATTTTATTTGTACTTTTGCCATGTCATTCAGAATTTTGTTTGTTTTTATTTTACAACACTAAGATAAGTGAAATTTCTGACATGGCAAAATCCTGAGCAACTTTTTGTTGCTCAGGTGCTTATAAAAAATATTAAATTATAGTGTTGCGGAAATTAGATTAAACATGATTATATTTCATCAAATTGTTCGTGCCACAACCGACTATAGATACCATTTAATGCTAAAAGCGTCTGGTGATTACCTGATTCCGCGACTTTACCTTGATTTAGAACAATAATATTATTTGCAGTTTTTATTGTGCTTAGACGATGAGCAATAACTATGATTGTCTTGCCTTGTTTGGCTAAGGAATCAAGTGCTTTCTTAACATATCGTTCAGAAATGGAATCAAGTGAAGATGTTGCTTCGTCAAAGATAAGAATCATAGGATCTTTGTATAAGATTCGAGCGATAGCTATTCGCTGACGTTCTCCACCAGAAAGGCTTGCGCCATGTTCACCTATAGGAGTGTTGTAGCCATTCGGTAAACTGTCGACAAAGTCTTTTAAGCCTAATTGGTCTATGATATTGGTTATCTTTTTCATATCAGGATTGAAATCTCCCAATGCAATATTCTCTATAATAGTACCGGCGAATAGTTCTATCTGTTGTGGCACAGAGCCTATATAACGGCGCAAACTTTTATTGGTTAGGCGTTGAACCATATAACTGCCAATGTGTATCTCTCCCTCTTGCACAGAATAAATATGTTGTAAAAGAGAAACCAATGTAGTTTTCCCAGAACCACTTTCCCCAACTATAGCTGTAGTCTTGCCTGCCTCTATTCGCAAATTTAGTTTTTCAAAGACCTGTTTTCTAGAGCCATATCGGAAGTATACATTCTCGAAAACAATGTCTCGTATCATGTCTGGCTCAAGATCGAGCCGAACGAAGCTGGCAAGGGCTACGAGTTCGTTGATGCCATCAAGGGTGGTGTCGTGCCGCGGGAATACATTCCGGCGGTTGACAAGGGCTTGCAGGACGCGGTTACCAGCGGTGTGTTGGCAGGTTTCCCGGTGGTTGACGTCAAATTCACGCTATTCGATGGTTCTTACCACGACGTTGACTCCAACGAAAACGCTTTCCGCATGGCCGCGTCGATGGCCTTCAAGGAAGGTATGAAGAAGGCTAGTCCGACACTGCTCGAGCCCATGATGGCTGTAGAGGTCGAAACCCCGGAAGATTACATGGGTAACGTGATGGGCGACTTGTCCTCACGTCGTGGCATCGTTCAGGGTATGGAAGATCAGGCCGGTGGGATTAAGGTTGTGAAGGCAGAAGTTCCGTTGTCCGAAATGTTCGGTTACGCAACCTCGCTGCGTTCGCTGTCCCAAGGCCGTGCCACGTACTCCATGGAATTCAAACACTATACGGAAGCGCCGAAGAACGTCGCTGACGCTGTCATCAACAAGAAGTAACCCTTTATTGGAGAACCGATAATGGCTAAGGAAAAATTCGAGCGTACGAAGCCGCACGTAAACGTTGGCACGATTGGTCACGTTGACCATGGGAAGACGACGCTGACTGCTGCGATCACGACTGTTTTGGCTGCGAAGTTTGGTGGTTCTGCGAAGGCCTACGACCAGATTGATGCTGCGCCGGAAGAAAAGGCTCGCGGTATCACGATCAATACTGCGCACGTTGAATACGAAACTGCAAATCGTCACTACGCACACGTTGACTGTCCGGGTCACGCTGACTATGTGAAGAACATGATTACTGGTGCTGCCCAGATGGATGGCGCGATTCTGGTGTGTTCGGCCGCTGACGGCCCGATGCCGCAGACTCGCGAGCACATCCTGCTGGCTCGCCAGGTTGGTGTGCCGTACGTTCTGGTGTACATGAACAAGTGCGACATGGTTGACGATGCCGAGCTGCTCGAGCTGGTTGAAATGGAGCTGCGCGAGCTGCTGTCCAAGTACGATTTTCCGGGTGATGACACCCCGATCGTTCATGGTTCTGCACTGAAAGCGCTCGAGGGCGATCAGTCTGAAATCGGCGAACCCTCCATCTTCCGCCTGGCAGATGCGCTGGACTCCTACATTCCGACGCCGGAGCGTGCAGTTGATATGCCGTTCCTGATGCCGGTTGAAGATGTGTTCTCGATCTCTGGTCGCGGTACCGTCGTGACCGGTCGTGTTGAACGCGGCATCGTCAAGGTTGGTGAAGAAATTGAAATCGTTGGGATTCGTCCGACGGTGAAGACCATCTGTACTGGTGTTGAAATGTTCCGCAAGCTGCTCGACCAAGGTCAGGCAGGCGACAACATTGGCGCCCTGTTGCGTGGTACGAAGCGTGAAGACGTTGAGCGCGGTCAGATTCTGTGCAAGCCGGGTTCTGTGAAGCCGCATACCCACTTCACAGGCGAAGTGTATGTTCTGTCGAAAGACGAAGGTGGTCGTCACACCCCGTTCTTCAACAACTATCGTCCGCAGTTCTACTTCCGCACGACCGATGTGACGGGTGCGATCTCCCTGCCGGAAGGCGTGGAAATGGTGATGCCGGGTGACAACGTCCAGATGACCGTGAAGTTGATTGCTCCGATCGCCATGGAAGAAGGTCTGCGCTTCGCTATTCGCGAAGGTGGCCGTACTGTCGGCGCCGGCGTCGTCGCCAAAATCATCGAGTAATTGCTCTTTTACAAATCCGGGGCGGTGTGATTGCTGCCCCACTGTTCTTTTTTGGAAGTCAAAAAATGCAAAGCCAGAAAATCCGTATCCGCTTGAAAGCCTTCGACTATCGCCTGATCGATCAATCCGCTCAGGAGATCGTTGAAACCGCCAAGCGTACCGGCGCAGTTGTTCGTGGTCCTGTCCCCTTGCCTACCCGCAAGCAGCGTTTTGACATCCTGCGTTCGCCGCACGTCAATAAGGCTTCTCGTGATCAGCTTGAGATTCGCACTCATCTGCGTCTGATGGATATCGTTGATCCCACGGACAAGACAGTAGATGCGCTGATGAAGCTGGATCTCCCGGCTGGCGTAGACGTCGAAATCAAGTTGCAGTAATCATTGTATTGCGGATATAATCCGCGCCTTTCGGGGGTGGTCGGCAACGGCTGCCCATTTGTTGTTTTACATCGTCCGGCCAATCGCAGCCGGCGATGAGGAGAATAACCATGAGTCTAGGCCTTGTTGGTCGCAAGGTTGGCATGACTCGCATTTTTGCAGAGGATGGTGCTTCCATTCCTGTAACTGTGCTTGACGTGTCCAATAACCGTGTGACCCAAGTTAAAACGCCGGAGATCGATGGCTACGCAGCCATTCAGGTCACTTTCGGCCAGCGCCGTGCCTCGCGTGTTTCCAAGCCCCTTGCCGGTCATTTGGCCAAGGCGGGTGTGGAAGCCGGGCATGTGCTCAAGGAGTTCCGTGTTGATGCTGAGCAACTCGCCACGTTCAAGGCGGGAGATCAGGTAGCTGTCAGCATTTTTGCCGAAGGGCAAAAAGTTGATGTTACCGGGCGCTCTATCGGCAAGGGTTTCCAGGGCGGTATCAAACGTCACAACTTCAGTTCCAACCGTGCAACCCATGGTAACTCGCTGTCGCACAATGCGCCGGGCTCCATTGGTATGGCGCAGGATCCGGGTCGTGTTTTCCCGGGCAAGCGGATGGCCGGTCATCTCGGCGACGTGCAGTCAACCCTGCAGGGTTTGACGATCGTTCGCGTTGATGCCGAGCGTCAGTTGCTGCTCGTCAAGGGTGCTGTTCCGGGCGCCAAAGGTTCCGACGTCGTAGTGCGTCCGGCAGTCAAGGCTTAAGGGGGCGACATGGAACTGAAGGTTATTAACGAGCAAGGTCAGGAAGCTGCGGCACTGCAGGCCTCCGATGTTTTGTTCGGTCGCGAATTCAACGAAGCGCTGGTTCATCAACTTGTTGTTGCCTATCAGGCGAATGCCCGTTCTGGCGACAGCAAGCAAAAGGATCGTTCAGAAGTTCGCCATACCACCACGAAGCCTTGGCGCCAGAAGGGCACTGGACGTGCTCGTTCAGGTTCGAATGGTTCTCCGCTGTGGCGTGGGGGCGGTCGGATTTTCCCGAATTCGCCGGAACAGAATTTCTCGCAGAAGGTTAACAAGAAGATGTTCCGCGCCGGCATGGCTGCGATCCTCTCTGAGTTGGCCCGTCAGGATCGTTTGGTTGTTGTCGATGATTTTGCTGTCGATGCACCGAAGACCAAGTTGTTCTCCGCCAAGCTGAAAGATATGGGCCTCGAGGGCAATCTGTTGGTCATTACCGACGAACTGAATGAGAACCTCTATTTGTCGTCACGCAATTTGCCCAATGTTCTGGTGCTCGAAGCGCAAGAAGCAGACCCGGTATCCCTGGTTCGTTTCGGCAAGGTCGTCGTAACCAAGAATGCTGTGGCCAAGTTCGAGGAGATGTGGGGATGAATCAAGAACGTCTGATGCAGGTGCTGCTGGCACCGCAAATCTCCGAGAAGGCAACCTATGTTGCCGAGAAAAACGAACAAGTCATCTTCCGCGTTGCGACCGATGCTACCAAGCCGGAAATTAAGGCTGCAGTCGAGTTGTTGTTCAAGGTTGAAGTGGACTCCGTTCAGGTCGCCAACGTCAAGGGTAAGGTAAAGCGCTTCAAGGGTGCTACCGGTCGCCGTAAAGGTTGGAAAAAGGCTTACGTTTGCCTGAAGGCGGGTCAGGAAATTAACTTTGTTGAAGGGGGGAACGCCTGATGGCTCTGGTTAAAGTCAAACCGACCTCCCCAGGTCGTCGTGCTGTAGTTCAGGTTGTTAATGCTGATCTGCACAAAGGTAAGCCGTTCGCGGGTTTGGTTGAGTCCAAGTCCAAAAACGCCGGCCGTAACAATAACGGTCGTATTACCGTTCGTCACCAAGGTGGCGGTCACAAACAGGCTTATCGCGTTATCGATTTCAAGCGCAACAAAGACGGCATTCCTGCCAAAGTTGAGCGCCTTGAATACGATCCCAATCGCACCGCAAATATCGCTTTGGTTTGCTATGCCGATGGTGAGCGCCGCTACGTTATTGCCAACAAAGGCATGGTCGTCGGTCAGCAGTTGCTGAGTGGTTCCGAGGCTCCGATCAAGTCGGGTAACGCGCTTCCGATTCGCAACATCCCTGTTGGTACGACGATTTGCTGCGTTGAAATGATGCCTGGTAAAGGTGCGCAGATTGCGCGCTCCGCCGGAACCTCAGTTCAATTGCTGGCACGCGAAGGTACGTATGCTCAGATTCGTCTGCGTTCAGGCGAAGTTCGCCGTGTGCACGTCGAGTGCCGCGCAACCATTGGTGAAGTCGGGAACGAAGAAAACAATCTGCGCAAGATCGGTAAAGCCGGTGCCCAGCGTTGGCGTGGCATTCGTCCGACGGTCCGTGGTACTGCCATGAACCCGATTGATCACCCGCACGGTGGTGGTGAAGGCCGTACTGGTGAAGGCCGTGTTCCGGTCAATCCGTGGGGTCAGCCGACCAAGGGGTATCGTACCCGCAGCAACAAGCGCACGAACAGCATGATCGTTCAGCGCCGTCATAAGCGTTAAGGGGTAGGAAATGGGACGTTCTCTAAAAAAGGGCCCGTTTGTTGATGTGCATCTGATCGACAAAGTCGAGGCAGTTCGCGCTACAAATGACAAGCGCCCGATCAAGACCTGGTCGCGTCGTTCGACGATCCTCCCCGAGTTCATCGGCCTGACGATCGCGGTCCACAATGGCAAGCAGCATATTCCGGTGTTCGTCACCGAGAATATGGTCGGTCACAAGCTCGGCGAGTTTTCGCTGACCCGTACGTTCAAGGGTCACACCGCCGGCAAAAAGGCCAAGAAGTAAGGAGCTGACATGGAAACTCGTGCAAGTCTGCGGGGCGTACGCCTCTCTGCGCAAAAGGGCCGCTTAGTGGCTGATCTGGTGCGCGGCAAGCCGGTTGGTCAGGCTCTAAACATCCTGGCCTTTAGCCCGACAAAGGGCGCTGGTATCATCAAAAAAGTTCTGGAGTCGGCAATCGCCAATGCGGAACACAATGACGGTGCCGATATCGACGAATTGAAAGTAAAGATCATTTACGTCGAAAAAGGCATGGTGCTCAAGCGCTTTACCGCGCGCGCCAAGGGTCGTGGTAATCGGATCAGTAAGCCGACCTGCCATATTTATCTGACCGTTGGTAACTAAGGAAGAACCATGGGACAGAAAATTCATCCGACTGGCTTCCGTCTGGCCGTCACCAAAAACTGGAGTTCCCGCTGGTATGCTAACAGCAAGGATTTTCCGGAAATGCTTCAAGAAGATATCAAGGTGCGTGAGTATCTCAAGCGTAAGCTTGCTCATGCGTCTGTCGGTCGGGTATTGATTGAGCGCCCGGCTAAAAACGCTCGCGTCACCGTTTACTCTGCTCGTCCGGGCGTTGTGATCGGCAAGAAGGGCGAAGATATTGAACAGTTGCGCACAGATCTCCAACGTATCATGGGTGTTCCAGTCCATGTTTCGATTGAAGAAATCCGTAAGCCGGAAATTGATGCACAGCTGATCGCGGATTCTATTGCTCAGCAGCTCGAGAAGCGCATTATGTTCCGCCGTGCCATGAAGCGCGCCATGCAGAATGCGATGCGTTTGGGAGCACAGGGTATCAAGGTGATGAGCGCCGGTCGTTTGAACGGTGCCGAAATCGCTCGTAGCGAGTGGTACCGTGAAGGCCGGGTGCCGTTGCACACGCTGCGTGCTGACATCGATTACGCCACCTCTGAGGCGCTTACGACCTACGGCATTATTGGTATTAAGGTCTGGGTCTACAAGGGCGACATTCTTGATCGCAATGAGCAGCCTGCCGTAGAAGAGCCGGTTGCAGATGATCGCCGCCCTCGTCGTACCCCGGGTAAGCCGGAAGGCGATAAGCCTCGCACACGCACGGTCAAAAAGACCGAGGGTGATGCTCCGGCCAAGCGCGTAAGAAAGGCAGGTGCTTAATATGTTGCAACCTAATCGTCGCAAGTTCCGCAAGGAGCACAAGGGACGGAATGAAGGCCTGGCCACACGCGGTACCAAGGTATCGTTTGGAGAGTGGGGCTTGAAGGCTACCGGTCGTGGTCGCCTCACTGCGCGTCAGATCGAAGCGGCTCGTCGTGCGATGACTCGCCACATCAAGCGCGGTGGGCGCATCTGGATCCGTATTTTCCCGGACAAACCGATTTCCAAGAAGCCTGCAGAAGTTCGTATGGGTAATGGTAAGGGTAATCCGGAATACTGGGTTGCTGAAATTCAGCCGGGTAAAGTCCTGTATGAGATGGATGGGGTGAGCGAAGCGTTGGCACGCGAAGCTTTCGCTCTTGCCGCAGCCAAGCTCCCGATCTCCACCACCTTTGTCACTCGTCACCTGGGGTAATCATGAAAGCAAGTGAATTGAGAACCAAGAGCGTGGACGAGCTCAACAAGGAATTGCTGGATCTGCTGAAGGCGCAGTTCGGTTTGCGTATGCAAATCGCTACCCAACAGCTTTCGAATACCAGCCAAATGTCCAAGGTACGTCGCGACATCGCTCGCGTCCGTACGCTTATCCGTGAAAAGGCGGTGCAGCAATGAGCGAATCCACCAGCAACAAGCGCACGTTGATTGGCCGAGTGGTCAGCGACAAAATGGAAAAAACCGTGACCGTGCTCGTCGAGCGCAAAGTCAAGCACCCGATGTACGGTAAGGTCATGGTTCGTTCCAAGAAGTACCATGCCCACAATGAGGGGAATTCAGCCAAAGCAGGTGATCTCGTTGAGATCGTGGAAACCCGTCCGGTTTCTAAAACCAAAGCTTGGGCTGTCACGAGCGTTTTGGAGAAAGCTATCATCGTTTGATGATTCTTTCTGAAAGACTTGCGTAAATGCAAAAGAAGCCGGTATAATCCGGCTTCTTTTTTGCGACCCATGCTTTGGGTTGTGAAAGTTGTTCAACCCGTACGGGTTCCAAGACTGACCGCAATGCGGATTAAGTTGGAGTTAATCTAAATGATTCAGATGCAGACGACTCTGGATGTCGCCGATAATACCGGCGCACGTTCAGTTATGTGTATAAAGGTGCTTGGTGGTTCCAAGCGCCGTTACGCCAGTATCGGTGACATTATCAAGGTCAGCATCAAGGATGCTGCTCCGCGTGGCCGTGTAAAGAAGGGTGATGTTTACAACGCTGTGGTGGTTCGCACCGCCAAAGGTGTTCGTCGTCCTGATGGCTCGCTTGTGCGCTTTGATGGCAATGCCGCTGTTCTCCTCAACAATAAGCTGGAGCCGATTGGTACCCGCATCTTCGGGCCGGTTACGCGTGAATTGCGTAACGAGCGCTTTATGAAGATCGTGTCC
This sequence comes from uncultured Rhodocyclaceae bacterium, assembly GCA_937892345.1. Classification (GTDB taxonomy): domain Bacteria; phylum Pseudomonadota; class Gammaproteobacteria; order Burkholderiales; family Rhodocyclaceae; genus Azonexus. The sequence continues at coordinate 8,623 of CALAGF010000370.1, read as the reverse complement.
CTGGCGCCGGAAGTTCTGTAAGGAAGGCGTAATGGAAAAGATTTTGAAGGGCGACGAAATCGTCGTCATTACCGGTAAAGACAAAGGAAAGCGCGGCACGGTTCTGAAGCGTGTTGATGCTGATCACGTGTTGGTCGAAGGTGTGAACCGTGCCAAGAAGCACGTGAAGCCGAATCCGATCAAGGGCGAGCAGGGTGGCATTGTCGATAAGGATATGCCGATCCATGTTTCGAACGTTGCGTTGTTCAATCCGGTGACCAAAAAAGCTGATCGCGTCGGAATTAAGGCGCTTGAAGATGGTCGCAAGGTTCGCGTGTTCAAGTCGAACGGCGAGCTGGTAAACGCTTAAGGGGTGGTCATGGCGCGTTTGCAGCAGTATTACAAAGAAACAATTGTTCCGGAGTTGACCGGCAAGTTCGGTTACAAGTCGGTTATGGAAGTTCCTCGTGTAACCAAGATCACCTTGAATATGGGTGTTGGTGAAGCGGTGGCAGATAAAAAAGTTCTGGAAAACGCCGTTGGCGATATGCAGAAGATTGCCGGCCAGAAACCCGTAACTACCAAGGCTCGCAAATCAATCGCAGGCTTCAAGATTCGTGATGGGTACCCGATTGGCTGCATGGTCACGCTTCGTGGCCCCCGCATGTTTGAATTCCTTGATCGCCTTGTGACTATTGCGTTGCCGCGTGTGCGCGATTTTCGCGGCATTGCAGGTAAGGGTTTCGACGGCCAAGGTAATTACAATATGGGCGTCAAGGAACAGATTATTTTTCCGGAAATCGAATACGACAAGATCGATGCTTTGCGCGGTATGAATATCAGTATTACCACAACCGCAAAGACCGATGCAGAAGCCAAGGCTCTGCTCGCCGCGTTCAAGTTTCCGTTCAAGAATTGAGGCAATCATGGCAAAACTTGCTCTGATCAACCGTAACGAAAAGCGTCGCAAGTTGGTGGCTCAGTATGCCAAAAAGCGTGCTGCGCTTGATGCGATTGTCAATAATGTGGGCCTTTCTGATGAGGAGCGGTACGAAGCTCGTCTGAAGGTTCAGGCTTTGCCGCGCAATGCTAGTCCGTCCCGTTTGCGTAACCGTTGTCAGCTGACTGGTCGTCCGCGTGGCGTGTTTCGTAAATTCGGTTTGTGCCGTAACAAGATTCGCGAATTGGCCTTTAACGGCGAAATTCCGGGTGTTGTTAAGGCTAGCTGGTAAAAGGAGATACAGAAATGGCAATGAGCGATCCTATCGCGGATATGTTGACTCGAATCCGCAACGCCCAGCTCGCCGAAAAGGCGTCTGTATCCATGCCGTCATCCAAGGTTAAAGTGGCAATTGCTGCTGTATTAAAGGATGAAGGTTACGTTGACGAATTTGCAGTTCGTCAGGCTGAAGGTAAGGCAACCCTTGAAATCGTGCTGAAGTACTACGCTGGTCGTCCGGTTATCGAGCGCATCGAACGGGTGTCCAAGCCAGGTCTTCGTATCTACAAGGGTTTCGAAGATATTCCCCGTGTGATGAATGGTCTCGGTGTGGCCATCGTTTCGACCCCCAAGGGCGTCATGACTGACCGCAAAGCGCGTGCCTCCAAAGTTGGTGGCGAAGTGCTCTGCATCGTGGCGTAAGGAGGTAGCGTTATGTCTCGTGTTGGTAAGAATCCCGTAGTATTGCCTTCCGGCGTTGAGGTTCAGCTGGGTAAGCAGATCGTCGTCAAAGGGCCGCTTGGCACTTTGGCTCTCGATACTCATCCAGCGGTGAACGTCGTGCTTGATGGACAGAATTTGCAGGTCTCCAAAGTCGCAGGCGCCGAGAATGGCTCCGCAATGTGGGGGACGATGCGTGCAAATCTGAATAACATGGTGATCGGTGTTTCCAAAGGTTTTGAGCGTAAGTTGCAGCTAGTTGGTGTGGGATATCGCGCCCAAGCCCAAGGCGACGTACTCAACTTGAGCCTCGGTTTCTCGCATCCTGTTGCTCACAAGATGCCTGTTGGTGTGAAAGTGGAGTGCCCGACTCAAACTGAAATCCTGTTAAAGGGTTCGGATAAACAGCTGGTCGGACAGGTAGCCGCGGAAGTTCGTGCATATCGCAAGCCGGAGCCCTACAAGGGCAAAGGCGTTCGTTATGTCGATGAAGTAGTGGTCATCAAGGAAACCAAGAAGAAGTAAGGGTGGCATATGTTTAACAGAAACGAAGCGCGTTTGCGTCGTGCCCGCAAAACCCGGGCCAAAATCGCCGAGCTCAAGGCTGTGCGTTTGTGTATCAACCGCACTAATTGCCACATTTACGCCCAGGTTATCTCGCCTTGTGGCGGGAAAGTGCTGGCTTCGGCTTCCACGCTGGACAAGGATATTCGTACGAACATCCCCAACGGCGGTAACAAGGCTGCTGCCACACTTGTTGGCAAGCTGATCGCCGAGCGTGCCAAGGCCGCCGGTATCCAGCAGGTGGCTTTTGACCGCTCCGGCTTACAGTACCATGGACGCGTTCAGGCGTTGGCGGAAGCCGCGCGTGAAGGTGGCCTGAAGTTCTAACCGACGGCAAAAGGACGAGGTTAAGTAATGGCTAAACCCGAAAGAAACAAGAAGCCGCAACAGGCTGAAGAGCGCGATGATGGCATGCGCGAAAAAATGGTTGCGGTTAATCGCGTCACCAAGGTGGTTAAAGGTGGTCGCATTCTCGGCTTCGCTGCGCTGACTGTTGTCGGTGACGGTGATGGCGGTATCGGCATGGGCAAGGGTAAGTCCCGTGAGGTACCTGTTGCGGTTCAGAAGGCTATGGAAGAGGCGCGTCGCAAGATGGCCAAGGTCAGCCTGAAGAGCGGTACAGTTCATCACACGGTTATGGGTCGTCACGGTGCAACCACCGTGATGATTCAGCCGGCACCGGAAGGTACTGGCATCATTGCCGGTGGCGCCATGCGCGCGGTATTTGAGGTCGTTGGTGTGACGAACGTCGTGGCTAAGGCTCACGGCTCGACCAATCCCTACAACATCGTACGTGCCACGATTGACGGGCTTTCCAAGGTCAACACGCCTTCGGAAATTGCCGCAAAGCGTGGTTTGTCAGTTGATCAGATTCTGGGGTAAGCGATGTCTGACAAAAAAATCAAGGTGACGCTCGTCAAGAGCATCATCGGTACGAAGCAGGACCATCGTGCCACCGTTCGCGGTCTGGGTCTGCGCAAACTGAACAGCTCTGCTGAGCTTCTCGATACGCCGTGCGTGCGCGGTATGATCCAGAAGGTTCAATATCTCGTTAAGGTCGAGGGTTAATCATGCGTTTGAATACGATTAAGCCCGCTGAAGGCTCAAAAAAGGCTGCCAAACGTGTAGGCCGGGGTATCGGTTGCGGGTTGGGCAAGACTTGCGGTCGCGGGCACAAGGGTCAAAAATCGCGCTCTGGTGGTTTTCATAAGGTCGGCTTCGAAGGCGGTCAAATGCCTTTGCAGCGTCGTCTGCCGAAGCGTGGATTCAACTCCATGACGCGCGCACGCAACTACGAAGTTCGCCTGACTGATCTAGAGCGTTTGCCGGTTGACGAGATTGATCTCCTTGCCCTGCAGGTTGCTGGAGTCGTTCCTGGTGATGCTTTGTCCGCCAAGGTCATTCTCGCCGGGAATATCACCCGCAAGGTAGTTTTGAAGGGCGTTGGCGCAACCAAGGGTGCCAAGGCAGCAATCGAAGCCGTTGGCGGCTCGGTTGGCGAGTAATTAGGGAAAGGTAAGAACGTTGGCTGCAAATCCGAACACGGTTGGCAAGGGCGGGAAATTCGGTGACCTCAAACGTCGCTTGTGGTTTCTGCTCGGAGCACTAGTTGTCTATCGCATCGGTGCGCATATTCCCGTCCCCGGGATTGATCCCAGCGTTCTTTCCGAACTCTTCAATTCTCAAAAGGGTGGCATTCTGGGCATGTTCAACATGTTCTCCGGTGGTGCCCTTTCACGTTTTACCATTTTTGCGCTGGGCATCATGCCGTATATTTCGGCATCGATTATCATGCAATTGATGAGCGTAGCTAGCCCTCAGCTTGAAGCTCTTAAAAAAGAAGGCGAAGCCGGCCGTAGGAAGATCACGCAATATACCCGTTACGGCACCGTGGTCCTCGCGCTTTTCCAGGGGGTCGGTATTGCGATCGCGCTCGAGGCTCAGCCCGGACTGGTGAATGATCCCGGGTTTCTCTTCCGGTTGACCACTGTTTCAACGCTTTTGACCGGCACGATGTTCTTGATGTGGTTGGGTGAGCAGATTACCGAGCGTGGGCTGGGTAATGGCATCTCAATCATTATTTTCGGTGGTATTGCCGCTGGTTTGCCGAACGCTATCGGCGGATTGCTTGAGCTGGTTCGGACCGGTGCGATGCATCCTTTGAGTGCAATCATTATTTCAATTCTGGTTGTTCTGGTGACTGCTTTCGTGGTCTTTGTCGAACGCGGTCAACGCAAGATTTTGGTGAATTACGCCAAGCGCCAAGTCGGGAACAAAATTTATGGCGGGCAGAGTTCGCATCTGCCGCTCAAGCTGAATATGGCGGGTGTCATACCGCCGATCTTTGCCTCATCCATTATTCTGTTTCCGGCTACCGCTGCGGGCTGGTTTGGCTCGAGTGATTCAATGGTTTGGCTGAAGGACATCGCGGCTACTCTGTCCCCTGGACAGCCGATTTACGTTATGTTGTATGCCGCAGCGATTGTTTTCTTTTGCTTCTTCTACACTGCATTAGTTTTTAATTCCAAGGAAACTGCAGATAATCTGAAGAAGAGCGGCGCGTTTGTTCCCGGCATTCGTCCAGGTGAGCAAACCGCTCGATACATCGACAAGATTTTGATGCGACTGACGCTGATCGGTGCTGCGTATATTACGGTCGTTTGTTTGCTGCCGGAATTTCTCATTTTGAAGTGGAATGTACCGTTCTACTTCGGTGGTACCTCGCTGTTGATCATTGTTGTAGTGACCATGGACTTTATGTCCCAAGTCCAAGCGTATGTGATGTCCCATCAATATGAAAGTCTCTTGAAGAAAGCAAACTTCAAGGGTGCTCCAATGATCAAGTAAGTGTATGGCGAAAGAAGACTCTATCGAGATGCTGGGTGAGGTTGTTGAAAATCTGCCCAATGCAACTTTTAAAGTCAGGCTGGAAAATGGGCACATTGTCCACGGCTTTATTTCCGGAAAAATGCGGATGCACTATATTCGAATTCTTCCCGGAGACAAGGTGACCGTGCAGTTGACCCCATACGATTTAAGCAAAGCCCGGATTGTTTTCCGGGCGAAGTAAAAAGTTCTCTACGCAATAACCGCAGGGCAAGGAATCACGGCTGCTTCCAAGCTCTCGCAGACGAGGAGTAAAACATGAAAGTTCAACCTTCAGTGAAGCGCGTTTGTCGCAATTGCAAGGTGATCCGTCGCAAAGGTGTCGTTCGCGTCATCTGCAAGGATCCCCGTCACAAGCAGCGGCAGGGTTAATCCTGACGAATTCGGCATTCGTTAATTTTCGAAATATTGGAGTGAGTCAATGGCCCGTATTGCAGGGGTAAACATTCCGAACCATCAGCATGCTGCTATCGCACTAACAGCGATTTATGGCATCGGCCGTACCCGCGCACAGAAAATCTGTGATGCGGCTGGCGTTGGTCGTACCACTAAAATGAAGGACCTGTCCGATTCGGATATGGACCGGTTACGTGATGAAGTCGCGAAGTTCACCGTTGAAGGTGATCTGCGTCGCGAAGTCACCATGAACATTAAACGCCTGATGGATCTCGGTTGTTACCGTGGTCTGCGCCATCGTAAGGGTCTTCCTTGCCGTGGCCAGCGTACCAAGACGAATGCGCGCACCCGCAAGGGCCCGCGTAAGTCCATCGCAGGCAAGAAGTAATAGGAACTGAACATGGCCAAGACTGCTACCAAAGTTCGCAAAAAGGTTAAGAAGAACGTTGCCGAGGGCATTGCCCACATCCACGCATCGTTTAACAACACCATCATTACCATCACCGATCGCCAGGGCAACGCACTCTCGTGGGCTACCTCTGGCGGTGCAGGCTTCCGTGGTTCGCGCAAGTCCACTCCGTTCGCAGCACAGGTTGCTGCGGAAGCAGCCGGCAAGGTTGCTCAGGAGTGCGGCGTCAAGAATCTGGAAGTGCGCATCAAGGGCCCCGGTCCCGGTCGTGAGTCTTCTGTACGCGCGCTAAATGCGTTGGGTATGAAGATCACCGCCATTTCCGACGTGACGCCAATCCCGCACAACGGCTGCCGTCCGCCCAAGAAGCGCCGCATCTAAGGAGAAAGACAAGTGGCTCGTAATCTCGATCCGAAATGCCGTCAGTGCCGCCGTGAAGGCGAAAAGCTGTTCCTGAAGGGCGAAAAGTGTTTTACCGACAAGTGCGCCATTGAGCGTCGCTCGTATGCTCCTGGTCAGCATGGCCAGAAGTCCGGCGCACGTCTCTCGGACTATGGCGTCCACCTTCGTGCCAAACAGAAGATCCGTCGTGTCTATGGCGTTCTTGAAGGTCAGTTCCGTCGGACGTTTGCCGAAGCAGACCGTCGCAAGGGCCAGACCGGTGAAAATTTGTTGCAATTGCTTGAAGCACGCCTTGATTCTGTTGCTTACCGCATGGGCTTTGGTGCCTCCCGCACTGAATCTCGTCAGATTGTCCGTCACAAGGGCGTTCTGGTTAACGGCAAGCGCGTCAACATTCCGTCTTTCATCGTGAAGCCGGGTGATGTTGTGCAATTGACAGATCGTGCTCGCGCCTCCCTGCGTTGCAAGGCCGCTCTGGAAGCTGCTGAATCCCGTGGTTTCCCGGAATGGATTTCTGTTGACGTCAAGGAAGGCAAGGGCACGTTCAAGGCCATGCCGCAGCGCTCTGAGCTGCCGGCCACGTTGAACGAAGGCCTGGTCATCGAACTTTATTCGAAGTAACCCGCAAGCAGAGGAATTAGCCCATGCAAAGCAGTGGACTTCTTAAGCCGCGCATCATTGATGTGCAGAGTGTTTCGCCTGTGGAAGCCAAGGTCGTCATGGAGCCGTTTGAACGCGGTTTCGGGCACACCCTTGGCAATGCACTGCGTCGCATCCTGCTGTCATCGATGCCCGGTTATGCCGCTACCGAAGTTTCCATCGATGGCGTGCTGCACGAATATTCGACGATTGACGGTGTTCAGGAAGACGTCGTTGACATCCTTCTCAATTTGAAGGGTATCGTTTTCAAGCTCCATGGCCGTGAGGCCGTGACGCTGAAGCTTTCCAAGGACGGCGAGGGCATCATTCGCGCTGGTGATATCGAGTTGCCTCACGACGTCGAGATCATCAATCCGGAGCACGTCATTGCACACCTTTCCACTGGCGGCAAGCTTGCCATGGAGATCAAGGTTGAAAAAGGCCGTGGCTATGTGCCGGGTAATGTACGTAATCTTGGCGATGCCAAGACGATCGGGCAATTGGTGCTTGATGCTTCGTTCAGCCCCGTCCGTCGTGTTGCGTACTCAGTTGAGAGCGCTCGCGTTGAGCAGCGTACTGATCTGGACAAGCTCATTGTCGATATCGAAACCAACGGCGTTGTTGAGCCGGAGGAAGCGATTCGCTACGCTGCTCGCGTCTTGATCGAACAGCTGTCAGTCTTTGCTGACCTTGAAGGCACGGCGCCAGTTGCCGAGGCCTCCAAGCCAGCCCAGGTTGATCCTGTTTTGCTGCGTCCGGTAGATGATCTGGAATTGACAGTTCGTTCTGCGAACTGTCTGAAGGCCGAAAATATTTATTACATCGGCGATCTGATTCAGCGTACGGAAAACGAGTTGCTCAAGACACCGAACCTCGGACGCAAGTCGCTGAATGAGATCAAGGAAGTTTTGGCCGCACGTGGGCTCACGCTCGGCATGAAACTGGAGAACTGGCCACCCGCAGGACTCGAGAAGGCGTAAGCCTTCTTTCAGTCTGGGTCGTCAAGGGACGCCTGTAGAACATAGAAAGGATTAACCATGCGTCACCGCAATGGACTTCGTAAGCTTAACCGTACCAGCAGCCATCGCCTGGCGATGCTGCGTAACATGACTGTTTCCCTGCTGCGCCACGAGGCTATTAAAACCACGTTGCCCAAGGCCAAGGAATTGCGTCGTGTTGTAGAACCCATGATCACTCTGGGCAAGAATCCGACCTTGGCGAACAAGCGTTTGGCTTTTGACCGTCTGCGTGACCGTGAAATCGTTGTCAAACTGTTTGCCGAAATCGGTCCGCGCTATGCAACCCGTCCGGGTGGCTACCTGCGCATCCTCAAGTGCGGCTTCCGTGTCGGTGACAATGCACCGATGGCGTTTGTCGAACTGCTGGATCGTCCCGAACCGGCTGATGCAGTCGAAGTTTCCGAAGACGGTAGCGATCAGTAATCGTTAGCGTTGAACGGAATTTAAAAGGCCGGGTAAACCGGCCTTTTTTTCGTCTAGCGAGAACAGAGAGAACTTCGCAATAGCGTCACGGGCAATCAATCAGCATGAGCGAAACATCATCTGTTGCGCTCTGTTTGCCCAGATGTTCAGCCAGTGCCTGCTCTACTGCGCTGAAGCGCATGCCCGGTGCCGGCGGCTCGTTGAAGCCGCGACGCACCTCGGCCAGATCACTGATGCGCAAGGTGC
>CALAGF010000369.1 GCA_937892345.1 uncultured Rhodocyclaceae bacterium | reverse complement strand
ATGTGGTTTGCGATCCAGACATGAACCCACCTCTCGTTAATAAAAATCAGAATGCCCCTCCCGAACCCCGGCAGGGCACTTAAAAGTGGATGGTATTCTAGTTGGAAAGGGGCGTTTTGACCTAGATCAAGCTACCGGGTTTCAAAGTAGGGAGATAGCACTCAGGACTCAATCCTCAGCACTCAGGGCGTGGACAAAAAAAGGGTGCGTCGCAACGCACCCCAACCCCAACAGAGACTTTTCACAGGACGCAAAATCCTGCACGGGACATAATATGCCTGACACCCCCTATTCGGGCGTTGACACAAGTCAACCTTTTTCGCCTTTACTTTTCGGCTTATTTGACAAGCGACCTTCCTGGCATTCCTCATCTTCCATCAAGACTTTGAAGCCCGGGCCTTCAAGATCGTCAAATTGCCCACTTTTCACCGACCACCAGAAGGCTGCAGCAATCCCGAACACCAGCAGGACAGATACCGGAACCAGCAGATAAACACTTTCCATCAATCATTCTCCAAGCGCTGGATACGCAGCGAATTCAGGACCACCAGCAATGAACTGACAGACATTCCGATGCCGGCCAACCAAGGAGTGACATATCCGGCAATCGCAGCCGGCAAAGCCACCAGATTATAGATAAACGACCACCACAGGTTTTGGCGTATCACTGCCAACGAAAATATGGCTCGCCGGACACCATGGCGCAGATGGGAGAGATTTTCCGACAACAAGACAAAATCAGCCTGAGCCCTTGCCAAATGAGCACCATTCCCCATTGCAACAGAGACCTGCGCCAACGCCAGTACCGGCGCATCATTGACTCCGTCACCCAGCATAGCGACCACGGCACCATCAGCCTGCAAGGCTCTGACCGTATCGTGCTTGCCCCCCGGCGTCATGCCTGCACGAACATCCTTGATTCCCAACTCCTGGGCGACGCGGGCGGCAGCAGCGGGCGCATCACCGGTGAGCAAAACCACATGACGGCCTGTATTCTGCAGTTCCTGAACCAAGCGATGCGCTTCGGGGCGAATCTCATCACCAATACGGAATAAAGCCAGTACCCCGGAAGCACTTCCCAGCACCACACTGGTGTCACCACTGTCGAGCCATGTCGCGGCAGACTCAGGCAAATCCCCCCCCAGCTCCAGCACGAATCCGGGACGACCAATGCGGTAAAGCACACCGTCAACCACCCCCTCGACTCCCTGCCCGGGCTCGCTCCTCACTGCACTCGCCTCACGCACCTGAACCCCCTGCGCTTTGCACAGTGCCAGCGCAAGCGGATGCTCGGAAGAGTGCTCGAGTGCGGCAGCAATCTCCAGACAGTCACTTTCATTCAGCAGTCCGAGCGGATTCACCTGATGCAATCGCATCTGGCCCTTGGTCAGCGTGCCTGTTTTGTCGAATACAAAATGCGTTGCGCGCGCGAGGGTTTCAATTGCCCCACCTCGAGTCACCAGCAAACCGTCCCGAGCCAAGGCCCCGGCAGCAACCGTGAGCGCGATCGGGGTCGCCAGTGACAGCGCGCAAGGACAGGTCACCACCAGTACCGAAACAGTGATCCACAACACCTGTGACGGATCCACCAGATACCACCCAAGCGCAGTCAAACCCGCTACCAAAAGCAAGGCGCCAACGAAATAACTGGCAATCCGGTCAGCCAACTCCACGATTTTCGGCTTTTCCAGAGAGGCACGCTCCATCAACTCGATAATCGCCGAAAGCCGGGTATTTTCGCCAACCCCCTCTATTTGAACAACGAGCGGGCTTTCTGCGTTCACCGACCCGCCGGTGACCAAATCTCCAGGCAGCTTGGATACAGGCAAGCTTTCACCGGTCAACAAAGCCTCATTGGCACAGCTCACACCCTCAACCACACGCCCGTCGGCAGGCACAATTTCTCCCGGACGAACGAGGACATAGTCGCCAACACAAAGCTCAGCCACAATTTTTTGCTCAGTCGTCCGGTCGACCGGGAAATTGGGCATTTTTTGCGCAAATGCCGGCAGTAATTTGGCGAGTGCCTCGGTAACGCTCAATGCCTTTTGCCGGGCTGTCATCTCAAGAAAGCGCCCACCAAGCAGGAAAAACACAAACATCGCAACCGAATCGAAATACACCTCACCGTCTTGCATAAGAGTCGACCAGCAACTGGCCACAAACGCCGCGCCGACCCCAAGAGCGACAGGCACATCCATCCCGACACGGAACAAACGGATATCCCGCCATGCATTTTTGAAAAACGGTGCCGACGAGTAAAAAACTACCGGCGAGGTGAGAATCAGGCTGGCCCAGCGCATGAGATTTTCAATATCGTGGGTCATATCGCCGTTCGCGATGTACATCGGGAAGGCATACATCATCACCTGCATCATCCCGAAGCCCGCAACCCACAAGCGCCATAGCGCTTCACGCCGCTCCTTGCGGGAAATTTCCTCGTTCTTGGCAGCATCGTAGGGATAGGCGCGATAGCCGATCGCCAGCACTGCCTTCAGGATATCCGACAGCTTGATGCGCGAATCATCCCAGCGCACTCTGGCTCTGCGCGTCGCATAGTTGATATCAACAGCCGTAACACCCTGAAGCTTGCCAATATGTTGCTCATTGAGCCAGATACAGGCCGCACAGGTAATTCCTTCCAGCAACAATGACGCTTCACGCTCATTGGGGCCCAAGGCCTTTACGAAACTCTTCTGGAATTCGGCATGGTCGAACAGCGCCATCTGTTCGAGGATGGCAGGCATTGCCTCGCGAGGGGACTCGGGTAGTGCATCACGACTGCGGTAATAATCGTCCAGTCCGTTGTCCACAATCGATTGCGCAACAGCCTGACAGCCGTGACAACACATTTCGCGCTGCGTACCGCCAATCGTTACAGGTAATTCGACATCAACGGGTATCGGCAAGCCGCAGTGGTAACAAGGGTTTTGGGGCATTCCAGCAAAAAAGGCACCGAAGTGCCTTTCCAAACAAGGGTGGGGCCAAAGTATAGTTTATTTGACACCCATCCGGATCGCACCATCCAGACGAATCACCTCACCGTTCAAATAGGCATTTTCGGCAATGTGACGTACCAACGCTGCGTACTCTGCCGGTTTCCCCATTCGGGTCGGGAAGGGCACCATCTTGTTCAGCGAATCCTGCACTTCTGCCGGCATCCCCATCAGCATCGGGGTTTCCATGATCCCCGGGGCAATCGTCACACAACGGATCCCGCTGCGCGCCAGTTCTCGAGCAACCGGCAATGTCAACGCAACGATGCCACCTTTTGAAGCGGCATATGCCGCCTGCCCCAACTGCCCTTCATAGGCGGCGACCGAAGCGGTATTGACAATTACTCCGCGTTCGCCCCCTTCGTCCGGCTCATGTTTCAGCATGGCCTCTGCGGCTAGACGCAACATATTGAAGGTGCCGATCAAATTGATATTGATCACCCGAGTGAAACTCTCAAGCCGATGCGGCCCTTCCTTGCCAAGGACCTTCTCTGCCGGCGCCACACCTGCGCAATTCACCAATCCATGAAGCACGCCAAACGTCGAAATCACCGTATTGATCGTGTTGACCGCAGAAGCTTCGCTGGCGACATCAGTTTCGACATAAGCCGCTGCGGCCCCCAACTCTCCGGCCAGAGCCGCCATCGCCTGCGCATTCAAATCAGCCAGCATGACCTTGGCGCCAGCCGCAACCAAACCCCGTGCCGTCGCCGCGCCAAGACCGGATCCTGCACCGGTCACCAGAAAAACCTTATCCTGCAAGTGCATGTTCTCTCTCCTCTTTGTTCTGAAAAACTTCCAGACGGTACCGTATGGAAGATGGGCACATAATAACCTGACAGCCTGATACGTCAAGGGTTCTGACTCACCCCTGCCGCCAGCCTAAGTGCTAAGATGCGGTTCCCTTCTGCAACCCTGCTGCCATGTCGGAAAATTGCACATACAAGGTGCTTGTGGTCGATGCCTCGGCCAGCAACCGCGAACTGATTTGTGACTGCCTGCGCCAGCTTCATGACGTCGATGTCATTTCTGCCGCTGAAGGCCGACAGGCCATTGAACTTTTTGCCAACCTGCAACCTGCACTCATCCTGAGCGACACCACGCTTCCCGACATGGATGGCATTTCGTTTGCCCGAAAAATTCGCAGCCGGGAAAAATTGGGAGAGCACAATCCACTCACTTGCTGGACGCCGATTGTCTTCCTGTCGTCGAACATGGATGAAGAATTACTCGCCAAAGGCATCATTGCCGGAGCCGACGACTTTCTCCACAAGCCGGTTTCGGAAGTCATCCTTCTGGCCAAGGTACGCGCCATGCTGCGCATCGTCGGCATGCAGCGGGACATCTACGCAGCCCACCGCAAACTGCGCGAGATCTCTGCGCTCGATGGCTTGACCTGCATTCCAAACCGCCGCCATTTTGATGAAATGCTGGCCACGGAATGGAAACGCTGCCAGCGCAGCAACTCGCCACTCAGCATCGCGCTGATTGATATCGACTACTTCAAGCAATTCAACGACAACTACGGCCATCAGGCTGGCGACACCTGCCTGAAAACGGTAGCCGGCGCCTTGCAGGACTCGCTATTTCGCGTTGAAGACAGCGTTGCCCGCTATGGTGGTGAAGAGTTTGCGGCCGTGCTCCCGGGCACCGAATACGCGGGCGCGCGCGCAGTCGCAGAGCGCATGCGACTTGCCGTCCGCGAACTCTGCATTCCGCACGAAAAAGGTATCGAAGCACTCGTGTCATGCAGCTTTGGCGTGGCCAGCCTGATTCCCTCCGGCGAAACCAGCGCAGCAAAATTGGTGGCTCAGGCAGACGCTGCGCTCTATCAGGCGAAACGCAGCGGGCGTAACCGGGTTCTGCTCAGTGACTCAGCGCGGATTGCCACACACTGAAATCAGCATCAAGTCAGGCCCAAGAGTCCCGCAAGTGCGCCAAGCGCAATCAGCCACAAGGGATGCAGTTTGCTCTTGCAGTTGATCACGCCCGTGGCCAGCAACAGGCCCCATGCCCAGAGACTCAAACCCGCGGAACCCGCAATCAGCGTCGCCCCGGAAAATACCAATCCGACCGCCAGCGGCGCCACACCGAGACTGATTGCCTTTTGCCAACGCCTGCCGGCAAACGACTCCCAGCGGTCAATCAACAAATAGATCAGCACACTCATCGGCAAACACATCGCCAACGTCGCGGCCAGCGCACCGCCCAACCCAGCCACTTTCCAGCCGATCAGGGTAACCACCAGCACATTCGGCCCCGGCGCCGCCTGAGCAATTGCGTAGAGATTGGTGAATGTCGTGTTATCCAGCCATTGATGCTGCTCGACAACCACACGATGCATTTCGGGCAGCAGCGCCGTCGCACCGCCAAAGGCCACAAAGGACAACACGGCGAATTCACGAAACAGCTCAAGGACCAGCATCAGGAGCGCCCCAATCGCCAGTAGGCCAAGCCACCGGACAAACAAAGACCGGAGAGCATGACCCACAACATGGGCCAGCGCAGCACGGCAATCCCCAGAACAACCAGAGCAGCAAAGGGTAGAAACCAGACCTTGTCCCTGAGTGCCGTCGCCATCCGCCAGGCCATGGCAAACAGCAGACCGGCACCTACAGCGGCAACGCCGCGCAGGACAGACTGCGCCACCGGCAACTGGCCATAGGCATCGTAAACAATGGCCAATAACAGCACGATGATGATCGGCCCGGCCAGCAAGCCCAGCGGCGCAAGCACTGCACCAGCCAGGCCCTGATAGCGCTTTCCCACCACCACCGCCAGATTCACCACGTTGGGACCCGGTAGAAACTGACACAAGCCCAATTGGGCGTTGAACTCCTCTGCGGTCATCCAGCGTCGCTGCTCAACCAGCATGCGACGCGCAAATGGTAAAACCCCGCCAAATCCGGACAGACCCACCGACGAAAACCCGACAAAAAGCGCCCTGAGACTCGGGCGCTCCGGGTTTTCAGTCATGATCACGGTCGACCGCAGAACACATCAATTTTCGAGCCGGAACTCGGCCGAGCGGGCATGCGCCGGGAGCCCTTCGCCATGTGCCAGCGTAGAGGCAATGCGCCCCAGGGTTTGCGCCCCCGCCTTCGACACCCGAATCAGACTGGTCCGTTTCTGGAAGTCGTAGACACCCAGGGGGGAGGAAAACCTGGCGCTGCCCGAGGTAGGCAACACATGGTTCGGCCCAGCACAATAATCGCCGAGCGACTCGGAAGTGTAGTGACCAATAAAGATCGCCCCGGCATGATGAATTTTGGCAACCCAGGGATCCGGATTATTCATCGCCAGCTCCAGGTGCTCCGGCGCCACGCGATTGGCGATCTCAATCGCTTCATCCATGTCACGCACCAGCAAAAAGGCCCCGCGATTGGTCAACGAGGTACGGATGGTTTCTGCACGCGGCATCTGAGGTAGCAATTTTTCGATACTGGCCTGAACGCGCTCAATGAAACCGGCGTCTGGACAAATCAGGATCGACTGGGCCAGCTCGTCATGCTCCGCCTGCGAGAACAAATCCATGGCAACCCAGTCCGGATTCCCGGTTCCATCGGACACCACCAGAATTTCCGAAGGCCCGGCCACCATATCGATACCCACGAGACCAAACACCCGTCGCTTGGCAGTCGCCACATAGGCATTTCCCGGCCCGACAATTTTGTCGACCTGGGGTACGGTTTCCGTACCATAGGCCAGCGCACCGACAGCCTGCGCCCCGCCCACGGTGAACACGCGATCCACCCCGGCCAGACAAGCCGCAGCCAGCACCAGGGCATTCCGCTCGCCGTCCGGTGTTGGCACGACCATGATCAATTCCTTGACCCCTGCCACCTTTGCCGGCAACGCATTCATCAGTACCGATGACGGATACGCCGCCTTGCCACCGGGCACATAGAGCCCAACCCGATCAAGCGGTGTAATCATCTGGCCGAGCATGGTGCCGTCAGCCTCGGTATACGACCAGCCTTCCTGACGCTGGCGTTCATGGTAGGCGCGAATACGACCGGCAGCCGCCTCCAGCGCCGCCCGTCGCTCGCCCGGCAGGCCATCCAGCGCAGCCTGCATTTCCGCACGCGACAGCTCCAGATCGCGCATTCCGGCAACCGCCAGACGATCGAAGCGATTGGTGTACTCCACAAGCGCCGCGTCACCTCGGTGTTTCACATCCGCAAGAATGCCGGCGACCGTGCGCTCAATGCCCTCGTCCGCAGCGGCTTCAAATGCCAGCAGCGAATCCAGTTTTTGCTTGAAATCGGCGTCGACCGTAGCAAGACGCTTGATAGTCACCGCAGGACTCATTGATCCACCGCCTCCGCAAAAGCATCGATAATCGGTTGCAAGATGTCGCGCTTGACCTTCAGCGACGCCTGATTGACCACCAGACGCGACGAAATATCCATGATGTGTTCGCACGCCACCAGTTTGTTGGCCTTTAGCGTGCCTCCGGTGGACACCAGATCGACAATCGCATCAGCCAGCCCGGCCAAAGGCGCAAGCTCCATCGAGCCATAGAGCTTGATCAGGTCGATATGCACCCCTTTGCTGGCAAAGTGCTCGCGCGCAGTACGGGTGTATTTCGAGGCCACCTTGAGCCGGTTACCTTGACGCACGGCATTGGCGTAATCAAAGCCTTCCGGTACGGCAACCATCATCTGACACTTGGCGATTTTCAAATCCAGAGGTGCGTACAGCCCCTCGCCGCCATGTTCAAGCAAGACATC
Source organism: uncultured Rhodocyclaceae bacterium (assembly GCA_937892345.1). GTDB lineage: Bacteria > Pseudomonadota > Gammaproteobacteria > Burkholderiales > Rhodocyclaceae > Azonexus. The sequence continues at coordinate 7,096 of CALAGF010000369.1, read as the reverse complement.
CTTGCCAGCCACGCCAATATCCGCAGCACCATATTGAACATAAGTTGGCACATCCGTCGCACGCACAATCACCACCCGCACATTGGGTTGATTGGTTTCAATAATCAACTTGCGGGAAGTTTCCGGATTTTCAGCCGGAACAATACCGGCAGCAGCCAGCAGCGGGAGGGTTTCCTCGAAGATTCGGCCCTTCGAAAGCGCAATGGTAATACCGGTCACGGGCATGATCTCGTGGCTAAGGAAGCGAGATTTTACCGCAAAGCAGAAGGCCCTCGCAGCGCTCCCCTGTGATGCTTTAAAAGCGTAAGATCAAACCCATGTTTTTCGTGATCATTTTTCTGGCGCTCGTCCTTTCGGGCGCCAATTTCTTCCCCGATACATCCTGGGCGATTCTGATGTCTGCCTCGCTGCTCAGCGTGCTTGCATTACGATTGCTGATCCACCTGACGGAACGAAGTCACACCAATCAGGACCAGGAAAAACCCCGAAAATAGGGAGCAAGCATGGACATCGGCACAATTGCAGCGGCTGCAAGCCAAATGAAACAAAGCGAAACGGCGCAGGCCGTCCAGTTTGCCGTGCTGAAAAAAGCCATGGAAATCGAGCAGTCCTCGGCCCTGCAGCTTTTGCAAGCACTACCCGCAAACCCGCCCAACCTTGGCAACAGCGTGGATGCGTTTGCCTGAGCATTTACCGGAGCCTTAACGGCTTGCAATGCTTCCGGAAATGAAAAAGCCCACCGAAGTGGGCTAAATCAAGATGGTGCCGCTTGCCGGAATCGAACTGGCGACCTTTTCATTACGAATGAACTGCTCTACCGACTGAGCTAAAGCGGCAAACCAAGGCCGCGAATTCTACAGGACTCGTTGGACACGGGCAACAGGAAGCGCATCAAACCCATCGATTCACTTTTGATGGCTCCGCACCCGGAACTGCCACCGTGCGCTTGAGCACCGATTGACGCAGTGCAGCGTAGAATTACCGCTTTTTCGCCCGACATGGGGCAATAAGGCTGCTGCGAATGAACTTGTTGCGAACGCTGGCTACGGTCAGCGGCATGACTCTCCTGTCCCGCATTCTGGGTTTTGTCCGGGATTTTGTGATTGCACGCACCTTCGGTGCCGGTGCAGCCAGCGATGCTTTTTTTGTTGCCTTCAAACTCCCCAACCTGCTGCGCCGCATGTTCGCTGAAGGCGCCTTCTCGCAGGCATTTGTACCTATCCTGGGCGAATACAAGAACCAGCGCACACCTGAAGACACACGAACCTTGGTTGACCATGTGGCCAGCCTGCTGTCCATGGTGCTGTTCGCCGTCACCGCGATCGGTATCGCAGGAGCCCCCTTCCTGGTCTGGATTTCCGCGCCGGGTTTTGCAGAAAATGCGGACAAATTCGCGTTGACCATCACACTGACCCGGATCACTTTTCCCTATATTTTGTTCATGTCGCTGGTCGCATTGTCCGGTGGGATTCTGAATACGTGGAGCAAGTTTGCCCTTCCGGCATTCACGCCGGTACTGCTGAATCTGGCTTTCATCGGCATGGCGCTGTTTGCCGCCCCGTATTTTGAACCGCCGGTACTGGCATTGGCTTGGGCGGTCTTTATCGGCGGCGCCTTGCAATTGATGATTCAACTGCCCGCTTTGCGCCGGATCGCAATGCTGCCACGCCCAAGCATCAATTGGCGCGCAGCTTGGGCAGATCCCGGTGTGCGGCGGATTGCAAAGCTGATGGTACCCGCCCTGCTCGGGGTCTCGGTGTCACAAATCAGCTTGTTGATCAACACGGTTTTCGCCTCGTTTCTGGCAAGTGGCAGCGTTTCCTGGCTCTATTACGCAGATCGCCTGATGGAATTTCCATCCGGGCTGCTAGGTGCCGCACTGGGAACCATCCTCCTGCCTTCGCTCTCCCGCTGCCACGCCACCCAGGATTTTGCCGAGTACTCACGCCTGCTCGACTGGGGTTTGCGCCTGACCTTCCTGCTCGCAGCGCCGGCATCACTGGGGCTGGCAATCTTGTCCGTCCCCCTGATCAGCACGCTGTTTTTTCACGGTGCCTTCAGTGTGAATGACGTCATGCAAACCCGCAGCGCTCTCGTTGCATACTCGGTCGGCCTGACCGGTCTGATTCTGGTAAAAGTGCTGGCACCCGGTTTCTATGCACGCCAGAACGTGCGTACCCCGGTCAAAATTGCCTTGATTTCCCTTCTGGCAACGCAAGCCATGAACCTGGCATTCATCAACTGGCTAGCCCATGCCGGCCTCGCCCTGTCAATCGGGATGGCTGCGTGCATCAATGCACTGATGCTCTTTCGGGGGCTGCGCAGTGCCGATATCTACCAGCCGCAACCGGGGTGGACAATCTTTTTCACCAAACTCGCGGCGGCCTTGAGTGTGATGGGTGGCGTGCTGTGGTTTGGCATGGGCGCTACTGAAAACTGGCTGGCGATGACCTTGACCGGAAGAATCCTGCATTTGGGTGTGCTGGTGGTGCTTGGCGCTGCCTCGTATTTCGCTACACTATGGCTTCTCGGCTTCCGGCCCGGCGATTTCAAACGCCGCGCCACCGCCTGACAGGAGACCTACCGATGAAACTGACCAGCACCAGCTTTTCCGAAGGACAAGTGATTCCCGGGATGTATTCGTTCTGCATTCCCGACCCTGCCCATCACGTCTGTCTTGGCAGCAATCTCAATCCGCAACTCGCTTGGCAGGATGCGCCAGCCGGCACCCGCTCCTTTGTCATCATTTGTCATGATCCGGACGTTCCCAGCAAGGGCGATGACGTCAATCAGCCAGACAGGACCGTACCCGCCAGCTTGCCCCGTGTTGATTTTTTCCACTGGGTGCTGGTCGACCTGCCGCCTGCGGTCAACTGCATTGGCGAGGGCGAATTCAGCCGGGACGTCACGCCGCGGGGCAAACCCGGTCCGCAGGCAGCTCACGGCGCGCGCCAGGGCATCAACAACTACACCGACTGGTTTGCCGGCGACCATGACATGCGTGGCGACTACTACGGATACGATGGCCCCTGCCCGCCGTGGAACGATGAAATCGTTCATCACTACATTTTTACGGTCTACGCGCTGGACATCGACACATTGCCGCTTGAAGGACGTTTTGGCGGCCCGGAAGTACGAGCAGCGATCCAAGGACATATCCTCGATCAGGCAAGCCTGACTGGCACTTACACACTGAATCCGGCACTGCTTCGATAGCGCCATGCGTCGTCTGGCGATTGCCGCTCCGCTCCTGTTGCTGCTGGCGCTACTCGGCGCCGGCGTTGCACAGGGAGTCGGTGTCGACTTTGATCGCCTCAAACGCGCCTTGAGCGGCCAGTTTGGTACCTATGCGCTGAGCCGCTTCAACGAATGGCAACAGACACTGAACACGGCGCAAAACCTTGCTGAATCCGACAAGCTGCGCCAGATCAACGACTTTTACAATCGCCGTATCGCCTTTGATGACGACTATTCGGTGTGGGGCATCTCCGACTACTGGGCCACGCCGATGGAGTTCATTGATAACGGCCGCGGCGATTGCGAAGATTTCGCCATTTCCAAGTACTACTCGCTCCTGTCGCTCGGGGTGCCGGTCAACAAGCTGCGCATGGTGTATGTCCGCGCCCAGCAGAGCGTTCCCGGCGGCACGCTGCAACAGGCGCACATGGTGCTTGCCTACTACGCCCGCCCGGATGCCGACCCCTTGATTCTCGACAATCTCAATCCGCAAATCCTGCCTGCCTCGCGCAGGCACGACCTTTCTCCCGTTTTCAGTTTCAACAGCGCAGGACTCTGGCAAGGCACAGGCAACCAGACCAGCGGGAGCAGTCTTTCCCGCTGGCAGGATCTGCTGGCCAGAGCCCGCGCTGAAGGTTTTCAGTGAGGTAATCGCATGTCCTTGTTCCGACAACTCTGGCTGGCGGTAATCGCCAGCACCATCATTGCCTTTGCCGGCAGCTTCATCGTCAGCATGGTCACAGCCCGCGATTATCTGGAACAGCAACTGGCGATCAAGAATACCGACAATGCCACCGCACTGGCGCTGTCCATGTCACAGCTCGACAAGGACCCGGTCACCGTAGAACTGCAGATTGCTGCAGTCTTCGATAGCGGCCAGTACGCGCAGGTCCGCCTGATTGATCCGAACGGCAAGCCGATGCAGGAACGTAACAGCCCGGCCGAAAGCAACGAAGTCCCCGCATGGTTCAGTCAAGTCTTCCCGATCAAGTCGCGCCCCGGTATCGCTCAAGTCAGCGCCGGCTGGAACCAGTTCGGTACTGTCGAACTGATCAGCCATAGCCAGTTTGCCTATCGGGAACTCTGGAATGGCGCCATCAAGCTACTGATCTGGTTCACCCTCGGCGGCCTGGCCATGGGCATTGCCGGGATGCAGGTACTGCGCCGCATCAAGCGGCCACTCGACGCGGTGGTCGGTCAGGCCACGGCGATCAGCGAGCGCCGCTTCATCCGCATTGAGGAACCACGGACGCCGGAACTCAACAGTCTGGCAAAAGCCATGAATGCCATGGTCGACCGGGTAAAAGCCATGTTTGCCGAGGAAGCAGCCCGCCTCGAACAGGTCCGGCGTGAAGCCACGATAGACCCGCTTACCGGACTGGCCAACCGCGCTTATTTCATGAACCAGCTCGCCACCGCGCTCAACGACGATGACCTGCCCCCCAGCGGCAAGCTCCTGCTCTTGCGACTGGCCGACCTGGCCGGGGTCAACCGCCGTGCCGGCCGCGAAACTGCCGACGAAGTCTTGCGCCGGCTCGGTAGCGCCATCTCAGGGCTGCTGCTCACCACCCCGGGCAGCGCAGCCGCACGCCTCAACGGCGCCGATTTTGCATTGCTGCTCCCCGGCACCGAGACGGCGCAGCCCAGCATCGACAGCCTGCTCGACACCCTGCGCAACCTCGTTGCCACAGGCCTGCTCGACGAAGCGCGAGTCGCACATATCGGCGTCACCACCTACCAGCACCGCGAAACCATCGCCAACTTGCTGGCGCGAGTAGACAGTGCCGTCGCTGCCGCCGAGGGCGATGGTCCGCTGGGCTGGCGCAATGCAGATCAGGCGGGCAGCCAGAACGCGACAAGCCATGCCGACTGGAAGCAACTACTCAAATTCGCCATCGACACCCATCGCTTGCGCCTGATCGAATTCCCTGTTGCCCGCCACGGCGGCACCCTGCTCCACCTGGAATGTCCACTGCGCCTGCAAGCCACCGAACACGGTGAGTGGCTTGCTGCCGGGAGCTTCATGCCGATGGCCAGCCGCCTCTCGATGACCAGTGAACTGGATCTGGCAGCCGTAGGCATGGCCCTGGATCGACTGGGAGACGACGTCCCGGCGATTGCGGTCAACCTCTCGGGCGAATCGATTCTTGACGAGGATTTCCGCAGCCGCATGCAGGCGCTCATCGCCGCCCGCGCCAACCTCGCCCCGCGTCTGTGGATGGAAGTCGCCGAAATCGGTGCCTTCCAGCATTTCGATGCCTTCCTCGATTTTGCCCAACGCTTGCGCCCGCTGGGCTGCCGTCTGGGTATCGAGCATTTTGGTCGCCAGTTCAGCCAGATCGGCCGCCTGCACGACATCGGGATCGATTACCTCAAGGTCGACGGCAGTTTCATTCGCGCCATCGACACACAAGCCGGCAACCAGGCTTTCCTCAAAGGCCTGTGCAGCATCGCCCACAATATCGGTCTGACAGTCATTGCCGAGAGCGTACAAACGCCGGAAGAACTCGCCATCCTGCCCGAACTCGGCTTTGACGGCGCCACCGGCCCCGCCGTTTCCGGACGCTAACCCATGGCACAGGAAATCGAAATCAAGCTCAGTCTTGACCCGGCAGATATCGACACCGTTAGAGCTCACCCTTTGCTGTGCAATCTGCCGGTCATCACCCAAGACCTGCAAAACACCTATTACGACACGCCATCGCTTGACCTGCACGCCAAACGCATGGCGCTACGCTTTCGCAAAAAGGGCAATCAATGGCTGTTGACCGTAAAAACGGCCGAGGCCTCAAGCGAAGGATTGGCTGTGCGCAACGAATGGGAAGTAGCTGCCGAACCGGGTATTTTCAACTTCCAGCATGTGGACCGGTCGGCGATCCGGGACTTTCTGGAAACGCTCACGGCGCAACTGATCCCAATTTTCACCACCCATTTCACCCGGGAAATTCGCCTGATCCAGCACGGCAACACCAAGATTGAAATGGCCATCGACCAAGGCCACATCGAAAGCCACGGCCAACGCGAAACACTGTGCGAAATCGAGCTCGAACTTCTGGGCGGCGAACTGGCCGACCTTACTGCCTTCGCCAGCCAGCTACAGCACTCACTGCCGCTGACACCGAGCGATCTCAGCAAGGCAGCCAGAGGATATCAAGCAGTCACTCACAGAGAGTTCCGGAGCAAGTCAAGCTAGCTGTCGCGTGTGTGACCCGCCCACCTTTCAGCCAATCTCAGTTACTGGGTTGATTTGAGCTATTGAATCGTCACCATGACAACGGTGCCATTTTTCAAATCATGCCGCACGATGGTCTCTTACGCAGAGTTTCCTTAGTATCATGCAAGTCCTACTTTTTGCTCCATACCCAAAACAATGCCCGCTATCGCAGTCATAGGACTCGGCTATGTTGGACTTCCTCTTGTGGTTGCCTTTGGCAAGCATTTTCCGACAATCGGCTTCGATATTGCTGAGGAAAAAGTACACGCATGCCAGCTAGGCCATGACCCGGCGAAAGAAATTTCACCGGAAGAAATGGCTCAAGCCATACACGCCCGCTATACAACCGATGCTGCCCAGTTGGCTATAGCTGACTACGTCATCATCGCTGTGCCCACTCCTGTCGATCTCGCGCACATCCCCGATTTCAGTCACCTCATTAGTGCCAGCGCCCAAGCGGGGAAAAATATGAAGCCGGGGTGCACCATCATTTATGAATCAACGGTATATCCGGGTGCAACTGAAGAAAAATGTATTCCAGTCTTAGAGCGAGTTTCAGGGCTGAAATTCAACCAAGATTTTTATGCAGGCTATAGCCCAGAACGTATTAATCCGGGTGATAAATTACACCGTGTGACCAATATT
>CALAGF010000368.1 GCA_937892345.1 uncultured Rhodocyclaceae bacterium | reverse complement strand
TCCCGAGTTTTATGCAGGAATGTGGCGTGCGCTTGAAGAGTTTGGCGTCTGGCGCGGAGAAATCATCAATCGGCGCAAGAACGGCGATTTGTTCACCGAATTGGCCTCGATCAGTGCGGTACGCGACGCCTCCGGTGAAATTACGCACTACGTGGCAACTTATACCGATATTTCGGCGCTCAAGGAAAGCCAGCAAAAACTGGAGCATCTGGCCTATCACGACGCACTCACCGGTTTGCCCAACCGGGTGCTGCTTGGCGACCGCATCCAGCAGGCACTGGCGCAAGCCAAGCGGAACAAGGACGTGGTGGCCGTCTGTTTCCTTGATCTCGATGATTTCAAACCGGTCAATGACACTTACGGACACCAGGTCGGCGATCGTTTGCTGATCGAAGTGGCCAAGCGCCTCAAGGATTCGATGCGGGAAGCGGACACCGTTGCCCGTCTGGGGGGCGATGAGTTTGCGCTGCTACTTGGTGCACTCGAGAGTACACATGAGGCGCGCGAGGTTCTGGGCCGCTTGCTGATGCGAATTTCCCAGCCCTATTCCATCGATCGCTGTGTCGCCCGGATTTCCGCGAGTATCGGCTATACGCTGGTACCGGGCGATGATGGCGATCCGGACACCCTGTTGCGCCATGCCGATCAGGCCATGTATCAGGCCAAGCAAGGGGGCAGGAACCGCATCCAGTTATTCGATATCCAGCAGGACCTGCGCACACGCAGTCTGAGGGAACACCTGGTCCGGATCAAGAAGGCCTTTGCCGACGAAGAGTTTTGTCTTTATTACCAGCCCAAGGTCGACATGCGCCGTGGCAAGGTGGTTGGCCTGGAGGCGCTGATACGCTGGAAACATCCGGATGAGGGCTTGTTGCTGCCCGCTGATTTCCTGTTCGAATTGAGCAATGATCCGGTGCTGGTCGATATCGGCGAATGGGCGATTCGTACCGCGCTGAAGCAGATGAGTCTCTGGCAGCAGGCCGGGCTCTTGCTGCCGGTCAGTGTCAATATTGCAGGCAGCCATTTGCTGCATCCGGAGTTTGTACACCGTCTGGCAGGCATGTTGTCCGAATTCCCTGCCGTAGAGCCGCAATTTCTCGAGCTTGAAATCCTTGAAGCGGCTGCGCTGGAAGATGTGAATCTGGTTTCACGAGTGATCAGCCGTTGCCGTGATCTGGGTGTCGAATTTGCCCTTGACGATTTTGGGACCGGCTATTCGTCACTGCTCTATTTGAAACGCCTGCCGGCGAAGACCTTGAAAATTGACCAGTCTTTCGTGCGGGAAATGCTCGAGTCACACGAAGGAGCAGATGCCTTTTCCGGCATTGTCGGCCTGGCATCTGCGTTCAAACGTCAAGTGGTCGCCGAGGGTATGGAGTTTGTTGAGCAGGGGATCGTATTACTGCGTTTCAAGTGCGATATCGCTCAGGGTTATGCAATTTCCCGGCCGATTCAGGCAGACGAAGTGTTAGCTTGGGTGGATGCCTATCGCCCTGATCCGGCATGGCGCGCCAGCTTGGTGATTCCTTGGCGGCGCAGTGATTTTCCGATGTTGGTTGCAGAGGTTGAGCAACGACGCTGGCTGCGTATGGTCGAAATTGCAGTCGAGCGTGAAGATGCGGGTTTGTTGCTGAACCGGATCGGGAAATTACACGAAACTTCCTTTGGTCACTGGTTGTTTGGCATTGCCGCTGCGCGCTACAGCAGCTTGCCGGAGTTTTCACAGATATCCGGGCTTTATGAAAAGGCCTATGCCGCGGTGATTGATGTGGGCAATTGCATTTCCGAGCGCGACAAGGAGGGCACTGTCGCCCGCCTTCAGGCCCAGCGCAAGCATAGCGCCAAGCTGATAGACGGGCTGATGGCCTTGCGTCGTGCTATTGCCGACTATCTGAAAAAACAGCCGCCCACAGCGCTTTGACCGCCTGGATGTGGTGCTCCAGCGGTTCACGTTCGACCGGTGCTTTCGGCGTGGCTGAAAGACGCTGCGCATGTTGCAGGCGGCGGAATTCGCGATAGGCGTTAGCGCTGGCTTCGGCCATTGCAGCACCAATCAGGCCGAGTTCTGCGGCGATTCCCAGCAGGGCAATATTGCCCAGGTTTCCGGTCAGTACCGGATGCTGGTGAGCGTAGCCCAGTACAAGATACTGGACGATGAATTCGACGTCGATAATGCCGCCGGGGTCGTGCTTGAGTGCGAAGTGATCGGCACTATGCGAAGCGTGGGCATCGTACATTTTTTGCCGCATGGCGACGATTTCATCACGCAGCACGGTCAGTTCGCGCGGCTGGCAAAGAATTTCACAGCGGATACGGTCGAAGCGGGCACCGACATCCGGGTCGCCAGCACAGAAGCGGGCGCGGGTGAGTGCCTGGTGCTCCCATACCCAAGCGTGCTTCATCTGGTAGTCGCGGAAGCCGTCGACCGTGACCGCGAGCATCCCCGAGTCGCCATTGGGGCGGAGGCGGAGGTCGGTCTCGAACAGGATGCCGGCCGGCGTCTGACTCGATAGCCAGGTATTGAGCCGCTGACCAAGTCGTGTGTAATTCTCCTGGGCGTCCTGATCCTCGTCATCGTAGAGATAGACGAGATCCAGATCGGAGGCGTAACCCAGTTCCTTGCCGCCCAGCTTGCCATAGCCGATGACGGCGAATTTTGGGGTTTCGCAATGGCGGTTGCGGATCTTGCTCCAGACCAGGGGCAGGGTGATCTGAACGATGCTGTCAGCCAATTCGGTGAGATGGTCCGAGAGGTGTTCTATGGTCTGCAGGCCGGCCAGATCCTGGGCGAGTAGCCGGAAAACCTGAGCATGGTGCATCTCCCGCAGAATATCCATTTCCCGCTCGGTGTCCCCCGCGTGGTCGGCCAGGTTGCGCTGGAGTTGCTCGCGGAATCCCTTCCAGTCAGTAGCGATTTCATAAAGACGAGGATCAAGCAATTCGTCCAGCAGCAAGGGGTGAAGATTGAGGTATTCCGTTCCCCAGGTGGACGCGCAGATCATGTCGGCAACTCGCCGCAGTGCCATGGGGTATTGCTGGAGCAAGGCGAGATAGGCACCGCGTCGGGCGATGTTTTCCAGGAAACTCAGTCCGCGGCTTAAGGTGACATCGGGATCGGTGGTGGCGCCGGCAGCTTCGATCAGCCGGGGGCCGACTGCATCGAGACGGCTGCGGTTGCTGGCCGGAAGCTGGAGGTAGCGGTTTGAGGTCCGCAATGCGCCAAGTCGCTCAATGGCCTCGCGTGGCTTGCGAAAACCCAGATTGCCGAAGGCTTCAATCGCGGTTTCGTCATCCAGTTGCCCGTGCCAAAGACCTGTCAGTGGATGTTCGCCGTTTTCCGGGTCGGAAAAGACGGCATCGAAATGCCGGCTGACCCGTTCCCTGTGGGCGTCCAGTACGGCAAGCATGGATGGCCAATCGGAATGCCCCATGCTGCGTGCAATTTTTTGGCGTTCCTGCGGGTTGACCGGCAGCATGTGGGTTTGCTGGTCTTCAACATATTGCAGCCGATGTTCGAGGCGGCGCAGAAAATCGTAGGCTTCGCGCAACTCGCACTCGGTCTCGGTCGGCAACAGTTCGCGTTCGGTAAGCAGGCGCAGGACGCCGAGGGTGGGGCGGATTTGCAGTGATGGATCACGTCCACCGCGAATCAGTTGAAACACCTGCGCGATGAATTCAATTTCCCGAATACCGCCGGGGCCGAGTTTTACGTGATCCGCCATGTCCTTGCGCGCGACTTCCCGGCGAATCTGCGCGTGCAGGTCGCGCATGGCATTGATGGCACCGAAGTCCAGATACTTCCGGAAAACGAAGGGGCGAGCGATTTTCTGCATTGCCGTGACCCACGTTGGCTGCAGGTTGTCACCTGCATTCATCGTGCGCCCCTTGATCCAGGCGTAGCGCTCCCATTCCCTGCCCTGAGTGATGAAATAGTTCTCCAGCGCGTCCAGCGAGCAGACCAGGGGGCCTGAGTCACCGTGGGGACGCAGGCGCATGTCGACCCGGAAAACCTGGCCATCACAGGTGATGTCTCCCAGGGCACCAATCACGCGTTTGCCCAGCCGGGAAAAGAAATCGTAGTTTTCGATCGATTTCGGGCCGTTGGTATCGCCCTCTTCGGGGTATACAAAAATGTAATCCACGTCCGAGGAGACATTCAGCTCCCGGCCACCCAGTTTTCCCATGCCGATAATCATGAGTTTTTGGGGCTTGCCCTCGCTATCGAGCGGTTCACCGTAGGTGCTGGCGAGTTGGCGATGATGGAAGTCGAGTGCGAAGTTGGTGGTGATATCGGCAAGCAGGGTCATGGTTTCGACGACTTCCGCCAATGGGGAGAGCCCACAAAGATCGCGCAGGATGATGTGGGCCATGGTTCTTTGTCGCAGGCGCCGAAGGCCGGCACGCAAATCCTCGTCACTGGCGAACTCCCGTTGCAGCGGGGCCAGCAGCATCTCGGCATCCGGTGCGCGCTCCCACAAGCTGGCCAGTTCGGGGATCAGTTCGGGGCGAGCCTGAAACAGATTGGAGAGGTAGCGGCTGTGCTCAAGCGCTGCTTGCCAGCGCGGATCGATCTGTGGGTTCATGAGATTCATTCGGCCCGAGGCCTTCAAGGATAAAATAGCGGTTTTAGCCGTAACCCCTGATTGTAGTGACCTCTGACCTCCTCTGGCAAAACGGCGTGTAGCGTGCCTGACTCCCGCGCACCGCAGCCTCCCGAAAATCCCTTGAATTTGCTTGCTGCCGAATCGTGCAATTCGGCGCGTTGGCGCCGGCTTGGCCGTTTTTTGCTCACGCTGGCGTTGACCGTATGGTTCGTTTTTGCGGCCTTGGTGCTCGCCTTGCGTTTTATCGTGCTGCCGGGAATTGCCGAATATCGCCCGGAAATCGAGGCTGCCGCATCGCGGGCAGTCGGACAGGAGGTTCGTATTGGCAAAATTGAGGCCGGATGGAAAGGCCTCAATCCTGACCTCATTCTTGACGATGTCGTCATGCTTGATGCGAATGCTTTGCCCGCGCTGAGTCTTGGTCGCGTGGAGAGCGTCCTGTCCTGGCGAAGTGTGTGGCAATTCAAGCCAATTCTGTCTTTGCTCGCATTGGATCAGCCGGTGTTGCATGTGAAGCGGGACCGCAACGGAAAAATCCGGATCGCCGGTGTGGAGGCGCAGGGGGAAGGTGATCCTGCCTTCGCCGACTGGCTTCTGGCTCAACGCCGGATTCGTATTCGTAATGCCAGCATTGTCTGGGAAGATCACCTGCGTGCCGCACCGCCATTGGCGCTTAGCGAATTGAATTTTGGCATGGACAATACAGGCGAACGCCACCGCTTCGGTCTGACCGCCGCACCGCCTGCTGAACTTGCTGCACATATTGATCTGCGGGGCGAGGTGCACGGCAATCTGAGCGACGCGCTGGAAAGCTACTCCGGCAAGATTTATCTCGAAATGACGTATGCCGATCTGGCAGGTTGGAAGCCCTGGCTGGACTATCCGATTGATCTGCCAAGGGGGCGGGGCGGCATGCGGGTCTGGGGCCAACTGGCCGATGGCGAAGTTGCCGCAACCGCTGATGTGGCCCTGGAAGATCTTCGCGTGCGCTTGTCGGATGATTTGCCGGCACTGGATTTGTCGAGCCTGCGCGGCCGTATTGAAGCCATGTATGGCAAGGCTCGCTGGTCGGTTGCCGGCCGTCGCGTGGAATGGTTGACGCGTGACGGGATCCGCATGGCGCCCAACGACTTCAAGCTGCGCTGGGAGGCGTCTGACGGCGAAATCCGCGGCAACGCCTCCGCATTGTTGGTCGATGTCGGTACATTACGGCAGCTTGCCGCCTATCTGCCGCTCGATGCAGGCAGTCGCAAGCTTCTGGCGGCATACCAGCCTCAGGGCCGGCTGGAAGGTGTCCAATTCAATTGGACGAAGCGCGATGATGCACTGACGCGTTATGCACTGGTGGCTGCTTTTAATGGCCTGGGTGTGCAGGCGCAGGCTTATTTCCCCGGCGCCAGCGGCCTGAGCGGCAAGATCGACGCCAGCGAAGCGGGGGGGCGCCTGAGTCTGGACAGCAAGCGCACAACCTTGTCCTTGCCTGCGGTGTTTCCGGAGCCGGATATCGTCTTTGACACCTTGGCGGCAGGCGTGTCGTGGCGGCATTCGAACGAAGCTATCGACATTTCGATCGACCGGGTGGCGTTTTCAGGAAACGATGCCACGGGCAAAGCCCACGGAAATTACCGGTATACCGGCAGCGGCCCGGGTGAAATCGATCTGCAGGCGGAGATCGAACGTGCGAATGGCACCGCGGTCTGGCGTTACATGCCGCACGTGGTCAATGCCAGTGCCCGCGACTGGATAAGGCGGGGGATTGTGGCCGGCTCAGCCTATGACGGTCGCCTCGTGTTACGCGGCAATTTGCGCGATTTTCCCTTCCGTGATCCGTCGACCGGAAAATTCGAAGTCACGGCGAAGGCTAGAGGCGCGAAAATCGATTATGCCGATGGCTGGCCGGTCATTGAGGACATCGACGGCGAAATGCACTTCGATTACGGGATGAGCATTCGTGCGAACCGGGGCCGTATTCTTGGCGCTGATTTGTCGAATGTTACGGTCGGTATTCCCGATTTTGACGTCAGCGACGAGATGCTGCTGGTGCGCGGCGAGGCGGCAGGTCCAACGGCTGAGTTTCTCAAGTTCATTGATGCCAGTCCGGTTGCCCATGCAATTGACTATTTCACTGACGGAATGAAGGCTTACGGTCGCGGGCGGCTCAATTTGCATCTTGATATCCCCTTGCGGCGCCCGGAGCAAACCCGGGTGCGGGGGCAGTACCATTTTCAGAACGACCAGTTGAACGTGGTTGAGGGTTTGCCCTTGATCACCCAGGTCAATGGCCGCTTGGATATCACGGAAACCAGTGTCGCTGCGCGGGATATTGCCGGTTTCGGATTTGGTGGGCCGCTGGTGGTCCAGGTTGGCAGTCAGGATGGAAAGGTCGCTGTGCTGGCGAGCGGGACAGCGAAAATGGCCGAGGTCAGCCGGCATTTTGGCTGGCCTCTGATCAATCACTTGAGCGGTAGCGCGCGCTGGAAAGCGGATATTGCCATCAAGAACCGCCAGGCCACGGTAGCGGTGAGTTCCGATCTGGTCGGCGTCAGTTCGCCGCTCCCTGCAAGCTTGAATAAAACGGCGGAAAGCACCTTGCCGCTGATGGTTGAGCGCAGTGTGCCGGCAGAGGGCGTGGAGCAATATCGAATTGTTTTGGGCAAGGTCGCGCAGGGCTTGATCATGCGCCGTAACGGTCGCTGGAACCGTGGCGTCTTTGCGGTGGGTGATGTGGAGCCAGCCTTGCCGGAAAAGGGTCTGGCGGTTCGCGTCAATCTGCCCGGGATTGACGCTGACGCCTGGCGGAATTATTTACCGGTTGACGATGCCGCGCAGGGTGATGCCAGCCAATTGCCATTGACCCTGGTGCAATTGGCGAGTCAGGAATTTCGCCTGTTCGGGCGCAATTATCACCAGTTCAAGGCGTCGCTGATTCCGCAGGATAGCGGCTGGAAAATTGCACTTGCCCTGCGTGAGGCAGAAGGCGAATTGTTTTGGCGTGCGCGGGATGATGGCTGGCTGGAAGGGCACTTGCAGCGCTTGTCCTTGAGCCGGGAAAGCGCTTCGGGCGAAGCGTCCAGTCCGGTCGACAGCCTGCCCGGAATGAATCTCAAGGTCGATGATTTGCGGATAGGCGAGCGACGTTTGGGCGCACTGCAGTTACTGGCCAGAAATCAGTCAGGCAAGTGGTGGCTGGATCGCCTGAATTTGCAGAATGACGATGCTCAGCTTGACGGCAAGGGCTTTTGGCAGCGGGGCGCACACCAGTCGACCCAACTCGACTTCACGCTGAACGCCAAGGATATTGGCGGCCTGCTTGGGCGGCTCGGTTACGAAGACAGCGTGCGCCAAGGCAAGGCCAGACTGGAAGGCAATTTGCGCTGGAACGGGCCGTTGACCGCAATCGACTATGCCAGCTTGAGTGGCGGCATGACCCTGAAGGCCGAGAAAGGCCAGTTCCGCAAGCTCGAACCGGGAGTGGGTCGATTGCTTGGATTGATCTCGCTGCAATCGCTCCCCCGCCGTTTGACGCTGGATTTTCATGATCTATTCAGTGCCGGACTGGCTTTCGATTCGATTGACAGCAAGTTGGCTGTCGAGCGTGGCGTCATGCGGACTCAGGAGAGTTTGAACATCAACGGTCCTGCGGTGCAGGTGGCAATTGATGGAGAGACTGATTTGCAGCGCGAGACCCAGGATATGAACGTGCTGGTCAAGCCGGAGGTCGGCAGTCTGGCTGCCGTCGGCACGGCAGCCTTGATTAACCCGGTGGCGGGGGCTGCGGCCTTGGTGGCCAACACCGTGCTGCAGCGGCCGCTCAGCCGGCTGTTCAGCTATCGTTATCATGTCACCGGAACCTGGGACGAACCCTTGGTGGACAAGGCGCCGCTCCTGGACAACAAACCCGCAGCCAGTGAGGAGCGCACAGGACAATGAAACCGATGAATTGCCGTATCGCTGCACTGCAGATGGTGTCCGGCCCGCGGGTTGACGACAATCTGAAGGTGGCTGCCCATCTGATCGCAGAAGCCGTGGCGCAAGCCGCGCAATTGCTGGTGCTGCCGGAATACTTTCCGATCATCGGTGCGGCGGATGTTGACCGGGTCAAGGCCAGTGAAACATTTGGACAGGGGCCGATACAGGATTGGTTGTCCTCGCAAGCAAAGCAACATGGCGTTTGGATCGTTGCGGGTTCGATTCCACTGGTGGCCGATATGCCGGGGAAAATGCGCAACAGTACGCTGGTCTTTGACGGCCAAGGCCGTTGTGTGGCGCGCTACGACAAGATTCACCTCTTCGCTTTTCAAAAGGGCGATGAATCCTATGACGAATCCGCCTTTATTGAAGCAGGGAAGGCGCCTGTGACGGTCGACACCCCGTTTGGGCGAATTTTGCTCTCCATCTGCTATGACTTGCGTTTCCCGGAGCTGTATCGGAGCCAGGGGCCGGTTGACCTCATTCTGGTGCCTGCGGCCTTTACCGAAACCACGGGTCGGGCGCACTGGGAAACGCTCTTGCGCGCCCGCGCCATCGAGAACCAATGCTACCTGCTGGCGGTCGGACAGGGCGGCAAACACGAAAATGGCCGATTGACCCACGGCAACAGCATGATCATCGATCCCTGGGGCGAAATTCTCGACCGTAAAGCCAAAGGGCCGGGCGTGGTGATCGCCGATCTGGATCACCAGCGCATTACCGAAATCCGCGAGAGCCTGCCGGCGCTCGCCCACCGTCAATTCTGAGGAAGTCCCCCATGAGTCTTTCGAGCGCCTCGAACAGCGCCTTTTCCCAGGCCGAATTCTTGTTGCTGACGCCGTTTTCCCTGGCCGAGCGTGACCTCTCCGCGACCTTCGCTCAGATCATGGCGCATCAGGTGGATTACGCCGATCTTTACTTTCAGTATTCCCGTTCAGAGGCTTGGAGCCTGGACGAAGGTATCGTCAAGTCGGGCAGTTTCAATATCGATCAGGGGGTGGGGGTACGCGCCCTGTCCGGGGAGAAAACGGCTTTCGCCTATTCGGACGATATCAGCACCCGTTCGCTGAGCGATGCGGCAGCAGCAGTTCGCGCGATTGCCGATGCGGGGCAGACAGGCGTTTTTCCGGCATTTCGTCGGTCGACCGCTGAACACGCGCTGTATCTGCCCAATGACCCGATTGCCTCCCTGCCCGCGGATGCCAAGGTGCGCTTGCTTGAACGTCTTGAAGGTTTTGCGCGAGCGCTGGATTCGCGGGTGATGCAGGTCATGGCCTCGTTGGCCGGTGAATATGAAGTGATGCTGGTCGCTGGTTCGGATGGTCGTTTGGCTGCGGATATCCGGCCCCTGGTCCGCTGCTCGGTGTCAGTCATTGTGGAACAGAACGGTAAACGCGAACAAGGGGGCGCCGGTGGTGGTGGCCGCTTCGATTTTTCCTATTTCACTGATGAAGTGCTGGAGCGCTATGCGCGAGAAGCGGTACATCAAGCAGTAACCAATCTGAATGCCGAGCCGGCGCCGGCCGGGCAAATGACCGTTGTCCTTGGTTCCGGCTGGCCCGGCATTTTGTTGCATGAGGCGGTTGGTCACGGTCTGGAAGGTGACTTCAACCGCAAGGGGAGTTCGGCATTCAGCGGACGTCTGGGGGAGCGGGTTGCGGCCCCCGGCGTTACCGTGATCGACGATGGCACGATTGCCGACCGTCGCGGTTCACTGAATATCGACGATGAAGGCAATCCGACGCAGCGTACCGTACTGATCGAAGATGGCATTCTCAAGGGTTACATGCAGGATAGTCTGAATGCGCGGCTCACCGGTGTGGCGCCCACCGGCAACGGCCGCCGCGAATCCTTCGCGCATCTGCCCCTACCCCGCATGACCAATACCATGATGCTGGCAGGTCAATACGATCCGCAGGAAATCATTGGCTCGGTCAAAAAGGGCATTTACGCCGCGAATTTTGGTGGCGGTCAGGTCGATATCACCAGCGGAAAATTCGTTTTTTCAATGAGTGAGGCCTATCTGATCGAGGATGGCAAGGTGACGAGGCCGATCAAGGGGGCCACGCTGATCGGAAACGGTCCGGATGCCTTGACGCGGGTATCAATGATTGGCAACGACCTGCGCCTTGACCCTGGTGTGGGTACCTGCGGCAAGGAAGGTCAGAGCGTGCCGGTCGGGGTGGGGCAGCCCACTTTGCGGATCGATGGACTGACCGTAGGTGGAACGGCATAATGCCGTCGTGATGGAAGAGGGTTAAATACATGCTTCGACGCCTGACGGTCCTTTTTTTGCTGAGTATCGGTTTGACCAGCACCCAGACGGCTGCGGCCAGTGAGCGATTGAAGCAGCTTCAGGCGGATCCTGCAGCACGAGCCCTGGCGGTCGCTGCCGGAAAAAAAGCGAGTTTTTTCTGTACCAATTGCCACGGCGAGGGGGGCATCAGCCCGCGGGGTGATGTCCCGAATCTTGCCGGTCAGCATCCGGCCTACTTGCTGGAGCAGATTCGCAAGTTTGGCAGTGGTGAGCGCAAGGATCCGTTCATGCAAGGACTGATCAAGGTGCTGAGCGATGAAGAACGTATTCAGATTGCACTGTATTACGCCAGTGTGTCGGTCAAACCTTCGGATGCGGATGCAGCGCTCGCCGCGCAGGGCAAGGTGTTCTTTGAGCATTTGTGTGTGCGCTGCCACGGCAAGGATGCGCGGGGCAACGAATTGTTCCCCCGGATTGCCGGGCAAAAGCAAGCCTATTTGCAGACATCCATTACCCGCTACCGCGATGGCACGGGCATCCGCAATAATCAATTGATGGCGATTGCCACTGGTGGCTTGAAGAACGAGGACATCAAGGCCATTTCGCATTACCTGACCCAACTCCCCTGATTTTCCTGTGGCGCTCGGGCGAACATTGCCCGCTCGGTTAGAATTCCCTTTTGTCCTTACGCGTTGGGGAAGCTTATGAGCATGCAGTTAATGCCATCCGGCAAGCCGGAAACTGATGATTTACGTATTCTGGAAATCAAGGAGCTGGTTCCTCCAGCCCATGTATTTCGCGAATATCCGGTAAGCAACCGGGCCGCACAAACAACGTTCAAGGCAAGGCAGGCCATTCACCGCATCCTGCATGGCGCGGATGATCGCCTTTTGGTGGTCATCGGCCCTTGCTCCATCCATGATTACGATCAGGCAATGGAGTACGCGCGTCTTCTGGCGCGTGAAGCTGAGCGTTTTGAGGATGATCTGGTCGTGGTGATGCGGGTCTATTTCGAAAAGCCGCGAACCACCGTGGGATGGAAGGGGCTGATCAATGATCCCCGTCTGGACAGTACATTCCGGATCAATGAAGGCTTGCGCCTTGCCCGTCGCCTGTTGCTCGACGTCAACGAACTGAATTTGCCCTGTGCAACCGAGTTCCTCGATACCATCACGCCGCAATACACAGCAGACCTGATTGCTTGGGGGGCTATTGGCGCGCGCACTACCGAATCGCAGGTACATCGTGAACTGGCCTCCGGACTCTCATGTCCGGTGGGTTTCAAGAACGGTACCGATGGCAATATGCGTATTGCGGTCGACGCCATTCGTTCGGCAAATTCGCCCCATCATTTCCTTTCGGTGACTAAATCCGGGCACACGGCGATCGTTTCCACGCTGGGTAATGAGGATTGTCATGTGATCCTGCGTGGTGGCAAGGCACCGAATTTCGATGCGCCCAGCGTTGAACTTGCATCACAGGAAATTGCAAAGGCCGGTCTGGCAGCGCGCTTGATGGTTGATTTTTCCCATGGCAACAGCCGCAAGCAATACAAGCTGCAAATGGAAGTCAGTGATTCGGTTGCCGCCCAGATTGCCGGGGGGGATGAACGGATCATCGGTGTGATGGTCGAGTCCCATCTGGTCGAGGGCCGTCAGGATCTGCTCCCGGACACGCCCTTGAAGCATGGGCAAAGCATTACCGATGCTTGTATCGGCTGGGACGATAGTTTGATGGTTCTGGAGCAGCTCGCTGCAGCGGTTCGTGCCAGGCGTGTGGTTGAGTCCGGCACCTGAGCTGTTTTTCGTCAAATAAATGAAAAAGGAGGCAATTGCCTCCTTTTTTTATCTAATGCCGGCACCGCAAGGCACCGGCAGACGATATCCGACTTAGTCGGTGATCAACTTGCCCTGAGTCAGCAGGTTGGTGATGATCGTATTTTCGGCAATCGTGCCACCGGCTGTCAGATCAACACCTTCAAGGATGATTTGCTGGGTAACAGCACCTGCAGCGCCAGCTGGGTGTACGTTGACCACTGTACCAGTCGTGCCGGTGGCAGGCGCGAAATCAAGGTACTGACCCAGCGCAGTCGCAGTGGTTGCACCGTCTGGCAGCAAGTCACGGAGATCCAGAATATCGCCGCCGTTGGCCGGCAAGTCGAAATTGAAGTCCGTGATGCGGTCGACCGCAGGTGTTACAGCAGTACCCGCATCGGCCAGCGCCCACTTGAAGGTGTCGGCACCTGTGCCACCAACCAGAATGTCATTGCCAGCGCCACCCGAGATGGTATCGGCACCTGCACCGCCGGAAATCCAGTCATTGCCGGCGCCGGCATTGATCGTGTCGTTGCCTGCCAACGCATCAATCACATCTGCACCCGCAGTGCCCGTCAGCGTTTCTCCGCCAGCCGTGCCGTTGATCGGTGTCAGGCTGCGCAGCAAGGCCAGCTGACCTGTTGCTTTGTCGCCATCATTGTCAATCAGTGTGAAACCGACAAATTCAGCAAACGATGCCGGTGCGCTGGGCGTAGGTACGAAGGTGTAGTCACCGGTATCCATGTCGATCGAGAACACCCCAGCATTGGCTGTCGTGATGCTCAGCACATGCGTCGTGGTGTTGAACGTATGGGAGGAGGCACCTGCTCCGGTTGTACTGATGCTGTTCGTGACCGGATTCCAGGTAAAGCGATCTTCGCTACCGATGGCACCCACTGTGATGGCCTGGATATAGCCGCCGTCGGCGCCAACTTGTGCAGGCGTGTTGCCGGTCAGCAGATTGCCTTGAGAGACGGTACCAACCAGCACGGTGTTCAGATCGTTGGGATCCAGCACCATGAAGGCATCGGTATTGGTGCTGGTTGCACCGTTGTAAGCAATCTGGTCGAGATTGGCTTCCAGTTGCGGCTGGAGCGGATCAACCACCTCATTACCAACACCCAGCGAGAATGAGTTGATTTGATTGGTGCTTAGCCAATTGGTCCAGACGTTTTCTTCCGTTGTAGAAAGACCCAAGTCAGGGATGTTGTTCCCGTTGTCCCAGATGCCTTCAATACCAGCGCTGGAGTTTGCCAAAACACTCGTGTTGCCATCACTGGAGGTCGGTTTTCCGTCAGAGATGAAGTAAGAGACGTTTTGGATGTTGGCACCGGTATAAGCACCACTCACAGACCACGTAGACATTGCTTGTGCTAGGGCTGCATCGTAGTTGGTGCCAGTTCCCAAATCTGCAGCCGACAAGGCAGCAACGAGGCTGAGTGCTGCGGATGCAGTCATCCAGGCGCCGCGCTGAGTTGCTGTTTCGTTAAAAGTTACGATGGATACACGAACATCGCCAAGGCCATCGTAGGCGCTGATCAGATTCTGAATGGCGGTCTTGGCGTTGTCCAGGCGGCTCTCGCGCGTCATTGACGAAGACATGTCCAGGATGAGCATCAGATTCGTCGTTGAGTTTTCGATTGCCTGAACTGCTGTGCCTGCTGTAGGAACGTCATCCATGATTCGGACGATCAGGTTGTCGCTGGCAGTCTGGCCTCCAATGCTATTGACCGTCAGCGTCAGCTGGTCATCAAAGTAGGTAGCTGTCGCACCAGCTTTGGTGTCGTTGTCGATGGTGGCTGTAGTGGTGTAGGTGTAGTTGACAATGCCGCCGGTTGCATTGCCGGTGTAAGCATTGAGTACCAGGCTGCCTTCACCGGTGTTGATGGTGATTGGGGTCGTATTGAGACCAAGCAGTTGTGCTGCCGTCACCGTGGTAGAGCCAAGCACAATGTTCTGGATGCCATCGCTGGCGCCGACATTGAAAGAACCACTTGCAATTTCGGTGGCATCTGCGGGACTCACCAAACCATGCTCATACACCGTGTGGTCAGGACCTGTTGCTGCGACGGTTGCGATAGTCGGAGCATCGGTCTGGCCGTTGATGGTGATGGTCAGCGTGGTGGTGCTGGTATCGCCGTCGG
>CALAGF010000367.1 GCA_937892345.1 uncultured Rhodocyclaceae bacterium | reverse complement strand
TCAGCCACGAAATGGAAACCGGTCAGCGCAAAGATGCAAACGGCGCCGTCATTCCGGCGTGGTTCATCACCGAGTTGAGTGCGACGCATAACGGCAAGCTCGTCCTGAGCGGTGAATTCGGCACCGCAGTGTCCAAGAATCCCTACCTGGCTTTCAAGTTCAAGGGTGGCGCTGCGGGCGACAAGGTTACCCTGGCTTGGAAAGACAATAAGGGCGAAACCCGCACCGACGAAGCCGCAATCGGCTAATTCGACAATGTGCCGGGATAGCCGGGGCTCAGTTCCCCGGCTATCCCGATACTTGCCTGTATGCCGACATCAGATCGAGCAGCCGGAGAAATGCATTTGTACGTAATTGGAGGAGTCGTTATGCCGATCCCACAGAGGATGAAAGCAGCATTCATGTTGTTTGCGCTGGCTGTTGCACCTGTCGCCGCCTTGGCTGCGGGTGACAAAATGATGGACGCGATCAACGAGTATCGCGAGTTGCTGGCCGATGGCAATCCATCGGAACTGGTCGCCGTACAAGGCGAAGAATTGTGGAAAACGCCGCGTGGACCGAAGAAGGCTACGCTGGAGCAATGCGATCTCGGGCTGGGTCCGGGGGTCGTGAAGGGCGCTTCTGCCCAATTGCCTCGTTTCTTCAAGGATACGGGCAAGGTTCAGGACCTGGAAACCCGACTGATGACCTGCATGGAAAATCTGCAGGGTATCGCTCCTGACAAGATCATCAACGAAGGCTGGCTGAAGGGGGAGCGCGAAAACATGGCGGCCCTTGTTGCCTACATCGTCACCGAGTCGAATGGCGTCAAAGTCAAGGTCGATAGCCGTCACCCGGCCATGAAGAAGATGTACGAACTCGGCAAGCAGACTTTCTACTATCGTGCTGGCCCCATGGATTTTTCATGTGCGACCTGTCACGGGGATCAGGGAAAGCGCATCCGCATGCAGGAATTGCCTGATTTGCGGACCCATGAAGGGGCCATTGCAGGCTGGGGCAGTTGGCCGGCATACCGGGTCTCCAATGGTCAGTTCTGGACCATGCAGCATCGTCTCAACGACTGTTTTCGTCAGCAGCGTACGGCTGAACCAATCTACGGTTCCGACGTAACCATTGCCCTTTCCGTTTATCTGGCGACCAAAGCCAATGGCGGCAAGATGGTGACCCCCGGTATCAAGCGCTGAGGAGACAACGATGAAAAAGATCACGACGATGGCTGCGCTCCTGTGTGTCCTTCCTGCCGCTTGGGCGGCTGGTGAAGGCAGCTATACGGAGTTCAAGGCGATGATGGATAGCTCGTTCAAGACAACGGGTATCGCCGCCAAGCACCGCATGTATCAACTGGATTTCCAGAAAGCCTGCTCTCAGGAAAAGCAGCCAGCGAAGGCTGAAATGGCACGCATCGAGGCAGCGCAGCTGAAGACTATTCGTTATCCAGCTGATGGCCAGTATTTTGGCGACTGGAAGCAAGGCGAAAAAATCGCGCTTGATGGGCGTGGTTTGACTTGGACCGACAAGACGCCGCATAACAACGGCGGTGGTTGTTACAACTGCCACCAGATGAGTCATCACGAAATTTCCTACGGCACGATCGGGCCCAGTTTGCTCGAGTACGGCAAGATCCGTGGCAATGCCGAGGATGTCATCAAATATACCTGGGGCAAGATTTACAACGCCAAGGCCTTCAACGCCTGCAGCAATATGCCCCGAAATGGCGATGCGGAAATCCTGACGGAACAGCAGATCAAGCACCTGATGGCCTTCCTGTTCGATCCGGCATCTCCAGTCAACAAAAAATGAATCTTGCGTGACTTTCCCCGGCCGGATCCGATGGCCGGGACTTTTTTGAAGGAATAATAATGAGCATGAATCGTCGGGAGTTTCTTCAGGTCATGGCGGTCGCTGCGGCCGGTGGCATGTCGCTGCACAGTGAGTTCGCCTTGGCCGAGAAGGGCGCCGCCAAACTCTATGATCTACCGAAGTTCGGTAATGTCAGCCTGTTGCACATCACCGACTGTCACGCCCAGTTGCTCCCGATTTATTTCCGTGAGCCCAGCGTTAACCTCGGTTTCGGTGAGCAGTTCGGCAAGGTGCCGCACTTGGTGGGCGACAACCTGCTCAAACATTTCGGCTTCAAGCCGAACAGTATCGAAGCACATGCCTACACCTATCTGAATTTTGAAAAAGCCGCCGAGACCTACGGCAAAGTTGGCGGTTTCGCGCATCTGGCCACCTTGGTCAAGCGCATGAAGGCCAACCGCCCTGGCGCGCTGCTGCTCGACGGCGGTGACACCTGGCAGGGCTCCGGCACGGCGCTGTGGTCGAACGCCCAGGACATGGTCGATGCCTGCAAGGCGCTCGGCGTCAATGTCATGACCCTGCACTGGGAATCGACCTACGGCGAGGCCCGGGTCAAGGAAATCGAGGAAAAGGATTTCGCCGGCCAGATCGACATCGTCGCCCAGAACGTCAAGACCACCGACTTCGGCGATGCCGTGTTCAAGCCCTTCGTGATGAAGAACATGAACGGCGTGCCGGTCGCCATCATCGGTCAGGCCTTCCCCTACACGCCGATCGCCAATCCGCGCTGGCAGACCCCGAACTGGAGCTTCGGCATCCAGGAAGAAAATATGCAGAAAACCGTCGACGAGGCCCGCGCTGCGGGTGCCCAAGTCGTCGTCGTGCTCTCGCACAACGGCATGGACGTCGACCTCAAGATGGCTTCGCGCGTGAAGGGCATCGACGCCATCCTCGGCGGCCACACCCATGACGGCATGCCGGCGCCGGTCGTCGTCAAGAATGCCGGGGGACAGACCCTGGTGACCAATGCAGGCTCGAACGGCAAATACCTCGGCGTCCTCGATTTCGACGTCAAGAACGGCAAGATTGCTGACTTTCGCTACAAGCTGCTGCCGGTGTTCGCCAACCTGCTGCCGGCCGACAAGGACATGCAGGCGCTGATCGACAAGGCGCGCGCGCCCTACCTCGGCAAGCTGAGCGAAAAGCTGGCTGTTACCGAGGGCACGTTGTATCGCCGTGGCAACTTCAACGGTACCTTTGATCAGGTGATCGTCGATGCCCTGATGAAAGTGAAAGACGCCGAAATTGCCTTCTCGCCCGGCTTCCGCTGGGGCACCTCGTTGTTGCCCGGTCAACCGATCCTGATGGAACACGTACTCGACCAGACGGCCATCACCTACCCGTGGACGACGGTTACCAACATGAGTGGCGAGATGATCAAGACGGTGCTCGAAGATGTCTGCGACAACCTGTTCAACCCTGATCCGTACTACCAGCAGGGGGGAGACATGGTGCGCGTTGGTGGTCTGCAATACACCTGTGATCCGACGGCGAAAGCTGGTCAGCGCATCCAGAACATGATGTTGCGCGGTCAACTGATCGATCCGGCCAAAAACTACCGCGTCGCCGGTTGGGCGCCGGTGTCCGAAGAGGCCAAGAACTCTGGTGAGCCGATCTGGGAAGTGGTTGCCAAATATCTGCGTGATGTGAAGACGCTGAAGCCGGTACAACTGAACATGCCCAAGCTGAAGGGGGCTGCCAACAATCCGGGGATCGCCTTGTGATGAAAACGACGGTCAAGATGAGTCTGGCTGGCCTGGCGCTGGCCATTTCCTCCCTGAGCATTGCAGCTGACTGGGCTCCCGGTTCAATGAACTGGGACAAGTTGCCGGAAATCAAGGTGACCAAGGCTGCTTTGTACCTGACGCCACGGCAAGCATTCGACATGAAGAAAAAGGATGCCAAAGGCGTTGCCCTGTTTGACATCCGTACGCGAGCAGAAGCCATGTATGTCGGTATGGCAAGCGAGGTCGATGCCTTGGTACCTTTCGTTGAGCATCCTGAAATCATGAGCGATTGGGATGAGAAGCGGACGATGTACAAATTGGAGCCGAATCAGGATTTCGTGCCCGAAATTGCGCGCCGCATGAAGGAGCTGGGTCTAGGCAAGGAGGCGCCGGTGATTCTGCTGTGTCGCTCTGGTGATCGGAGTTCCAAAGCCGCCGATCGTCTTCAGGCTGATGGCTATACCCGGGTTTATAGCGTTGCAGAAGGGTTTGAGGGGGATCGTGCCTCCGAAGGCGCGAAAAAGGGGCAGCGTGTGATCAATGGCTGGAAGAACAGTGACTTGCCTTGGAGCTACACGCTGGAAAAGGCAAAAATGTATTTTCCTCGCTGAGTGAGCCGGGGGCCATGCCCCCGCTTGCTGCCAATGCGGTCACCCGTCGACGGATGGTTTCATGTGCTGAGTCAGCGGCTTTACCGAGCGAGATGCGCCAGACGCTCTCCACGATCGATCAGCGCATCGGCGAGTCCGGCGCCGGCCCACATGCCGAGCAGCGCCAGCCAGGCAGTCACTGCGAATACCGAGGCCCCCGAAACGCCCGCACCAACCGCGCAACCGCCGGCCAGCATGCCACCAAAGCCCATGCAGAGCGCACCCGCAATATAGCGGCGCATGCTCAACCCGTCCTTGAAGCCTTCAAGTTTCAGTTCATGGGTCCACCAGGCGGCAAGAAAGGATCCCAGCACCACACCGGGAACGAGTCCGATATCAAAGTCCCAGGGCTGGCCGGGCGGGGACAGGACCAGCATCAGGACATCGGCAGACGGTCCGGTAAAGCTCAGACTCTGCACGGGTAGTACGTCAAAAGACTCCAGGCCAATGAGATAGGTGCTCAACCAGCCGAGTGCGACGACAAGTCCAACGCCGATGCCACCGAACCATTCTCTTGCGGTCAACCCGGCGCGACGAGCAAAAAACACGGCGGCACCTAACCAGAGCAGGCCAAAGAGCATGCCGCCCAAATGGCCGATGTGCAGTAGCGCGAGCAAGTCTCGCGCGCCTTCATCAATGGTCCACCAGCCCGATATCCAAAGCCTTAACGGCGACAGCAAACCATTAAGCGAGGCTTGCGCTGCGACTGCAAAAATGAGGCCGGTGAGCAGTGCCCGCAGGTTTCCGTTGGCAGCGAGGACCAGCATGCGTGACGAGCAGCCACGGGCGAGGATCATGCCGAAGCCAAAACATAAACCACCGATTAGGGCGCCGGAAACGCTGCCGCGGGCAGAAAGTTGTCTGGCAAGACTGACATCAAGCCAGCCCGCACTGGCAAAGCCCTGAGTGCTCAGCATGGCAACGGAGAAGGCAAACAGCCAGATGGCCAGCTTGCTTTGGCCTTGCCTGCTCCAGAACTCAACGGTGGCTGAACGCAGGCAGAATCTGGAGCGTTGGGCAAAAACACCGAACAAAACGCCAATCAACAAACCAGTCAGCGTGATGAGCGTTTTTCCACCCAAGGATTCAAGCAGCGATGCAATGTCCATGTGCCCAGGTTCAGCAGCTTGGCGGCAGTGGGACAGACATCAGAACAACTCCACCTCGCCATCACCACTGTTAGTGGCGTGCTGGGCGGCGTTGCCGCCGCGCATGGCGTCGGATTGCACTTGGGATTCAACCAGCAGGTTGACCAGGCGTTGGCTGCGGGTACGGAAACGCTGGATGCCATCTGTTTGGGTCTGGTCGTGATGCAGGTTCAGGAAGGCGTGCATATAACTGCCTACATGTTCGGTTCGCTGGCTGATCCGGGTGATCATCTGCGAAACGATGTCCTCAAACTGCATGGCCATGACCCCTTCCTGGGTCATCTGGTGCATTTTTTCCGTGACTGCGGTGATTTCATTGGAGTGGGAACGTGCCTTGTCGGTAAGCGCCAGTAGTTCCTGCCCGAGTTCGATCACGGTTGCATGCGATTTTTCGGCAATGCTCATGTCAATGTGCGTGGCGGCTTCGATCCGCCCGCCAACGTCCTTGAGCGAGCCAAGAATATCGCTCAGGCCATGACGGATATCGACGTTGAATTCGCCGGTGCGCGCTGCCAGGTTGCGCACTTCGTCGGCGACGACCGCAAAGCCCCGACCCGCTTCGCCGGCACGTGCGGCCTCGATGGCTGCATTCAGTGCGAGCAGATCAGTCTGTTTGGTAATCCCGGCAATATCGTTCAGGGAGCCGGTAATCCGGGTTACCTGGTCCTGCATCTCTGAGAAGCTTTCGGCAATCCCCTGGCTGGTTGAGCGCAATTGATTCATCTTGCTGACGAATTCTGCGATCAAGGCATTGGTTTCATCAAAGAAGCGCTGCAGTCCGGCCTGCTCCTGCTCGTGATTGTTGTCGCTGCCGGTCATCTTCAGCATTTCGTCAATCAGGGAGCGGAGGATTTCCCGCTGATCAGAGGACTGGGATTCCAGGCCGGTCAGGCTGCCTGAAAGTCGGCTGACGGAAGCGCGGATGACTTCGCGCGCTTCGGCCATTTCAGTTTCCAGGGAGGTGAATTGCATTTCTGCGTGCGACATGGCCTCGTCAGAGAGTACGTTGTACTCGGCCATGACACTGTTCAACTCGTCGATATAGGCCTGCTGTTTGGTTTTCCAGCGCTTGCGGCTGGTTTGCGAGAGTACTACCGCCAGTACCAGTACTGCGGCGATCGCGGCATGCCAATGGCCGGAAATGGGGCCTGTCGTCGCTGCAACGAGCCAAAGCACGAGGCTTCCCCCGATGG
>CALAGF010000366.1 GCA_937892345.1 uncultured Rhodocyclaceae bacterium | reverse complement strand
GAGAACTTCGATGAAACTTCGCATGCTTTCTGTTTTATTTGCCGCCATCTTCGCGGCTCCTGCACTCGCTGCATCCTCTGTACAAAGTTTCGATACTGAAACCGTCGGTGCCGAACCCAAGTCCTTCACTGCCGCAGTGGGCAACTGGGTCATCGTCGACAATGGGGGAAATAAGGCGCTGTCGGTCAATGGCTCGCAGTGGGCACGCGGCCAGACCTCGGCCGGGCTGGCCGACAAGGCTCGGGCGCTGTACGGAGAGCGCTACGCCGAGTTTCTTGACAATGTTCAGTCTTACGCCTACTTCCCCATCGCGGTAATGAACGAAGTGGCTGACTTCCGCAATGGTGCAATCACCCTGCGCTTCAAGGGTGTGGACGGGCGTATCGACCAAGCTGCCGGCATTCTCTTCAATGTCCAGCCCAACGGTGACTATCTCACCCTGCGCGCCAACCCGCTTGAAGACAATCTGGTGCTGTGGCAATACGTGAAGGGCAAGCGTTCGTCGGTGAAGTGGGTGCGCAACACGCCGTCACCCAGCGGCCAGTGGCATGAACTGAAGCTGACCGTCGTTGGCAACAAGGTCCAAGGTTGGTTGAATGGGGTACTCACCCTCAGTCACGATCTTGAAAAGCCAGTGTCAGGTCGCATCGGCTTGTGGTCCAAGGCCGATAGCGTGGTGTATTTCGACGATTTCCGGGTCGAGCAGATTGCTCGATAGG
The DNA here is from genome assembly GCA_937892345.1 of uncultured Rhodocyclaceae bacterium. Classification (GTDB taxonomy): domain Bacteria; phylum Pseudomonadota; class Gammaproteobacteria; order Burkholderiales; family Rhodocyclaceae; genus Azonexus. The sequence goes on along the minus strand of CALAGF010000366.1, from coordinate 4,605 downwards.
ACTCAAAGCCATGCTTCGCGTAAAACGGAATTTGCTACTCGTCGCGATGACCGTGATGCTCCTGGTCGGTTTGGGCACATGGGTGGCCTTTCGTTTCCTGGTCGGCGAGGCGCCGCCAACCGAGCCCGAATACCTGCCATCTGTCAGTGCCGCTAGCGTCAGCATAGCCGCTGAACCGGCCACGCCAGTCCGTGCGACTGATGGCGCATTGGTGTTCGATTTCGAGTCCGAAACCCTTGGTGCGGAACCGAAGAGCGTCATCCCGACTGTCGGTCAGTGGATCGCGGGTGTCGATGGCAAGGAGCGCGTGCTGGTCGTGGACGGCCGCGGCTGGTCGCGGGGACAGCCTTCGGCCGGGCTGGCCGACAAGGCCCGCGCCCTCTACGGCGAGCGCTACGCCGAGTTTCTCGACAACGTCCAGGCCTACGCCTACTTTCCGCTGGCCGTGGCACAGGGCATCGACGATTTCCGCGCCGGGGAGATCGAACTGCGCTTCAAGTGCGTTGCTGGACGCATCGACCAAGCAGCAGGCATCGTCTTCAACCTGAAGCCTAACGGCGACTATCTTGTACTGCGTGCCAACTGCCTCGAAGACAACCTCGTCCTGTTCAAATACGAGCGCGGCAGCCGGAGTTCGGTCAAGTGGATACGCAATACGCCGACGCCATCCAAGCAATGGCATGATTTGAAGTTGGTTGTTCAAGGGAAGAACATCAAAGGCTATCTAGATGGGAAACTGTATCTGGAACACGCCTTGTCCGAACCGGTTTCGGGGCACATAGGCCTGTGGTCCAAGGCCGACAGCGTTGTGTATTTTGACGACATTCGTGTCGAATCGACCGGCCGAAACGAGTAAGGTCATGCATAGATGGCATCCATTGAACGTACCGCCTACCCACGTTTCAAACGCAATCCACTCGCTAAAGAGTTGGATGCGCTTTACACCCCGACCAACGATGAGCTGAGTTTCGCGAGAGCTTTGGCCCGCAAGGCTCAGTCGCGATTCGGCCTCCTGCTATTGCTCAAATCGTTCCAGCGCCTCGGCTATTTTCCTGCTCTGGTGGATATTCCGCTCGCCATCGTCCAGCATGTGCGGAACGTGAGCGGAATAGATGACGAAATTTCGCCAATCTATGCGGAATTGCGGACCTTGTATCGGCACCACCAGGCAATCCGTGATCGCTTGGCGGTCACCGCCTGGAGCGAAGACGGATTGCATGCGGCTAGCGAGGCCATGTCGGCGGCTGCCGAAGTCATGGACAACCCGGCTGATCTTATCAACGTCGCCATTGAAGAGCTGGTCCGCCAGCGCATCGAGTTGCCCGCCTTCAGTACGTTTGACCGTATGTCGCGGCGCATTCGCACACTGGTCAATGGGCGCTTTTTTGCGGCGGTGATGGAGCGTTTATCCGAGACCGAGCGCGAACAACTCGACGCTTTGCTGGAGATCGGCAACAGTCCCCAGAAAAAAACGCTGTTCTTCGCTCTCAAGCAGTTACCGAAGCGCTCTTCACTGGAGCATTTGCAGGATCTGCTGGACCATATCGTCAAACTCTCAGATACGGTAGGTGCGGATCACCATCTGTCAGGTATTCCGTTCGCCAAGATCAAACATTTTGCTGCCGAGGCCAAGGCACTGGATGCCGCAGAACTCAAAAAATTCGCGCCGCCCAAGCGCTATGTCCTGATACTGAGCCTGATTCACCGTGCCCGTGTGCAGGCCCGTGATGATCTGGCGGAGATGTTCATCAAGCGGATGAACCACATTCACCGGCGCGGTAAGGACGAACTGGAGCGCCTGCGCATAAAATTCCGCCAGAAGACCGAACATCTCGTCGCTACCCTGGCGGATGTCATCCAGGTTCTGGAAACCCAGTCAGCAGACGAGGTGGCCGGGAAAACCATTCGCTCCCTCTTGGCGACCCGGGGCGGCACCAAGGCCCTACAGGATGACTGCGACGCGATCAACGCGTTCAGTGGCGACAACTACTTCCCGCTGCTGTGGCGTTTCTATCGCAGCCATCGACCGACGCTGTTCCGTATGGTGCATTTGTTGACGATGACCTCGACCAGCGAAGACCAGTCGCTGATGCAGGCACTGGATGTTCTGCTTGAATACGAGAACCGCAAAGGCGCCTGGATTGATGTCGAAATCGATTTTTCCTTCACCAACGAACGCTGGAAAAGGACGGTGGTGGTGAAAACCGAGGATGGCGAGCGAATCAGCCGTCAGCATTTCGAGGTTTGCGTGTTTTCTGCGCTGGCGGCAGAAATCAAGTCGGGAGACGTGTCGATTCAGGGATCGGAGGCCTATGCCGACTATCGCGACCAGCTTCTTTCATGGGATGAATGTGAGCCCTTGGTGGGCGACTACTGCCAGCAGTTGGGGTTTCCGGAGGATGCGCCCGGATTTACCCAAGGCTTGCGTGATTGGTTGACGGAGACTGCGGTCGAGGTGGATAGCGGATTTCCCGAGAATAAAGCGTTGGGGATTGATGAATTCGGTCTCCCGGTACTCAAACGGAGTGGCCCGCGGGAGCCGAAGGCTTCCGCCCGTGCCCTGGAGGCGGCTCTGCTGCAACGACTTCCTGAGCGCAATGTCATCGACGTGCTGTGCAACGTCGCCCACTGGACCAGTTGGAACCGGCACTTCGGGCCACTATCTGGCTCCGATCCAAAGATCGAGAATCCCGGTGAGCGCTACATCCTCACCACGTTTACGTATGGCTGCAATCTCGGGCCGGCCCAGGCGTCACGTCATCTGCGCGGCGCGGTGACACCGCACATGCTGTCGTTCATCAACCGACGGCATTCCAATGCCAACAAGTTGAATGCGGCACTAAAAGACATCATCAACCGCTACCACCTCTTTGATCTGCCCAAGGTCTGGGGGGAAGGCAAATCAGCAGCCGCCGACGGCACCAAATTCGATATGTTCGACCAGAACCTGCTGGCGGAGTACCACATCCGCTACGGCGGCTATGGCGGGATCGTCTACCACCACGTGGCCGATAACTACGTCGCACTGTTCAGCCACTTCATTCCCTGTGGGGTTTGGGAGGCGGTCTATATCATTGAGGGATTGCTCCAGAACAAATCGGACATCCAGCCAGATACCGTCCATGCCGATACCCAGGGGCAATCTGCACCGGTTTTCGCGCTTGCTTACCTGCTGGGTATCAAGCTGATGCCGCGCATCCGCAACTGGCACGATCTGGTATTTTTCAGGCCGACCAAGGAAACCAGCTATCAGCACCTCGACATGCTGTTCAAGGATGTCATTGACTGGGAATTGATCGAAACCCACTGGAAAGACCTGTTGAGGGTCGTATTGTCGATCAAGGCCGGCAAGATTTCGTCGTCGACCTTGTTGCGCAAGTTGGGTAACTACAGCCGCAAGAACCGGCTCTACCAGGCTTTCCGGGAACTTGGACGGGTAGTGCGAACGGCCTTCCTGCTGAGCTATATCTCCGACATGGAGCTACGCGAACAGATCACAGCGACGACCAACAAGGTAGAAGCCTACAACGGCTTCTCCAAATGGCTGTTCTTCGGTGGGGAAGGGATCATCGCGGACAACGACCCCGAGGAGCAAGAGAAGGTCATCAAGTACAACGACCTGGTGGCCAATGCCGTAATTTTCCACAACGTGGTAGATCAGACCCGTATCTTGCGTGAGTTGAAACAGGAGGGATTCCCGGTAAATCGGGAAGATGTCGCCACGCTCAGCCCTTATGTGACAAGCCATATCAAGCGCTTCGGGGATTACATTATCGATCTTGATACGGTCCCTGAACCTATAGATTCGTCATTGCCAATCTGACGGTCTCTGACGCGCAACGAGGGTTTTCTGCGTTAAGTCCTATTTTTACATGTATGTCGGCTGTACCCGGTTTACATCCTGGAAGAAGAGCCAGTCGCCTTGGCTTATGACGACTTTTACTTTTTCCGGCTTTGAAGTTGAAATGGCGCCAGTTGAGCCTTCCGCACTCAATTGTCCGGCAGCGATTTTTTGTCCTTGTTCGTTGTATGCCTCGTAAGGCATTGATGCGTACAAAGAGCCACTTTCAGGATCACCGCCAATCAATCCCGCGACGTTGACGCGCTGACTGTAGGTTGAACGTTCAGTTGCGCCGTTCTGTATCAAATTCAGTTCACCTGCAGCCGGAGAACTCGGCAATTCCACTGCTGCACTCTTCGGCCCGGTCAAATTCTTCTGACTCGCCTTCAGTTCCACCTTCTTCGGCGCATGCAGTTCGATATTCCCACCCTCGATCTTCAGGTAAGCCCCTTGGGCGGTAGCGAGGATTTTCTGTTTGGCGCTGGCACTGAGTTTGCCGGTTGTACTGGCGAGCGTCACTTTCTTGTCGGCGGCGGCGGTAGTTTTGCCGCTCTGGCTTTGCAGGCTGACTTGCCCGCTGGTGGCGTGCAGGTGGATGCCGGTTTCCTGATTGGGTTTTTGTTTGTCGTTGGCTTTGCCGACCGTGAAGATCGCAATGCCATCCTTGACGACGAGGCTGTGATTGCCTTGGGCGATAACGTTGGTGTCCTGCCCGGTGGCGACTGTGAGGTTCTTGCCGGCAGCCAGGATATGGTTCTAGATCG
>CALAGF010000365.1 GCA_937892345.1 uncultured Rhodocyclaceae bacterium | reverse complement strand
GATGTGTTCGGTGCTCGGTGCCAGGCCGTAGAAGCGTGGGCCATTCAAGCTGGCAAAGGCTTCGAGCTTGTCCAGCGCACCCGCACGTTCGAATGCCTCGGCGTACAGTTCGATCGCAGCATAGGCGGTATAGCACCCGGCACAGCCGCAGGCTGCTTCCTTGGTCATTTTGGCGTGGGGAGCCGAATCGGTTCCGAGGAAAAACCGGGGATTGCCCGAAATTGCCGCCGCGACCAAAGCCTCGCGATGCGTTTCCCGCTTGAGGACAGGCAGACAGTACCAGTGCGGACGAACCCCGCCCTGAAAAATCGCGTTGCGGTTGTAGAGCAGGTGATGCGCGGTAATGGTTGCTGCCACGGTCGACGGTGCAGAAGCGACAAATTCCGCAGCATCCTTGGTCGTAATGTGTTCCATCACCACCCGCAGCGTCGGGAAACGCTGAACCAGCGGCAGCAACACCGTATCAATGAACATTTTTTCCCGGTCAAACAGGTCGACCGCAGGATCGGTCACTTCGCCATGCACCAGCAAGGGCAGACCCAGGCGCGCCATTTCCGCCAGCGTATCGTAGGCTTTTTCAATGGCAGTCAGCCCGGCATCGGAATTCGTCGTCGCGCCAGCAGGATAAAGCTTTACCGCCTTGACGAAACCTGAAGCGACCGCCTTGGCGATCTCGCTGGCCGGTGTGTTGTCGGAAAGATAAAGCGTCATCAAGGGCTCGAAGGCCATGCCGGCGGGCAGCGCCGCCAGAATGCGGTCACGATACGCCGCAGCCTGCTCGACAGTAGTCACCGGCGGCTTGAGGTTGGGCATCACGATGGCCCTGCCGAACTGGCGGGCGGTATGCGGCAATACAGCGGACAGCGCTTCTCCGTCACGCAGATGGAGATGCCAGTCGTCTGGTCGGGTAATACTCAGTTCTTTGAATTGCATATCTTTTTCTGCAGAAATTTGTCGAATTTTTGAAGACCTTCAGGAAACTCCGGTCGACCGTAGAAATACCCTTGAGCGATATCCGCACCGGCTGCCTGCAGCCATTCGGCCTGCTCCGTTGTTTCCACCCCTTCGGCGACCAGTTCCAGATCCAGTTCCTGAGCCAGTGCGACAATCGCCTTGAGCACCGAATCAGAGCGCGAACTCTGCCCCAGATTCCAGACAAACTCGCGATCAACCTTCAGGGCATCGAGCGGCAGACTGGCCAGATAACTGAAGCTCGAATAGCCAGAACCAAAGTCATCGAGGGTCAGCTTGAACCCCCCTTGCTTGATGCTGTCGAGTAACAGCCGGGCGCCGTCGATATCGCCGATGAACACGCCTTCAGTAATTTCCAGTTCGATCAGCCGGCGCTCCACACCCAGCGCGTCGGCGGCCTGGCCCAAGCGCGTGACAAAACCCGGATTGCGTAGCTGCAACGGAGAAATATTGATCGCCACTGGAATATTGGCCAAGGGGCCACCCCGCCATGCCGCCACCTGCTTGAGTACGGCGTTCACGATCCAGTCACCCAGACGGTCAATCAGCAAGGCATCTTCCGCAACACCAATGAACTGGTCAGGCGGCACAAAGCCGCGCACTGGATGAATCCAGCGCACCAGCGCCTCAAGGCCGACCAGCCCCTCCGAGCTACAGCCAATTTTGGGCTGATAGGCCATGCGAAAGCCTTCGCCAGTGACCAGCGCCTGACGCAATTCGCTTTCCAGATTGGCCCGCAACTGGGTTTTCTGATTCAGCTCGTCGGTAAAAAACTGGTAGCGATTCCGACCCAGGCTCTTGGCGTGATACATCGCCATATCGGCGTTCTTCACCAGATCGGACTCGTTGTCCGCATCTTCGGGGAAGAGCGAAATCCCCATGGAAATTTGCGGCAGGAATTCCTTGCCAATCAACTGCACCGGCTCGGACACCATGGACATGATGCGCTCGCAGATGACGCTCAGGGCGCCGGTATCTTCGAAACCATCGATGATGATCAGAAACTCGTCGCCACCCTGCCGGCAGAGCGTGTCTTCCTCGCGCACGCAACGCTTGATACGGGAAGATATTTCACGCAACAACTGATCCCCGGTTTCATGGCCGAAGGAATCGTTGATCAGCTTGAAACGATCCAGATCGATGAAAATCACCGCCACCCGGTTTTCGTTACGTGCCGCCTTGCGCAATGCCTGACTGAGGCGATCCGAGAACAACAGTCGATTGGCCAGCCCGGTCAAACTGTCGTGATATGCCAGATATTCGATCTGCGCCTGCTGCTCGCGCTCCAGCGACACATCCAGCGACATGCCAAGATAATGCGTTGCCTCACCCTGATCATTGCTCAACTGCTTGATCAGCAGGCGCTTGGGATACACCTCTCCCGTCTTGCGCCGGTCCCAGACTTCGCCCTGCCAACTGCCGGCGGCATGGAGCGTAGACCACATGTCACGAAAAAACTGCGCATCATGGCGATCCGAACGCAGGATATTGGGCGTTTTCCCCACGGTATCAGCCAATGAGTAACCGGTGCTCTGCTCAAAGGCGTCGTTGACGAAAACGATCTGCTGCTGCGCATCGGTAATCACAATCGAAATCGGCGCTACCTGCATGACCTGCTGCGCCAGATGCAGCGCCTGTTCAGACTCCCAGTGCTCGTACGCCCCCAGCACCCTGACCACCTGCTCGCCGAGGCTGAGCGCAAAAGACTCTTCTTCCGCCGTCCAGTCGCGCGGTGAAGAGGGATTTTCCAGGCAGAGCACCCCCTGCAAACGCTCTCCCCGGCGCACCGGAATATCCAGCAAGGCACCGACATTGGCCAACTGCAAATAAGCAACCGCCAATTCGCAAGACGACGGATGGTTTGCCGCATCGCGGATGGAGAGCATCCGCCCTTCGGCCAAGGCCGCGAAATATTTTGGGAACTCCCGCGCCAGCAGCATTGGCGCGTCATGCGGCTGTTCACCATTGCTCAGGGAGCAGCTCCGACGGACGAGTTGACCCTCGCTGTCATGCAGCCAGACTGCCGCACTGACACCCAACGCAGCCGCTGCCAAGCGGCAGATTTCCTGCAAGGCGCCCGCCAGTTCACCGCGCGCAGCCAGCGTGCTGTGCGCGAGATCAAGCAGCACCCGATCAAAACGCTGGCGCGCCTCGCGGCGGACTTCATTTTGTAACTGGCGACGCCCGACCAGATTATTGACCCGGGCGATCAGCTCCTGCCGGGAAACCGGCTTGGTCACATAATCATTCACACCGAGGTGGAACAGATTGATCCGGCGAACCACATCGTCAAAGGCACTGACCGCGAGAATCGGCGTATCACCCTTTGGCCCCTGGAGGCGCCGGATGCGGTTGGTCAGCGCCAGGCCGCTCATGCCTTCGCCGAGATTGATGTCGGTCACCACCAGTTCGTATTCATTGGCGAGAAAAGCCTGCCAGGCTGACTCACCCGTGGCATGCCAATCGACGCGCAAACCACGGACCGCCAATTGCTGTTCCAGCAACCCCGCCTGAGCAACCGAGTCTTCGACATAGAGAATCTTGCCGGAGAAGGGGCGGTTGAACTCCTGAAAACGGGTAATGAAAATCAGCAGCTCTTCGATCGCCTGCTTGTGAAAAACCTCAGTGATGCCCCGGTTCAGGGCTTCCTCGGTCAAACCCGGGGTCGAATCTGCCGTCAGCAGGATCAAGGGGGTAAAAACATGGGCCGGCAGGTCACGAATCCGGCCCGCAAGATCAAGGCCGTCGCCATCCGGCAAATGGCGGGTAATGCAAATGAAATCAAACTCCCCCGCTGCCAGCGCGGCGATCCCTTCCGCCGCAGTCGCGACCGAAGTCAAGGTGATCGAGCGCTCGGCCGCAGCCCTCACCAGAATCGCCTGAAAAACCCGGTTTTGCTCGATCAGGAGTATTTTCATCGTATTAAACGATTAGTCGGTCAATTATGGGCATGACTCTACTACAACCCTGACTGCTGCGTTGTTTTTACCCATTTTCGCGAAGCTGCAAAGCGCGTTCGTAGAGCGCATTCTTGTGCGCCCCGGTGATCGCCGAAGCAAGCTTGCAAGCCTGTTTGACCGGTAGATTTTCCGCCAGCAGCAAGGCCAGCACCCGCTCCCCCTCGCCATCATCTTCGCCCGCAGGGGCGCCGGATACCATCAGCACAAATTCGCCGCGCTGACGGTTGGCATCTTCGCCCAGCCAGTCGAGTGCTGCGGTCAACGGGCAGACATGGATGGTTTCGAACAGTTTGGTCAGCTCCCGGGCAATCACCAGCGTCCGCTCACCAAACACCGCCTCCAGATCGGCTACGGTATCCAGAATCCGATGCGGTGCCTCGTAAAACACCAATGCAAACGGGTAATCACGCAATGCCTGCAGCGCCTGACGTCGCTGTCCGCCCTTGGCCGGCAGAAAGCCATAGAACAGAAAATGCTCATCAGCCAACCCCGAGGCGGACAGTGCGGTAACCGCCGCACACGGACCGGGCAAGGGAACCACTCGGCAACCGGCTTCACGAACTGCCGCGACAACCCGGGCGCCCGGATCGGAAATTCCCGGGGTGCCAGCATCTGAAATCAGCGCTACCGATTCGCCGGCATGCAGCTTTTCGATAATGCGAGCAGCCGCTGCCTGTTCGTTGTGCTGATGTGCAGGTAGGGTCCGCGCCTGCGAACCGAGTTGTTTCAGCAAGGGGCCGCTGTGCCGCGTATCTTCCGCGGCAACCCAGGCCACATTGCGCAGCACTTCCTCGGCACGCCTTGTCAGATCTGCCAGGTTTCCCAAGGGAGTCGGCACGACGTACAATTCACCGTACTTATTTGTCATTTATTTCAGCAATGCGAGCAAAGACCAACGATACCACCGTGGCGAAGGGCCGCGAAGCCGAATTGCGCGCCGAACGCCACCTGCAAAATCGTGGATTCCAGCCGGTTGACCGTAACTTCCGGGTAAAGGGCGGAGAAATCGACTTGATCATGCGCGACGGCAGCACCCTGGTCTTTGTAGAGGTGAGGCAGCGTTCGAGCAAGGATTACGGCGGGGCTGGCGCCAGCATCACCGCCCTCAAACAAAGGCGCATCATCCTTGCCGCGCGCCACTACCTGGCCCGGCGCGGAGACTGTGAATGCCGTTTTGACTGCATCCTGATCGATGGTGAGACACTGGACTGGGTACGCGATGCGTTTGTGGTCGATACTGCTTAGCCTGCTGTGTTGCCCGGCAGTCAGCGACGCTGCCCGCCTGCAACTGCTGATCACCACTTGCCCTTTGGCCGGCAGCCAGTATTACGCCGTGGGCCGGCACTGGCAGGCACTGAAGCCGGGTGACCCGCTCACACTGCACCGCGAACCCGACAACCGGCACGACCCACTGGCCATCCGGATCGAATGGCGGGGCCATCAACTGGGCTACCTGCCCCGCGCCCACAATCGCCCGATTGCCGAAGCCATCGACCGCGGCGACCGTCTACTTGGCCGTATCGGCCGGCTGACCGAACATCCCGATCCTTGGCAGCGGGTCGTTATCGAAGTCTATGCCGAGCTCTGATGTAGAATTTGGCATCTACCCAATACGAGATGGACCCCTCATGGATCTGATCGCCCGCGTCGCAAAAAATTTTGAAGACAGCGCACACACCAAGCTTGATGCCATTGAATTGATGGCTGCACCGATCGCTGCAGCGATCGAAACCATGACGCAAAGCCTGCTTTCCGGCGGCAAAATTCTGGCTTGCGGTAATGGTGGATCGGCGGGCGATGCCCAGCATTTTGCGGCTGAACTGGTTGGCCGCTTCGAGGCGGAGCGCCAGGAACTCGCCGCGATTGCGCTTTCTACCGATAGCTCAATCCTGACTGCAGTCGGTAACGACTACGGTTTCAACTACATTTTTTCCAAGCAGGTACGCGCCCTCGGCCATGCCGGCGATGTGCTGCTGGCGATTTCCACCTCGGGCAATTCCGCCAACGTGATCGAAGCCATCAAGGCGGCCCACGAACACGACATGCGGATTATTGCGCTGACCGGCAAGGGCGGCGGCCAGATTGGCGAACTGCTGCGCGACGACGACATCCACCTGTGTGTTCCTGCCGAGCGCACGGCACGCATCCAGGAAACCCATCTTTTGATCATCCACTGCCTGTGCGACGGCATCGATGCACTGCTTCTCGGAGTTGAATGACATGACCTCCCGCCTGACGCTTTCCGCCCTGACCCTTGCCATCCTGTTGCCTGCGCTCCAGGCATGCGTACCTGCCGTCATCGCCACCGGCGCAGCGGTGGGTGTCATGAGCGCCCACGACCGGCGCAGCACCGGCATCCAGACTGATGACGAAACCGCCGAATGGAAGGTGGGCACCCGGATCCCCGAGCAGTACAAGAATTTTTCGCACGTCAATGCCACTTCCTACAACCGTCGCATTCTGCTGACCGGCGAAGTGCCCAGCAACGAAGCCAAGGCTGCCATCGAAGCCGAGGTCCGCAAACTGGAAGGCGTGCGCGAGGTGTACAACGAACTGGGTATCGGCCCGGCCTCCCCCTTGGCCAGTCGCAGCAACGACTCCTTTATCGACTCCAAGGTCAAGGCACGGCTGGTCGATTCCAACCAGTTGTCGGCCAATCACATCAAGGTGGTGACCGAACGCGGCATCACCCATTTGATGGGCATCGTCAACGAGCGTGAAGCCAAGGTCGCAATTGCCGTGGCCCGCACCACAGCTGGCGTGCGCAAGGTGGTCAATATTCTTGAGATCGTCAGCGACGATGAAACCCGTCGGATTGATACGCAGACACTGGGCGCCCGTCAGGCACCGCCGCAGACTGCGCCGGTCGAAAAACGCTGATTTCATCGGTCGACCGCAAAGGATAAAGAAAAATGAATCTGGAAAAAGTGGTTTTCGGTTTCTTCATCGTGTTGGCGGCGACCCTGAACTTCGGCTTTTTCATTGGCGACATCGATCGCCCCGAGTTGCACCACGTCTATGAACTGGCTGCTGCGCTGGTCGTCAGCCTGATCGCTACCGCGCTCAAGTTCGGCGACCGCACCCAGATCGGTGCGATCCATCTGGCCACCAGTCTGGTTGCCGATCTGCAACTGGTCGCTGCAGCAATTACCTGGGCCATCGCCATTCATGTGACCGGCGAAGGCATGACCCCGGTGGTCATGTCCAGCGTGGTTTCGCTGTCGGGTGGCGCCTTGTTTGCCAACATCGTCTCGGTCATCATCCTGATTATCGAAACCGTCATGATGCGCCGCTGACGCGGAGCGCTGCGTGACCAACAGCACCTTCTTCCTGGTCCTTCGGCGCATGCGCGCGCCGATTATCGTACTGATCGTCATCTACGCGATTTCGATACTCGGGCTGACGCTGATTCCGGGGGTCGATGCGGAGGGAAAGGCAACGCCCGCACTTTCCTTTTTCCACGCCTTTTATTTCATCAGCTACACCGCCACGACCATCGGTTTTGGCGAAATCCCGGTCGCCTTCTCCGATGGGCAGCGGCTGTGGGTGCTGCTCTGCATCTACCTCTCGGTGATCGGCTGGTCGTATTCGGTCGTCACCCTGATCGCCCTGCTGCAGGACAAGGGCTTCCAGAACACCCTGACCACCAATCGCTTCATGCGCCGTGTCCGGCGACTGAAGGAGCCCTTCTATCTGGTCTGCGGTTGCGGGGAAACCGGCAGCCTGATCTGCCGCAATTTCGATCGCATCGGCCAAGCCTTTGTCGTACTGGAAAAGGATGAGCTGCGGGTTGAAGAACTTGATCTGCAGGATTTCAAAACCGACACCCCGGCACTGGCTGCCGATGCCAGCCTGCCTGACAATCTGCTACTGGGCGGACTCAAGCACCGCGCATGCAAAGGCGTGCTGGCCATTACCAACGACGAGCAGGCCAATCTCGCCATTGCCATTGCCGTGCGCCTTCTGGCCCCCGACATTCCGGTCATTGCCCGCGCCCGCAGCCCGTCAATCACCGCCAACCTGGCCTCTTTCGGTACCGATCACATCATCAATCCCTTCGAGCGATTTGCCGACCATCTGGCGCTGGCAGTGGCCGCTCCAGAACGTTTCCGGCTGATCGAACTGCTCACCAGCCTGCCGGAATCGCCCATCCCACCTGTGCATCGACCGCCGCGCGGCCACTGGATTCTTTGCGGCTACGGTCGTTTCGGACAAATCGTCGCCCAGCGCCTGCGCAAGGCCGGCATCACCCTGACCATCATTGATCCCGGCGCAGCGGACAGCGACCACAACATCATCGGTGACGGCACCGAAGCATCCACCTTGCGCCAGGCCGGTATCGACCAGGCCAGCGGCGTCATTGCCGGGAGCGACAACGACATCAACAATCTGTCGATTGCCGTAACGGCCTCAGAACTCAAGCCCGACCTGTTTGTCGTGACGCGCCAGAATCAGGCGGCCAACACCGCCCTGTTCCAGGCTTACGGCGCCGAGTTCGCCATGGTACCCAGCCATATCGTGGCCCATGAATGCATTGCCATCCTGACGACCCCTTTGCTGGCCCGTTTCCTGAGCCAGCTTGGCGATTTCGACGAGTCTCGCTGCCGGCTGCTGGTCGAGCGACTGCAATCCCTGAGTGAAGGTCTGACGCCCACGGTCTGGGGCGTACGACTGAGCAGCAAGGAAGCTCCGGCCATCCATGCCGCGCTGGCCAGCGGGCGGCAGTGCACGCTGGCAGCGCTGTTGCGGGACGGCACCGATCGCACGCTTGCCTTGCCGATTCAGCCTTTGCTGGTCGAACGCGGCGAACAGATTTATCTCTTGCCTGATGGCGAGTTCTGTCTGGCACCTGACGACCATCTGTTACTGGCCAGCGCCTACGATATCCGGCGCAATCTTGAATTCACGCTGCAAAACGCCAACGAACTGGATTACGTGCTGGATGGCCGCACCGACTCCGGCAGCTGGCTCTGGCAACGCCTTCAAGGCCGGCAGCAATGAACGGCGACCGGTGACTTCAGCCGACCGGGGCTTTTGCCAGTGCCAGCGTGAACTCAAAACAACTGCCGTGACCGGGTACGCTGCTCACCACAATGCGTCCGCCCATCAGTTCGGCCAGTCGCCGGCAAATATTGAGCCCCAGCCCCGTACCGCCAAAGCGGCGGGTACTGCCTGCCTCCAGTTGCTCAAATGGCTGGAAAATGCGATGAAAATCCGCTGGATCAATGCCGATGCCGCTGTCCTCGACCCGGAAATGCAGCAGGTGGTGTGCCGGAGTTTCCTCCGCACCTGACAGTGTGCAGCGGACAAATCCGTGCTCGGTAAACTTGATTGCGTTGCCAATCAGGTCGGCAAGCACAGCCTTGATGCGCATCGGATCACCGATCACCAGCTCCCCCGCCAATTCGAGCGGCAAACTGACAGTAAGTGCTAACCCCTTGGCCTGTGCGACATCGGCAAAGAGCTCGTCCAGTTCGCGCAACAGGTCGCCCAGCGCAAAACTCTGACTTTCCAGGCGCAGCTTTTCGCTCTCCAGCGCTGCCAGATCGATCAGATGATTCAGGTGCAACATCAAGCGCCGGGCTGCGACCAGCACGTGCCCCAATTTTTCCTTCTGCTGCTCGTCGACCGAACTCCGCTGCAACAGCATGCTCAGACCGATGATGGCGTTCATCGGAGTACGCAGCTCATGCCCGACATTGGCAATGAAGGTGCTTTTGGCACGCGACGCCACCTCTGCAGCATCGCGCGCAATCCGCAGGCTCAGCATGCTCTGTTCCAGTTCGGCCGTCCGCTCGGCAACCCGTTTTTCCAATAGGTCGCGACTGATCTCAAGCTCGCGACGCAGATTTTCCCGCTCCAGCAGATTGCTGATCCGCTGCCGCACCACCTCGACTCGGAAGGGCTTGCTGATGAAGTCAGCAGCGCCCAGCATCAGGCAACGACGCTCGGAATCAAGATCGGACAAGGCAGTGATGAAAATCACCGGCACGTTCTGCATCCCGGGAAGTTCCTTGAAACGGCGGCAGGTTTCGTAACCGTCCATCTCGGGCATCATCAGATCGATCAACACCAGATCGGGTGCCTGCTCTTCGGCCAGCGCCAGGCCGGCAGCGCCGGACACCGCCAGTTGAAAATCAAAATCTGCCGCCAGCGTGCTGGCCAACACCACCAGATTGGTCGGCACATCATCGATTGCCAGTATTCTGGGGCGTGCTTTAAGTTGTTCCATTGTTCCATCCTTCCTCGGCAGCCAAGGCTTCCAGCTGATCTGCGGCACTCGCGAATTTCAACGCATCCAATTCCACACCAATGTCCCTGAGCTGCCCGGCAACGCGGTTGCTGTCACCAAGCACAGCGCACAACTCGCGGAAACGCGCCAGCGCAGCGTATTGATGCTGACGCATCAAGGGCAACAGCGTGCTCAGCATTTTTGCTACAACAGCCCGGTCGACCGCAACAGTCGGCATCACCGCCTGCGCTCCAGCCGCCAAGGTCCCGTGCAAAGGCGGCGGGACACCGATCACCTGCGGGTTCACGCCATAGCGCTCGCCGGACGCAAAACATTCGACGCGCACGGTGAACCAGAAACGTGAGCCCTGGCCAAGCTGGGAACTCATGCCGACCTTGCCGCCCATCAGCTCAGCCATGCTGCGTACCGTGTGCAATCCCAGTCCGCTACCTTCGTAATGCCGTGCGTGATCGGACTCCAATTGGCTGAAGGCATTGAACAGCTCGCCGTGGCGCGCCTCTGGAATCCCGATCCCGCTGTCAGTGACCGCAAATTCCAGCCAATTTGCCCCTGGCAACTCGCGCACACTGACCGTCACCGCACCGGCCTGGGTGAATTTGATGGCATTGCTGATCAGATTCGAGAGCATCTGACGAATGCGCCGAGCGTCGGCGCGGTAGGTCGTGTCAGGTGCGGTTTCGCAGACCGTGTGCAAACCGATTTGCTTTTGTGCGGCCAGATCACGAAACAGGCGCGCGGCCTGCTCGATGGTTTCTCCAGGCAGAAAGACAATCGGCTGAAGGTCCATCCGCCCGGCTTCGATTTTGGCGAGATCGAGCACTTCGTTGAGCATGCCGAGCAGCATCTGCCCGGACTCCAGAATGGTGTGCGCACCTTCAAGGCGCTCGGAATCGCCAATCACCGGCTTCATCAGCACCTGGGCCATGCCCAGAATGCCATTCAGCGGCGTGCGGATTTCGTGCGACACGGTCGCCAGGAATCGGCTCTTGGCAAGACTGGCGGCCTCTGCGGCCTCCTTGGCCTGATACAACTCGGTCACATCCACCCGGAAGCCGACATGATAGCCATTCGCCATCCGGCGCTCTCGGATGCGCAGCCAACGACCATCGTCAAGCGCCTGTACCAGTTCCAGATTTCCCGCTCGATGCGCCGCAATGCGCTCGACAATCCAGGCCTCCTCTCGACCGGCAGCCTCAGGATATTGGCCGTGTGCGACCCCGTAACGAATGATCTCCTCGAAGCTGCGTCCATGCTCGATCATCGGTGCACTGAGCGCATAAAAACGGCGGTACTCATCATTGCAAAAAACCAGCCGGTCCTCATCGTCGTACACCACGAATGCTTCGCCGATGGTGTCGATTGCCGTGCGCAACAACATGTCACTACGCTGAAGCGCTTCATGCGCCTTGACTTCAATACTGATGTCCGCCTGCACCCCGTACCAGACCTGATCGCCGTTTTCCAGACTCGCCGGCAAGGACAGAATGCGCACCCAGCGTACCGCTTGCCCGGCTACGCTAATTCTCCCGCTCCAGGAAAAGGGCTGCAACTCGGCACAGGCCTTGTCCACCTCCGCCATGTAGGCATTCCGATCATCAGGGTGAATCGCTGCGAAGGCCAGTGCGGCATCCGCCAGCACCGGCTCGGGGGATGGCAGGCCCATTTGCTCGCACCATTGAGATCGGAAGAGCACACGTC
>CALAGF010000364.1 GCA_937892345.1 uncultured Rhodocyclaceae bacterium | reverse complement strand
AGCGCAGGAGGCCTACGCGCCCCAGCAGGAGTGGACGCCAAAGAAGCCCGGCGCCGGCGGCAAGAAATGGGACAAGAAACCCTGGAACAAGAACGGCAAGCGCGGTGACCGCGACGAAGCCTATGCCCCACGCACACCGGTCGCCGTAGAAGCCCCGACGCTGATTGCCCTGCGCACGCTCATCCATCACCCGCAATTGGCGGGCAAGGTTGAAAGCGCGGAGCATTTTGCCAACGAGAGCAACACTTACGCCCAGGTACTGATCGCCTTGATCGAGGCGGTACAGAAAAATCCTAAGCTAAACTCAATTCAGTTGATGGCGCGCTGGCACGGCACCGAACAGGGCCGTCTGCTGCGCGCCCTGGCCGAGAAGGAATGGCTGATTTCAGCCGACAGCCTTGAACAACAGTTTTTCGACACTATAACTAGCTTGTCCGCCCGCCAACGCGAGCGTGTTTTAGACCAACTTCTCAGGAAATCGCGTCAAAGCGAGCTCAGCAGCGAAGAGAAAATTCAGCTGGTTGAGCTTTTAAAACGCAATGTTCCCGCATCGAACCCGACCTCAACTGGCGCGTGAGGTCATAGCTCGGGTATAATCCTCGGCTTGTTTTTTGCCCGCCAAGACCTTCAGTGGATAGGGTGTTATGTCCGGAAAAGCGCAACAGCAGTCTCGTATCAAAGAGTTGATCACACTGGGTCGTGAGCAGGGTTACCTGACTTACGCGGAGGTCAACGACCACCTGCCTGAGGATATTTCAGATCCGGAGCAGGTGGAAGACATCATCCGCATGATTAACGACATGGGGATCCCCGTACACGAGAGTGCTCCGGATGCGGACGCCCTTATGTTGGCCGACGCCGATACCGACGAGGCAGCCGCTGAAGAAGCCGCTGCCGCGCTGGCAGCGGTAGAGACCGACATCGGTCGCACGACTGACCCTGTGCGTATGTATATGCGTGAAATGGGTACCGTCGAGTTGCTGACACGCGAAGGCGAAATCGAAATCGCCAAGCGTATCGAAGAGGGTATCCGTGAAGTGATGGGCGCAATCGCGCACTTCCCTGGCACGGTTGACCACATTCTCTCCGAGTACACTCGCGTCACCACCGAAGGTGGCCGCCTGTCCGACGTCCTGAGCGGTTATATCGACCCGGACGACGGCATTGCGCCGCCTGCTGCCGAAGTGCCACCACCGATCGATCCGAAAGCCGTGAAAGCGGACGACGATTCCGACGATGATGACGCCGAAGCTTCGGACGACGAGGAAGAAGCCGAAAGCGGTCCGGATCCGATCATCGCTGCACAGCGCTTTGGCGCTGTGGCCGATCAGATGGAAATCACCCGCAAGGCCCTGAAAAAGCACGGTCGCTCCAACAAGCTGGCAATTGCCGAGCTGGTGGCGCTGGCCGAGCTGTTCATGCCGATCAAGCTGGTGCCCAAGCAATTCGAAGGCCTGGTTGAGCGTGTTCGCAGCGCCCTTGAGCGTCTGCGTGCCCAAGAGCGTGCGATCATGCAGCTCTGTGTCCGTGATGCGCGCATGCCGCGTGCCGACTTCCTGCGCCAGTTCCCGGGCAACGAAGTAGACGAAAGCTGGACCGACGCACTGGCCAAGGGCAAAAGCAAATACGCTGAAGCCATTGGTCGCCTGCAGCCGGACATCATTCGCTGCCAGCAAAAGCTGACCGCGCTGGAAACCGAAACCGGTTTGACGATCGCCGAGATCAAGGACATCAACCGTCGCATGTCGATCGGTGAGGCCAAGGCCCGCCGCGCGAAGAAAGAGATGGTTGAAGCGAACTTGCGTCTGGTGATCTCCATCGCCAAGAAGTACACCAACCGTGGCCTGCAGTTCCTTGACCTGATCCAGGAAGGCAACATCGGCCTGATGAAGGCGGTGGACAAATTCGAATACCGTCGCGGCTACAAGTTCTCGACCTACGCCACGTGGTGGATCCGCCAGGCCATCACCCGCTCGATCGCCGACCAGGCGCGCACCATCCGTATCCCGG
>CALAGF010000363.1 GCA_937892345.1 uncultured Rhodocyclaceae bacterium | reverse complement strand
TGTGACTGGAGTTCAGACGTGTGCTCTTCCGATCTAGCCTCGCGATTTGCAGTATCAAGCTGATCGTGCAGCCGCTCGTCGTCTGGTCGCTCGCTCGATTGCTGGGATTGCCGTGGATGGAGACGCAGGTCGTTGTCCTGCTGTCGTCCATTGCCACCGGCGCGAACGTCTATCTGATGTCGCGCCAGTTCAATACACTCGAAGGGCCGGTCGCCAGCAGCCTGGTTCTTTCCACTGGCCTGGCGGCGCTGACGACGCCGTTGGTTCTGACGCTCGCCGCATAGGGTCCGCCGTCGGGATGAACCTCGTTCGCGCCGGCGCATCAAATCGACTTACGACTCTCGTCGATGCGCAAGAAGGCGCAGAATTTTCACTTTCCCGGGCCAAATGCGCCAAGGGTGGGTTTGATGAGCGATAATCGCGGATTGGCTTCATCTTGATACTCCCGTCGCCGCATAGGGGCGGAAGGTTGTAGTGGAAGGATACAGAGAATGCGTGTAGATGATTTCCGTCTGATGTTCGGCAAGCGAGAGTTCGTGCCGATCATGATCGGTGGCATGGGCGTCGATATTTCGACCGCCGGACTGGCGCTGGAGGCGGCTCGCCTGGGCGGAATTGGCCATATTTCCGATGCGATGGTCAATACGATCACCGACCGGCGCTTCAACACCAAGTTCGTCAAAGAGAAACTCAAGCAGTTCAAGTTCAACGTCGCCAACCTCGACAAGTCGCTGGTCAAGTTCGATCTCGGGCAGCTGGCCGAGGCGACACGTTTGCACATCGGCAAGACGATGGAAGCCAAGCGCGGTGCCGGACTCATCTTCGTCAACATCATGGAAAAGCTGACGATGAACGCACCCAAGGAAACCTTGAAAGTGCGCATGTCGGCTGCGCTGGATGCCGGTATCGACGGTATTACGCTGGCTGCCGGCCTGCATCTTGGGTCTTTTGGCCTGATCGAAGACCATCCTCGTTTTCGTGATGTCAAGCTGGGCATCATTGTTTCTTCCGTCCGCGCCTTGCAGTTGTTCCTGAAGAAAAGCGCTCGCACCAAGCGCATGCCGGACTATGTTGTGGTTGAAGGGCCGCTGGCGGGTGGTCATCTGGGCTTTGGGATGGATTGGGCGCAGTACGATCTGGCGACCATTGTTGCCGAGGTGATCCAGTATCTGAAGGATGAGCAACTCGATATTCCGGTGATCCCGGCGGGTGGCATTTTTACCGGTACCGATGCAGTTCAGTTTCTTGAAGGCGGGGCTGCCGGTGTTCAGGTTGCGACCCGTTTCACGGTGGCTGAGGAGTGCGGTTTGCCGGCTGCGGCCAAGCAGGAATACTTCAAGGCAAGTGAAGAGGATATCGAGGTTAACCAGATTTCTCCGACCGGTTATCCGATGCGCATGATCAAGTCCAGCCCGGGGATCGGCGATGGCATTCGTCCGAACTGCGAAGCTTACGGTTACCTGCTCGATGCAAACGGCAAGTGTGCCTATGTCGCCTCCTACAATCGGGAAGTTGCTGCACATCCGGGAGCGCGCAAGGTCAAGGTCTTCGACAAGACCTGTTTGTGCACCCATATGCGCAATTTTGAAATCTGGACCTGTGGTCAGCTGACATGGCGTCTGAAGGATACGACGCGGCGTAACGAAGATGGTAGTTACCAGGTGTTGAGTGCCGAGCACATCTTCAAGGATTACCAGTTCAGCACGGATCAGCAGATCGCATTGCCGGATTGAAAAACCCTCAAGTCCGCCCTCGCTGGAGGGCGGCTTAAGCCGATGACCAGCCGAAACGCTTGAGCAATTCGGCGAAATCTCCACTTGGCTGTGCGTCGACCGTCATCAGTTGGTTGCTGACAGGGTGCTTGAAACGCATCTGCGTGCAGGCAAGTAACAGACGTCGGCAGTGCAGTGTTTCCCAGAAATAGCGATTGTGTTTTCCCTTGCCGTAGGTCGTATCGCCGATGATCGGGTGTGCGATGTGCTTGAGGTGGCGCCGGATCTGATGGCGTCGGCCGGTGACTGGTGTTAGTTCGACCAGCGCGTAGCGGCTGCTTGGGTAACGGTCAACGGCCACTGGCAGTTCAATTTGCGCCAGCGTATGAAATTGGGTGAGGGCGGGCTGAGCCTCCTGGCTGCTGCGTTCGCCCTGGAATTCGTAATCATCCCGTTGGCGCGAGAGCGGATGATCAATTTCTCCCGATGCTGGCGGGTGGCCACGAACGACGGCCAGATAGCGTTTTTCTACCGTGCCTGCTTCAAATTGCTGGCCGAGACAACGCATCATTTCCGGATTCAATCCGAACAGCAGCACGCCTGATGTCGCACGGTCCAGTCGATGCGCTGGCCAGACTCGCTGGCCGATCTGGTCGCGCAGGATCTGGATCGCAAAGCGGGTTTCGTGGCGGTCGATTTCAGAACGATGCACCAAGAGGTCGTGAGGCTTGTCGATCACGACAATGTGTTCGTCGCGATAGAGAATCGTCAGCGGCGCTTCGCTTGGCTTGTCGCTCAGCGTCTTGCGGTCAACCGGGATTTCAGGCAAAAAAACGTGCTTTCGCGGCAGGGGGGATATCCATGCCGGTCACGTGTGCCCGGTCAAGCAATTCCCAGTAGTAACGGTAGGAAGCGCGATCGTGCAGTTTGCCTTCGTGCTGGATCGGGAGATCG
>CALAGF010000362.1 GCA_937892345.1 uncultured Rhodocyclaceae bacterium | reverse complement strand
GGAGTTCAGACGTGTGCTCTTCCGATCTGTTCCATCACCCGGCGCCATGGTGGGACCGGGCTGGGTCTGGCAATCAGCCGTCATCTGGCGGAATTGATGGGCGGCGAGGCAGGCGCCGAGAGTACACCGGGCGTTGGCAGCACATTCTGGATGACCGCCCGCCTGCCGCTGGATCTGCGCATGAGCGAGAGCGGTCTGCCGCCGATTGTAGCCGGGGAGGCCGAAACACGATTGCGGCGCGAGTTTTCCGGGACCCGTATCCTGCTGGTTGACGATGAGCCGATCAACCGCGAGGTGGCCAATTTCATGCTCGAAGATGTCGGCTTGTCGGTCGATACTGCGGTCGACGGGCTGGATGCACTGGAAAAAGCGGCTGCTTTCCCTTATCCCTTGATTCTGATGGACATGCAAATGCCCAGGCTTGATGGGCTGGAAGCTGCGCGGCGGATTCGTGCCTCACCCGGCGGGGCGAGTTTGCCGATTGTCGCCATGACTGCCAATGCTTTTGCCGAGGACAGGGCCGCATGTCTGGCAGCCGGTATGAACGACTTTATTTCCAAACCGGTCGAGCCTGATGTGCTCTACGAAACGCTGGCCACCTGGTTGGGCAAGCAGATCCGTTAAGGTCAGGGCGCCACTTCGGCAAGGATATCGGCGAGCAGGCCGTCGACCAGTGCCGCAGAACTGCCCAACGGTCGACGGTAGCCCACCCAGGTTTCCCGGGTTTTGCCCGGCAAGCTGTAGATCGCCAGCGTAAACGGGCACAGCACAATGTTGTGTGGATCGGCTTCCATCATCTTGCGCGAGAGCTTGGCCGAACAGAACTCGATGATTTCAGCCTGCTCGTAGATCTTGCCGCCCAGCCCCAGTTCGCTCCCGGTACGATCCAGCATGTCGCCGATGTGTGAGACCTGATTGATCACCAGCCCACGGTTTTCAATTGCCATCACCACGGCTTCCCGGGTGTCGGCAAAATTGCCATCGACTTTGCGGTTGACCCGCCAGTCATCAGCAAACGCCGGGTGGCAGAGGGTAAGCAAGGCAAACAGCAGCAGGCAGAGGCGCATCGTGAATTCCTTTGTCCGGTCGCGGTCGACCGGACGCATAGGGCAAAAATGCATCAGGTCGGCAGCGGCTCGAAGAGGGCTGCGAGGTCGTCATCGCCGAATTTCACCTCGACGTTGTGATCTTCGGAAAGAATGCCGGCCGCGAGTTCTGCCTTGCGATCCTGCAGGGCGAGAATTTTTTCTTCGATGCTGCCGCTGACGATCAGTTTATAGACGAAGACCGGTTTGTCCTGACCCAGACGGTGGGCGCGGTCAGTGGCCTGGTTTTCGACCGCTGGATTCCACCACGGATCGTAGTGAATCACGGTGTCGGCCGCAGTCAGGTTCAGGCCGACGCCGCCGGCCTTGAGGCTGATCAGGAAAATGGGGACTTCGCCATCCTGAAAACGGCGGATCGGCGTTTCGCGGTTGACCGTGTCGCCGGTCAGAATGGCGTAGGGCAGGCCGATACGGTTCAGTTCATCCTCGATCAGCGCCAGCATGCTGGTGAATTGCGAGAAAACGAGGATGCGCCGGCCTTCGTCGACCAGTTCCGGCAACATGGCCATCAGCAGGTCGAGCTTGGCGCGCTCGCTGACTTTGCGCGCACTGGTCGCTTTGACCAGGCGCGGGTCGCAGCAGACCTGACGCAATTTGAGCAGGGCATCGAGAATCACGATCTGGCTGCGCGCAAAACCGCGCTGGGCGATTTCATCGCGTACCTTGGCATCCATGGCCGCACGTACGGTTTCGTACAGGTCGCGCTGGGCGCCTTCGAGTTCCACGCTGCGCACAATAATGGTCTTGGGTGGCAGTTCCTGCGCAACATCTTCCTTTTTCCGGCGCAGGATGAAAGGACGGATGCGACGGGCCAGCAGGTCGCGTCGCTCGGTGTCGCCCAACTTCTCGATGGGCGTGCGCCAGTGGCGGGTGAACTGCTTGCTGCCGCCCAGAAAGCCCGGCAGCAGGAAATCGAACTGGCTCCACAATTCGCCAAGGTGATTTTCCAGTGGGGTCCCGGTCAGACAGAGGCGATGGCGGGTATCGATCTTGCGCACGGCCTCGGCACTGCGGCTCTGCGCATTTTTAACGGTCTGTGCTTCGTCGAGGATGAGCAGGTGATAACTGTGGCGCATCAATTCGTCGGCATCACGCCACAGCAGCGGATAGGTGGTCAGCACCACGTCGTGGCTGTCGATGTCGATGAAGCGGCTCTTGCGCTCGGGGCCGTGCAGGGATAACACGCGCAAATCCGGGGCGAAACGGGCGGCTTCGCTCTTCCAGTTGAAGATCAGCGAGGTGGGCAGAATGATCAGGGCCGGGCGGTCGAGGCGGCCGGCTTCTTTCTCGAGCAGCAGATGGGCCAATGTCTGCGCGGTTTTGCCCAAGCCCATGTCGTCGGCAAGGATGCCGGACAGGCGTTGTTCGCGCAGAAACTGCAGCCAGGCCAAACCTTCCTTCTGGTAAGGCCGGAGTTCGAGATTGAGGCCGTTGGGCGGATCAATATTGATGATGCCCTGTGCCTGGCGCAAGCGTTCGGCAAGTACCATCACGTCGTGCTGGCCCCTGAACTCCCAGCGGCTGGTGTCGGTGAGCTCAGCCAGACGCGGGGCATCGAAGCGTGAAAGGCGCAGGGTTGGCCCACCGGAAAAGCCGTCGAACAAATCGATCAGCGTTGCGGCCAGCGGCTTGAGGCGGCCGGCCGGCACGCGCAGGCGCTTGCCGCGGGCGGTGTACAGGTCGATGCCTTCGTCATCCGGCACGCGCTCCAGTTCGGCAACCTCCAGCCAGCGCGGGTCGCTGCGGAAGAGGTTGGCGAGCAGCGGGGCGAGCGGCAGGCGCTCGCCTTCGACCAGGATGCCCATGTCGAGGTTGAACCAGCCGTTGTCGGACTCGACCAGTTCGGCATCCCAGCCATCGACCTCGATCACGTGGTGACGAAAATCCTCCGGGAATTCGACTTGCCAGCCGGCTTCCTTCAGGCGCTGTGCGCCCTCCTGCATGAACGGTACCCAGTGGCTCTCGTCGGCCAGGCCGAAGATGCCCTCCGGCGGGCTGCCGAAGGTGTGCAGGGTGTGGCCGGGAATCTTCTGCAGGCCGCTGCCGGCCAGCGCTTCGAGGGCTTTGGCTTCCGCCTCCGGGCGGCGTTGCAGGCAGATCGGAAGAGCA
>CALAGF010000361.1 GCA_937892345.1 uncultured Rhodocyclaceae bacterium | reverse complement strand
ACCGGAATGCCGGCTGCAATGCTCTGGTCACTGACGGCGTAAAGCATCGCGTGGCCGGTGCCATCGGCGACATAACAGGTGCGCCATTTGCGCGTGCCGCCAAAATCGCGGGCAGTAATCAGCCCGTGGGCATCCGCAGACTCCGTCAGTGTGACCTTGCCGCCGTCGATGATGGCTTCGTGCGGCCCGGCCTCGACGCGGTTCCAGGGTACGCCCCAGGCTGCCAGTTCGCGCACGGCCTTGGGGGCAACATGGGTGAACATGCGGGCGACCTGTTGGTCGTTGCCCCAGTCGCTGCCGCGCACGGTGTCTTCAAAATGCACATCTTCGTTGTCGCCGCTGCCTTTTAGAGAGTTGCCCAGACTCGCCTGCATGCCGCCTTGCGCCGCCGCCGAATGCGAGCGCTTGGGTGGTACGAGACTGAGGATGATCACCTCGCGGCCGCGTTTTCGGGCAGCCAGGCCGGCACGCAGGCCGGCAAGGCCGCCGCCGATCACCAGTACGTCGGTGTGGATGATGTCCATGCTTACCGCCTTTCAGCGGCGGTCGCGGCTACCGGCTGATAGCGCTCGCCAAGATGTTCGGCATGCTCCCGGCCGATGTTGATATAGGCGATCAGCGTCAGCAAGCCGAGGGTGATGAAGAAGGCACTGAAGAGGTGATGTACATGGCGCAGACGGCGCCGGTCGGCATCCGGTTTGTCGCTGCTGAACCAGCCCCATTTCAGCGCCAGGCGATAGAGGCCGATGCTGCCATGCAGTTCCACGGCAAACAGCAGCATCAGGTACAAGGGCCACATGTTCCCGCTCCACACACGATCAGCCGATGCGAACGGGCCGATCATGTCCGGCTGGGTCAGCATGTCGTAAAGATGGATCGTGGCCATGAAAAAGAGGGCAAACCCGGTCCACACCTGTAGCCACCAAAGCGAAGTATCGTCATGGCGCAGACGGTTTTTATGGGCGACGAAGGCTCGGTATTGGCGGTATCCGGCCGGAAACTTGCGCAGCGCCAGCCAGGCATGCAGCACGAGCAGCGCGGTAATGCCGGCGGCGACAAACGAGACGAGGATGGGATAAGGTTTGCCGAGCAGCCAGCCGCCTTCAAAAAAGCGCGCAACCCGGTAAAAGGCCTCCTGACTGATCAGAATGCTCGACACAAAGAACATGTGCGCGATCAGGAACAGGGCCAGCAGCATGCCGGACAGGCTTTGCAGCAGATCGAGGCGGGCGGGCCAGCGCCGCGAATCGGATGGCTGATGGTGGGCAGATGCGGCACCGTTTGCCCTCTGGCGGGTGCCGGGCAATGCCGGGGCGATGATGTGGGCAGGCTTGGTCATACGATGCTCCTTGGGCGCGCTCCTCACCTGTTATTTTTTTTATGACTTCACTGTAGCACGCGTATTGCTGCGGATGTTGCGGTGCAACATGGAATATTTTCCAGCGCGGTGTTTTTTCACTGCCTGTCTGGCGCCCACGCGGCGTTGCAGCAGAGGATGTCCCGTTCAATGACATGGCTTCTGCTAAGATGCCGCGGCATTTTCCAAGGCGCCCATTTTTGTCCTCACTCCAGGAAATCTTCTCTCCCGACGGTCTGCTGGCTCAGGCTATTCCCGGCTATCGCGTGCGCGGTCAGCAGGTGGAAATGGCTGAGCGCATTGCCGCGGCGATCCAGAACAATTCGGTGTTCATCGCCGAAGCGGGTACGGGTACGGGCAAGACCTTTGCGTATCTGGTTCCGGCGCTCAAATCGAACGGCAAAGTGATTGTTTCCACAGGCACCAAGACCTTGCAGGACCAGCTATTCAACAAGGATCTGCCGATGGTGCGCGAGATCCTCAAGGCGCCGGTGAAAATTGCCCTGCTCAAGGGCCGGGCCAATTACGTCTGTCACTATCACTTGAACCGCGCTTTGGCCGATGGCCGCTTTTTGACCCGCGAAGACGCTGCCGATGCGCGCCGGATTTCGGTGTTTGCCAAGACCACGCTCAGTGGCGACAAGGCCGAGTGCATCGAGGTCAACGAAAACTCCCCGGTGTGGCATCACGCCACCTCTACGCGCGACAATTGCCTCGGGCAGGAATGCCCGGATTACAAGACCTGCTTTGTCATGCAGGCACGCAAAGAGGCGATGGCGGCGGATCTGGTGGTGGTCAATCACCATTTGTTTTTTGCCGACGTGATGCTGCGTGATGAAGGCATGGCGGAGTTGCTGCCGGCCTGCAATACCGTGATTTTCGATGAAGCCCATCAGTTGCCCGAAGTGGCGACGCTTTTCTTTGGCGACACGGTGTCGACCGCGCAAGTGCTGGATTTGTCGCGCGATGCGCGAGCTGAGGGTCTGACCCACGCCCGCGACTGCCTGGATTTGCCGGTGGCGGCCAAGGCCATGGAAAAAACCGCGCGCGATCTGCGGCTGGCGGTGGGCGTGGACAGCGGCCGCTTTTCCCACGGTCAACTGCTGGAAAAGGAAGAATTCCTGCCGGCCTTGCAGGCGCTGGAAGTGGATGTGGCCAATTTCGCCGCCTTGCTGGAAACGCAGGCGCAACGTGCCGAAGGTCTGGAGAAGTGCTGGCAGCGCGCCGGCGAACTGGCTCAGCGTCTGGGCCAATGGCAAAACCCGGCTGATCCCGGCGTGGTGCGCTGGGCCGAAGCCTTCAGCCAGTCACTGCAGCTGAATCTGACGCCGCTTGATGTGGCGGGGATTTTCCGCAAGCAGATGGGCGGCCACCCCCGAGCCTGGATTTTTACCTCGGCTACGCTGGCGGTGCGCGGCAAGTTTTCTCACTACTGCGCCGAACTGGGGCTGGGCGAACCGGATTCCGCCTGCTGGCACAGTCCTTTCGATTACGGCGAGCAGGCCGTGCTCTACGTGCCGCTCGGCATGCCCGATCCAAATGCCTGGAATTACACCGACAGCGTGGTTGAGGCCGCCTGGCCCGCGGTCAAGGCCGCCAATGGCGGTGCGTTTTTCCTCTGCACCAGCCTGCGCGCCATGCGCCGCACGCATGAATTACTTCAGGCCAAACTCGAAGACGAGGGCCTGAGCATGCCCTTGCTGGTGCAGGGCGAGGGCAGCAAGAACGATTTGCTGCAACGTTTTCGCCAATACGGCAACGCCATTCTGGTAGGCAGCCAGAGTTTCTGGGAAGGCGTGGATGTGCGCGGTGAAGCGCTCTCGCTGGTGGTGATCGACAAGATTCCCTTCTCGCCGCCGGATGATCCGGTACTTTCAGCGCGCATCGAAGAGATGAAGAAACAGGGCCGTAACGCCTTTATCGAATACCAGTTGCCGCGTGCGGTGATCAACGTCAAGCAGGGCGCCGGGCGGCTGATTCGTGACGAAGCGGACAAGGGGGTGTTGATGATCTGCGATCCACGACTCATATCAAAGCCCTATGGCCGGCAGGTCTGGCAAAGTTTGCCGCCGATGAAACGCACGCGCGAACTCTCTGTCGTTCTGGATTTTTTTGCTCAGCGATGAAAGCAACTTTCGACCGTCTGGCGGCACGCCAGCCCCAATTGTTTTCCGCCGCCGACCTGCGCATTGCTGCGGTCGACCTGCAGGCGATGGCAGAAATCGTCGGTGCCGCCGAGTCGGTGCTGGCGCTACCGGCATTTCGTGACCCGGTGCTAGCCGATGCGCCGGAAACCGCGCGCGGGCCGGGGGCCGCACATGGCGTATTCATGGGCTATGACTTTCATCTCACGGTCGACGGCCCGAAGCTGATCGAAATCAACACCAATGCCGGCGGTGGCCTGCTCAACGCCTATCTCCTGGCGGCACACGGCGCGCCGGAAGCGGGGGCGCGGGTGATTGCCGGCTTCGTCGACATGTTCCGCAACGAATGGCAACTGGCGCGTGGCGATGCACCTTTGCGTCGGATTGCCATTGTCGATCAGGCCCCGGACGAGCAGTTTCTGGCACCGGAGTTCGAGCTTTTCCGCGACCTGTTCATCGCCAACGGTATCGATGCGGTGATTGCCGATCCTGCCGATTTGCAGCGCGATGGCCATGCCCTGCTGTACGCCGGTCTGCCTGTCGACATGATCTACAACCGGCTCACCGATTTTTACCTTGATGCACCGGTCGACCGCGCAATTCGTGAGGTTTTCATGGCCGATGGCGTCGTGCTGACCCCGCATCCCGTGGCCCATGCCACGCACGCCGACAAGCGCCATTTGATGCTGCTCTCCGATACGGAAAGGCTGGCAGCGCTGGGCGTTGATGCCGCTACTCAGAAAATCCTGCAATCCGGCGTGCCGCATACGATCAAGGTCGATCCGGCACAGGGCGAGCGCTTGTGGGCCGATCGCAAGCGCTGGTTCTTCAAACCGCCGGCCGGTTTTGGCAGCCGCGCTGCGTATCGCGGCGACAAGCTGACGCGACGCGTGTTCGAGGAAATACTGGCCGGCGATTACATCGCTCAGGAAATCGCGCTGCCTTCTGAACACGATGTGCCGGTACATGGCGAAATGCAGCGCATGAAGGCGGATTTCCGCTGCTATGTGTATCACGGCCAGATCCAGTTGGTCGCCGCCCGCGTGTATCAGGGACAGACCACCAATTTCCGCACGCCCGGCGGCGGCTTTGCGCCGGTGTTTACGGCTTGAAAGGTTAAAATCCGCCCATGAAAGTTTTTGGTATCGCCGGCTGGTCCGGCTCCGGCAAGACGACTTTGCTGGAAAAGCTGATCCCCGCATTGATCGCGCGCGGCCTCAAGGTCTCGGTGATCAAGCACGCACACCACGGATTCGACATCGACAAACCGGGCAAGGACTCTTATCGCCACCGTGAGGCTGGCGCTGCGGAAGTCATGCTGGCCAGCGGCTCGCGCTGGGCGCTGATGCATGAATGCCGCGACGAAGGCGAACCGCAGCTGTCCGCCTTGATCGCCCGGCTGGCACCTTGCGATCTGGTGCTGGTCGAGGGCTTCAAGCAGGAACCCGTGCCCAAGCTGGAAGTGCATCGCCCGGCCAACGGCAAGCCACCACTCTTTGCCGAGCGCAATGACATCGTGGCCGTGGCCTGTGATGAAGCGATCGATGCGCCGGTGCCGGTGCTGCCTTTGAACAACATCGACGCGGTGGCGGATTTCGTCATTCGTCACTGTGCCTTGCAGGTGAACTCATGATCAGTTTCGAAGCCGCGCTTGAACAATTGCTCGCCGCCGCCTTGCCGGTGACCGAAGTCCGTCACATCCCGATTACCGCCGCGCTGGGGCGCGTGCTGGCGCGGGCGCAGCTGTCTACGGTCGACGTGCCGCCCCTTGATAATTCCGCGATGGACGGTTACGCAGTGCGTCTGGCTGATGTGCCACAGGCTGGCGTTTGCCTGCCCGTCAGCCAGCGTATTCCCGCCGGCACGGTGGGTACGCCCTTGCAGGCCGGGACTGCCGCGCGCATTTTTACCGGCGCACCGGTGCCGGTTGGCGCCGATGCAGTCATCATGCAGGAACGTTGCGAACATGGCGAAGCCGGTGTGGTCATCAACCATTTGCCGCGTGCCGGCGAGAATATTCGCCGCCGTGGCGAGGATATTGCCAGCGGTAACGAAATCCTGCCGGCCGGGCGCAAGCTGAGGGCGCAGGAAATTGCATTGGCCGCATCCGCCGGATTGCCGGAACTACCGGTTTATCGCCGCCTGCGCGTGGGCATTTTCTTCACCGGTGACGAACTGGTGCAGCCCGGTGAGCCCTTGGCACCGGGTGCCATTTACAACTCCAATCGCTATGCCTTGCGCGCGCTCCTTGAAGGCATGGGGTGCGAGGTGCGCGATCTGGGGACAGTGCCGGACAGCCTGGCAGCGACCCGCGAGGCCCTGCGCAGCGCCGCTGTCGACAACGATCTGATTGTGACCAGCGGCGGCGTGTCGGTGGGTGAGGAAGATCACGTCAAACCCGCGGTGGAAGCCGAGGGGCAACTCAATATGTGGAAGATCGCCATCAAGCCGGGCAAGCCACTGGCCTTTGGCGAGGTGCGCAAGCCTGAAGGTGGCAAAGCCTGGTTCATCGGTCTGCCGGGTAATCCGGTGGCAGCCTTTGCCACCACGCTGATGCTGGTGCGTCCCTTCATCCTGCGCTTGCAGGGCGTGGCCGAGGTGCAGCCGAAAAGCTTTCAACTGCGTGCCGATTACACCTGGGCGCGGCCGGATGCGCGCCTGGAGTTTCTGCGCGCAGCCATCAATGCCAAGGGCGGTGTCGACCTCTACCCGAATCAGGGATCGGCAGTGGTGACTTCCCTTTGCGCGACGGACGGGCTGGTCCTCAACCCGCCCGGACAAGCCGTGCAACCCGGCGATATCGTCCTTTTTGTGCCTTACTCGGAGTTGCTCGCATGAGCGTGAATGTTCTTTACTTTGCCAGTCTGCGCGAAGCCTTTGGCATGTCGGCTGAACGCATCGAATTGCCCGCCGGCATCGACACCGTGGGCGCGCTGCGCGACTGGCTGGTCGGGCAGGGCAGGGATGCGCTGGCTACGGCAAAAAATCTGCGCTGCGCAGTCAATCAGGACATGGCGAAGGCCGAGTCTCCCATCCGCGATGGCGACGAAATCGCCTTCTTTCCGCCGGTTACCGGCGGTTGATGCGGTCGACGCCCCTTAAACAGGAAAAACGCATGTCCATTCAATGGTTCCCCGGTCACATGACCCAAGCCCGCAAAAAAGCGGGCGAAACGCTGGCCGTGGCCGATGTCGTCGTCGAAGTGCTGGACGCCCGCCTGCCGCAGGCATCCAGCAATCCGATGATTCACGAACTGCGCATCTTTCGCCAGCGTCCCTGTCTCAAGCTGCTGAACAAGGCCGATCTGGCCGATCCCGAGGTGACCAAGGCCTGGCTGGCTTATTTCGACGCCCAGCCCGGCGTCAAAGCGGTTGCCGTGTCCTGCAAGAAAGCCAGCGATGTCGCACGCATTCCGGGATTGGCGCAGAAACTTGCACCGCATCGTAACGACGGCGTGAAGCCGCTGCGCCTGATGATCATGGGCGTACCCAACGTCGGGAAATCGACGTTGATGAACGCACTGGTCAAGAAAAAAGTGGCGGCCGTCGGCGATCAGCCTGCTGTCACCAAAAGCCAGCAGC
>CALAGF010000360.1 GCA_937892345.1 uncultured Rhodocyclaceae bacterium | reverse complement strand
GAATCAGCGCGGACGGTATTTCATAGCCTTGATATGCGATATCCAATCGTGCTTACGCGAAGCGTAACGAGAGCGAAACGTTGGTTGCGAGAGCAAGCACGGGGCTCGGAGCGCTATGGGATCGTGGTTTCGTCTCAAGCTCAGCGGCTGAAACCGCACGCAATTGATGTCCGTGTCGCCATCGATCCAGTGCATTGGTTTCTCCATGGCAAGGACGATACTCGCTCAAGTTTCTACCTTGAAGATGTTGCGACTGAATTTCAGGTTCAAGGGCTTGAACTAGACTGGACTGCAGTGGTTTGGGATGGTGATCTACGTTTTTCAGAAACGGGCTGGGGGCACCATGAGTTTGCCGGAAGCCGATGGAGAAACGTTAAGGCTATTGAGCGAAAAAGGTATCTTGAGAATGCTTATCGCGTCCTTCTGACTCGCGCCCGTCAGGGAATGGTGATTGTTGTGCCAGAGGGTGTGCCGGACGATCCTACGCGCGCTGCGAGTTTGTACGACCCAACGTTTGATTATTTTTGTTCGTTAGGGCTGCCAGTGCTTGGTGAGTGATCGAATGATTAAGTTGTTTTTCAAATGCGTTGGACCGTGACTCGCTGCCTCGTTTTGGTGTCACCGTCTTTTTTCCGCGGTTCCCCCCTGCTTTTTCCCGCGTTTTGATGCTTTGATTCATTCGCCAATGCATTGCCGGCGTGAATACGTAACAATGGCGGCTGATCTGCATTGGCAAACATCAGCGAGGTTTGTGGGGGGTAAATGAAGCTTGATTCGGGACGCTGGCGCGGGATGGTTGAGGCTGCACTTGGGCGTATCGAGGCCGAGTTGTACAGGGCGCAGGTGTATGTGCGCGGAAATCAGGCCTATTTGCTGGCCAAGAGCCGCTTGTGGCTTGGTCGCGTCCTGTTCTGGTTGTGTGGGATCGCGGTTGGTCTTGCCGCCGTGGTGTTTGCGTTGGCGAGCGACAAGGCCGCTCATTTTTTCGCGCAGATGGCGCAACTTTATCCTTGGCTCCCTTTCCTGGTGACGCCGCTGGCGGCGATGGGCCTTTTATGGGTGACACGGACCTATTTTGAGGGCGCGCAGGGGAGCGGTATTCCGCAGGTGATTGCTGAAATGAAGCATCCTGCGGGTGTGGTGTGGCGGCCGCTGGTTTCGCTACGTATTGCCGTCGGCAAAATTCTGATTGGTGTGGCCGCTGTGGGTTCGGGCTTTTCCTTTGGGCGAGAAGGGCCGACGGTTCAGGTGGGGGCCAGCCTGATGGCGGCGATTGGCCGGTTTTTGCCGACCGCCTTGCGCATTCAGCGCCAGCACTTGCTGGTCGCCGGTGGCGCTGCCGGGATTGCGGCTGCTTTCAATGCTCCTTTGGCCGGGATCGTGTTCGCCATCGAAGAGTTGTCGCGCAGCGTCGAGTCGCGGATGAGTGGTGTGGTGATTACCTCTATCGTGCTGGCCGGGGTGGTAGCGCAGTATTTTCTTGGCAGCGAAAATTATTTCGGGCGCGTGGTGGTGTTTGGCGAGAGTGCCGAGCTGGCTTACACCATTGCGGCGTGTGCGCTGGTGACCGGGATTTCCGGGGGTGTTTTTTCGCGATTGTTGCTGACTTCGGCAATCGGCTGGAAGGGGCGTATGGCCGATTTTCGGCGGCAGCATCCCTACTTGTTCGCAGCATTTTGCGGCATTTTGCTGGCCGGTATTGGCTATGCCGGAGGGGGCGTGACCTGGGGTAGCGGTTTTGCCGAGACGCGAGCCTTGCTGACGGGGGCCGCCGAAATTCCCTGGTACTACGGGCCGGCCCGCTTCATCGCCACCGTGGTCTCTTATCTGTCGGGCTTGCCTGGCGGTATTTTTGCGCCTTCGCTGGCCATTGGTGCCGGTATCGGCCAGGACTTGATTCCTTTGCTTGCCGATCAGGCCTTTTCCACCACGATTGTGGTGTTGTGCATGGTGGGTTTTCTGGCAGCAGCAACGCAGGCTCCGATTACCGCTTTCATCATCGTCATGGAAATGGTCGATGGCTACGCGCTGGTGCTGGCCCTGATGGCGACCGCGTTGCTCGCTTCGGCGGTGTCGCGGCTGGTGTCGCGTCCGTTGTACGCCACGCTGGCAGAGCACATGGTCAGGCAGCAGATGCCGCCTGACCGTACATCAAACTGATTACAGGCT
Organism: uncultured Rhodocyclaceae bacterium; assembly: GCA_937892345.1. Lineage (GTDB taxonomy): Bacteria > Pseudomonadota > Gammaproteobacteria > Burkholderiales > Rhodocyclaceae > Azonexus. The sequence continues at coordinate 19,580 of CALAGF010000360.1, read as the reverse complement.
GAAGCTGGCGCGCAGTTTGGCCAGAAGTTTCGCGCCCATGCCTTTGGCACGCGTCAATTCATCCAGGCTGGCATAGGGGCGGGAGGCGACGATGGCGTGTGCCAGTGCGTCGCTTACGCCTTTGACAGCGGTGATTTCTGCGGCACTGGCCTTGTTGACCGAAACAGTGCTGGCCGTGGCTTTGTTTGCCACGGGTGTGACTTTCTTGGCGGCCTTTGGGGCTTTCTCCGGAGTTTTTGCTGCAGTGGCTTTTGCGGCCGGCTTGACGGCTGCTGTTGCCTTCTTGGCGGGCTTGGCAGCGGGGGGGGCTACAGCCACTTCCACTGCGGCTGCTGGAGCAGCGGTTGCCAGACTACGGATGTCGCGGGTGACATAACCGGTGGCAGTCCACTCGCGCAGCATCAGGGTCGGGAAAGTGTTGGCAGGCGCGGCTGTTGCGTGCAGGGTGTGGTGCACATCATGCCAGGCTTGCTGGCCGGCCAGTTGGCCAAGGATCATGCTGGCCAGTGGCGAGCCGGTCCATTGGTTGCCGGTGCAGGGCTCGTCCAGCGCCCAGATTTCCAGTGCCAGCGTGCCGCTGAGATTGTCTTCGGCGCGGGCATTGACGATGCTGTCGATGCGGATTTCGGCGCTATCGCCATTCAGGGTGATTTCACAGTTGCCGGCGAGCTGCGGCAGCAAAAAGCTGGCGGGTGCGGTGTAGTCGGCACGGTCAACTTCGGCACCGTCGCAGCAAAGGATGAGGCTGAGTTGATGGCTGGCCTGGCCGGCCGGAATCAGCGCATCGGTTTGGCCGCTGACGGCGATATAGCCGGTGTAGTCGGGGAAAATCTGGCCGAGCGTCAGTTCGGCAACGACATCCTGATTGTTGGCGAGCAACCGCAAAGACCATGACTGGCCGCACAGCGCGTCGTTGCAGCAGCACAGTGCCGCATTGAGTTCGACTTGGTCGCCGTCAAAACAATAACCGTGGGTGCTGCCAAGGCGGGCGATGGAGGGAGAGTTTGTCGTCATGATCAATTCAGGGGGCGAGAAAAGGGGCGGATTATAGGGGCTTAGGTGGCTGCGCCCAGTGAATATTTGGCGAATTTTCCGTGATGCACAAATACGGTGCAAATGACGGATTGGCGCGGGTTTCAGGCGAGTTTGTTTTGTCGTTAAGGCGACAATAAAATGGTTTTGGCATGGCATTTTTGCACCAGTAGTGGGCGCTTGCGGTCGACGGCTGCAGCAGGGAAAAAATGCCTCTGCCACAATACGTGCATGACAGCTTCTTCTTCCTCGAAGGCCATGGACTGCCGCGCTGCTTGCGGCGCATGCTGCATCGCGCCTTCAATCAGTTCCTTGAGCAAACCGGCAGGAATCCCATGTCCTCATCTGGATGCCGATTTGCGCTGTCGCTTGTTTGGCGCGCCGGAACGTCCTGCCTGTTGCTCCGGATTGCAGCCTTCGGCCGAGATGTGCGGCGATTCGCGTGAGTATGCGTTGCGCTGGCTGAGCGAACTTGAGGCGATGACCCGTCCGGGCGGTTAGAATGCGCGCTCTCATGATGAATGCGCAACCATGGACCCGATTCTTCTACTGAAAGCACTGATTCTCGGCCTGCTCGAGGGGCTGACCGAATTTCTGCCGATTTCCTCGACCGGCCACTTGATCATTGGCGGTAGCCTGCTCGACTACACCAACGAACAGAGCAAAGTGTTCAAGATTGTCATCCAGTTGGCAGCGATTTTGGCGGTTTGCTGGCTGTATCGCGAGCGGATCACCCGCGTTGCCAGTGGCTTGCGTTCGGATCCGCTACAGCAGCGTTTTGTTGGCTTGCTGATGATTGGCTTCCTGCCGGCAGCGGTGCTCGGCCTGATCTTTCACAGCGCGATCAAGACCTATCTGTTCAATCCGCTGACCGTTGCCGGGGCGCTCATCGTCGGCGGTTTCCTGATTCTCTACATTGAGCGCAAGGTATACCAGCCGCACATCAACAGTGTTGATGAAATGCGCTGGTCCGATGCGCTCAAGGTTGGCGTCGCCCAGGCGTTGGCGATGTTTCCCGGTACCTCGCGCTCCGGGGCGACGATCATGGGCGGGCTGATTTTCGGCTTGTCGCGCAAGACGGCGACTGAATTCTCCTTCTTCCTCGCGATCCCGACGATGTTTGCGGCCACGCTTTATGACGTGTACAAAAACTGGGCGATCCTGCGAGTGGAGGATTTGCCGGTGTTCGCGGTGGGCTTCGCGGCCTCGTTCGTTGCTGCGATGCTCAGCGTCAAGGCGCTGGTTCGCTACATTTCCAGCCACGACTTCACGGTTTTTGCCTGGTACCGCATCGTTTTTGGCGTGATTGTGCTGTTGACCGCGCAATTCGGCTGGGTTCAATGGACCGCGGCTTAATCCTCTACCTGCACGGTTTTTGTTCGTCGCCGGCATCGTGGAAAGCCCGTTTGCTGGGTGAGTCGATGGCGGCCAGGGGTCTGGCGGCGCACTTCGCCTGTCCCCAGCTGTCGCCGGTGCCCGAGCAGGTGATCGCCGACATGTCGCAAGTGATCGAGGCGGCGAAGGGGCCGGTAACCCTGGTCGGTTCGTCGCTGGGTGGTCATTACGCCAGTTGTCTGGCGGAAAAATATGGCCTGCGTGCACTGTTGATCAATCCTGCAGCGGTCGACCGCATCCATGTGGGCAAATTCGTGGGCGAGCACGTCAATTATCACAGCGGGGAAACCTTCCGCTTCAGCGAAAGCCATGCGGCACAACTGAAAGCGCAGGTGCGGCGGCCGACTAGGCCCAATTACCTGCTCTGGCTGGAAACTGGCGACGAGGTGCTGGACTACCACGATGCGCAGGTCTTTTGGTTCGGGTGTCGCCAGCAGGTCTTCGAAGGCGGCGATCACAGCTTCACGCGGTTTCCTGAAATGTTGCCGCAACTCATTGAATTTGCCGGGTTATAATCGATCAATGAACGTATTGTTTGAAGAAGATGGCGGCTTCAAGGCCGGCAATGTGATGGCCGACAACGACAGCTCGTTGCAGGTCGAAATGCCGTCCGGCAAGCGCAGCAAGATCAAGGCTGCCACGGTGCTCCTGCGTTTCGAGAAGCCCGGCGCTGCCAGCCTGCTCGAAATGGCCACGCCGCTGGCCGAAGAGATCGAACCGGATTTCCTGTGGGAGTGCGTCAACGATGGCGAGTTTTCGTTTCTTGATTTTGCCCGTGATTACTACGGACACGAGCCCGCGCCGGTTGAAGCGACGGCGGTGCTGCTTGCCCTGCACGCCGCGCCCGTCTATTTCCACCGCAAAGGCAAGGGCCGCTTCCGCAAGGCGCCTGCCGACATTCTCGCAGCTGCTCTGGCCGGTCTTGAAAAAAAGCGTCAGCAAGCGCTCGCGATGGAAGGCTGGATCAGGGAGCTGAAGGCCGGGCAATTGCCGACGGAAATTGGCGCCATGACCGATGCGCTGCTTTACGCGCCGGATCGCAACAAACCGGAAACCAAAGCCTTCGAGACCGCCTGCGCTGAAACCGGGCTGACTGCCGCCCAGCTGCTGTTCAAGTGCGGGGCGATCAAGTCACCGTATTTCCTGCATTACCGCCGCTTCCTGCACGAGCAGTTCCCCAGGGGCACGGCCTTTCCTGCGCTGGAAGCACCCGGCCTGCCGCTGGATCTGCCGAGAGCCGACGTGCGCGCCTTCTCGATCGACGATGCCAATACGACCGAGATTGATGATGCGCTGTCGGTGGTGCGTCTGCCCGGTATCGGTTCGCGTATCGGCATTCACATTGCGGCCCCGGGGCTGGCCATTGAACACGGTTCGCCGCTTGACGGCGTGGCCCGCGCCCGTCTGTCTACGGTCTACATGCCGGGCAACAAGATCACCATGCTGCCGGATGCCGTCGTGCAAAACTACACGCTGGCCGGTGGCACGGATTGTCCGGCGGTATCGCTCTATCTCACGGTCAACGAGCAGTTCGAGATCATTTCCCATGAGTCCCGGCTGGATCGTGTACACATTGCCGCCAACTTGCGCCACCACGAAATCGAGCCGTGGTTTAACGCCGAGACCATCGCCGGTCCCTTGCCTGACGAGCCTTTCCGGGACGAGCTCTTGCATCTCTGGCATTTTGCCAATGCTTGCGAAGGGCGGCGCGGCAAGCCGTCGGCAATGCAGGGGATCAACGACTACAACTTCGCCATCGAGGGCGATCTGGCCGATCCCGATGCGTGTACCGTAGAAATCAGCGCCCGCAAGCGTGGCAGCCCGCTCGACAAACTGGTCGCCGAGTTGATGATTGTCGCCAATGCCACCTGGGGTGGCCTGCTGGCGGAAAACAACATTGCCTGTCTGTATCGTGCGCAAACCCAAGGCAAGGTCCGCATGACTACGTCGCCCTTGCCGCATGAAGGGCTGGGCGTTCCGCAATATGCGTGGATGACCTCGCCGCTGCGCCGCTATTGCGATCTGGTCAATCAATGGCAGTTGATCGCCTGCCTCAAGGGCGAAACACCGGCCTTTGCACAGAAGTCGGCAGAGCTGTTCGCCGCCATGCGTGACTTTGAGCTGACCTATGCGGCCTATGCCGATTTCCAGCGTGGCATGGAACGCTACTGGTGCCTGCGCTGGCTGCAGCAACAAGGCCTGCTCGAAATCGATGCCACGGTGCGCCGCGAACAACTGGTCAAGCTTGACCATCTGCCGCTGATGCAGCGCGTGCCTTCCCTGCCGGCCGATTTGCTGCCCGGCGCGCGGGTTCGCCTGCAAATCGAGGCAATTGACCTCTTGGGCCCGGAGCTGAATGTGCGTTTTCTGAACCTGCTCGATGACGAGCAGGTTGCGGAGGCGGAGGACCCTGAGACGTGAAACGGGCCGCCGGCAAGCCTTCGTCTGCTCGGGCAACGGCCGCCAGGCCGGCGAGGCCGGTGCGGGCGCGTCCCAAGCTCAGTCGGCTTGGGATTGCGCTGGGCGTGTCGATCACGCTGCACGCCATCCTGCTGTTGTTGAGTTTCGCTTTTCCCGATGCGTCGAATGTGGTGCGGGAAAAAACGCTGGACATCATTCTCGTCAATTCCCGTTCGGCAACCCGACCCAAGGAGGCGCAGGCGCTGGCGCAAGCCAATCTCGATGGCGGCGGAAATACAGACGAAAATCGTCGGGTACGCACCCCTTTGCCGCCGACCGAACACAAGATCGATGGCAGTGACGTGCAACAGATGCAGCGCAGGGTGCAGGCGCTTGAAGCGGCGCAGCAAAAACTGCTGACGCAGGCGCGCAGCCTGCGCAGCGTGGCCAGTGCGGATACGCGCAGTGAACAGCCCGATCCGACGCGTTCGCTGAGCGGCATTGATCTGGCGGATACCGCCCGAGCCATGGCGCGTCTCGAAGGCGAAATCAACAAGGCGATGGACGAGTACAACAAGCGGCCGCAAAAGAAATTTGTCGGCGCACGCGCCCATGAATACGGTTTGGCCCCCTATTTCGATGCCTGGAAGCAGAAGGTTGAACGCATAGGCACCTTGAATTATCCCGATGAAGCGCGCGGCAAGCTCTACGGCAAGGTGGTGATTTTCGTTGAATTGCGCGCCGAGGATGGCAGCCTGTACAGCGCTGAAATTTCCCGTTCGTCGGGCCACAAGATTCTTGATCAGGCGGCGCTTCGCATCCTGCGCATGTCGGCGCCCTTCGGGCCGATCCCCCGTGAAGCGATGGGCGGTGCGGCCATCCTGTCCTTCGCGCGCGAATGGAATTTCGTGCCTGGCGATGTGTTTGATACCGGCAAATCCAATAACTGAACGCGATGTCCGACCTGTACTGTGTTTTCGGCAATCCGATTGCCCACTCCCGCTCCCCTGCCATTCATGCCGAGTTCGCACGGCAGACTGGCCTGGACATGGTCTATGAAGCTCGTCTGGCAGCGGTCGACGGCTTTTTCGAGGCAGTTTCCGCCTTTGTGGCCGAAGGCGGTCGCGGTGCCAATGTCACGGTGCCATTCAAGGAAGAGGCCTATCGGCTCTGTACGTGCTTGTCCTCCCGTGCGGCGCGTGCCGGCGCGGTCAATACCCTGAGTTTTCTCAATGGCGAAATTCATGGCGACAACACCGATGGTGCCGGGCTGCTGGCCGACATCAGCGGCAATCTGGCTTATCCGCTGGCAGCCAGGCGGGTTTTGTTGCTCGGTGCCGGCGGCGCGGCGCGAGGCGTGATCGAACCCCTGCTGGCCGCTGCGCCGGCCTCGCTCTGCATCGCCAATCGCAGCGTAGACAAGGCGCAGGCACTGGTCGAGATTTTTGCCGATCTGGCTGGCACCACGAGTTTGCATGCCTGTGCCTTTGACGCCTTGGCGGGTCAAGGCTTTGATCTGGTCATCAATGCCACCTCTGCCAGCCTGTCCGGTGCGGCCCTGCCCCTGCCGGGCGGCTTGTTTGCCTCGGGCAGCCTGGCTTACGACATGATGTACGGCAAGGGTCAAACACCCTTCATGCAACAGGCTGCCGAACAAGGCGCCGCTCGTTGCGCCGACGGGCTGGGTATGCTGGTCGGACAGGCAGCAGAGGCGTTTGCCGTATGGCGCGGCATGCACCCGGACACCGCGCCGGTGCTGGCCAAGCTCAGGGTTTCGCTCAACGGATGAAACGCCTGCGGCGTTTTGTGACTTTGACCTGCCTCGGCTTGTTCGGGGTCGCTTTGCTCTGGTTGCTCTGGTGGTTTTTCTGGGTGGCCTACTGGGGCTATTTCAATCCGCAGATGACGCATTTCATGGAAATTCGACTGAGCGAACTGCGCGAAAAACAGCCGGATGCGACCTTGCGTCATCAATGGGTCAGTTATGAGCAGATTTCTCCCAATCTGAAACGCGCCATCATTGCTGCCGAAGACGCGCGTTTTGTCGATCACGAAGGTTTTGACTGGGAAGGCATTCAGCGGGCCATCGAAAAAAACCAGAAAAAGGGGCGGCTGGTGGCCGGCGGCTCGACGATCAGCCAGCAGCTGGCGAAAAATCTTTTCCTCAGTCCGGACAAGTCCTATCTGCGCAAGGCCAACGAGGCGATTATCACCGTCATGCTGGAGGGGATGTGGAGCAAGCGGCGAATCTTCGAGGTTTATCTGAATGTGATCGAGTGGGGGAGTGGCGTGTTTGGTGCAGAGGCAGCGGCTCGACACTATTTCTCGACCGGTGCCAGCCAGCTTTCAGCGGCACAGGCAGCGCGCTTGGCCGGCATGGTCCCCAATCCCCGTTTTTACGATCGCAACCGCAATGCGCCGGGTTTGGGCAAGAAGGCGGCGATTATTCAGGCGCGCATGCCTTCAGCCGAGGTGCCGTGAGCCGGATTTAAGGGAAAACCGCAATTTTTTTGCGGCGGGCGCTTCGAGCTGCGGTGCTAGAATGAATGCCCTTTTGCGGCGCTGCAACAATGAGCGAAGAGACCCAGCTAACTGACACCGAAGACTTGCAGGAGCGCCTTGCCGAGGTGCAGACCCTGCTCGCCCGGCATCGGCTGGTCGAGGGGCTGGTGCACCGTCAGGAAGGTCCGCGTCACGATCTGGTCGAGGACATCGTCCATAAGCAGCATCTGCAGGAGCTGCAGCAGCGACTGGCGCCGATGCACCCAGCAGACGTTGCCTACATCCTCGAAGCCCTGCCGCCTGATGATCGCCAGATTGTCTGGGGTCTGGTTCAAGCCGAGCACGATGGCGAAATTCTGCTGGAAGTCTCGGATGCCGTCCGCGAGAGCCTGATCGAGTCGATGGCCCGCAACGAGCTTTTGGCCGCTGCCGAAACGCTCGATGCCGACGAACTGGCCGATCTGGCACCCGATCTGCCGCAAGGCGTGATCGACGATGTCTTCCGGGGCCTGTCGATCGAAGAGCGCGAACACCTGCGTGCCGCCATGTCCTACCCCGAGGAATCGGTCGGCGCCATCATGGACTTCGACATGGTGACGGTGCGCGAGGATGTGTCGCTGGAAGTGGTGCTGCGCTACCTGCGCCGCTTCGATGAACTCCCTGATCATACCGATCAGCTTTTTGTGGTTGACCGGGACGAACACCTGAAGGGCGTGCTGCCCTTGAATATCCTGCTGGTCAACGAAGTCGATGTTGAAGTCGGCGGCTTGATGCAGACCGATTTCATCGAGCTGGAACCGGACGATCTGGCTGAGGAGGCCGCCAAGGCCTTCGAACGCTACGATCTGGTGTCGGCGCCGGTGGTTGATCCGGATGGCCGGCTGGTCGGCCGAGTGACCGTGAATGAAGTGCTCGATTACATCCGCGAAGAAGCCGAGCAGGAACAACTGGCACATGCCGGTCTGCAGGAAGAAGAAGATATTTTTGCTTCGGTCTGGGATTCGGTGAAAAACCGCTGGGCCTGGTTGGCGGTTAACCTGGTGACTGCCTTCCTGGCGTCGCGGGTGATCGGAGCCTTCGAGCATTCCATCGAAAAGCTGGTGGCGCTGGCGGCCTTGATGCCGATTGTGGCCGGTATTGGTGGCAATTCGGGCAATCAGACCATCACCATGATCGTGCGCGCCATCGCGATGGGCCAGGTGCAGCCCGATGCCATGCGCCGGCTATTGCGCAAGGAGTTGGGCGTGGCCACCATCAACGGCCTGATCTGGGGCGGATTGCTGGGGATTGCCGCCTGGTGGCTGTATGGCAGCTATCAACTGGGTGCGGTGATGACGGGCGCGATGACGCTCAACCTGCTGCTGGCCGCGCTGGCCGGCGTCGGTATCCCGCTGATGCGCCAGAAGTTCGGCGCTGATCCGGCCATCGGCGGCTCGGTGATGATCACCGCCCTGACCGATTCTGGCGGCTTCTTCATCTTTCTCGGACTGGCGACGCTCTTCCTGATGTAGCCGCCGGTTTTTGCCGCCTTGCTGCGGTCGACCGTATTGGTGGCGAGTACCCGCTGGCTTGGTATCTCGATGATCTGGACAACGTCAGAATGTCATCTCGGAGAGTTATTCTTGCCCAAGCAGGATATTCACCTTCTCGATGAGTGCTTCCAATGAAATATAAGGTTTTGGCGTGTCTCGCCCTTTTGCTGCCGCCTCTCGCATTCGCGGCTCGCCCTTTCGTGACGGATGATGCGCGGCTGACCACGGGTGGCAGCTGTCAATTTGAAAGTTGGATGCGGCTCTATCCCGATAGCAAGGAACTGTGGGCGCTTCCTGCGTGCAACCCGACGGGAAACCTTGAGTTCACCTTGGGTGGTGGCAGAGCGAAATCACAGGGTGAACAGGCGACCAGCGATTATGTCTTGCAGGCAAAGACCTTGTTTCGTCCATTAAGCACCAATGATTGGGGCTGGGGTTTTGCCGTGGGCACCATCAAGCACCCCGAAATCAGTCCCGGGCCAAACATGCTTGGCAATACCTACGCATATCTTCCCTTGTCGGTTTCGCTGCATGACGATCGAATCATTGTTCATGCAAACCTGGGTGGCTTGAAAGACAAGGCTTCCGGCCGCAGCAGCATGTCCTGGGGTTTTGGCGGCGAGTTTGCCTTGCGCTCCGGATTGCTCGGCATTGCAGAAACGTATGGCGATAACCGCGGGATGTCGTATGGACAAATCGGCGTTCGCTACTCGGTGATCCCGGATCTTTTTCAAGTGGATACCACCTGGGGGCAGCAGCTGTCAGGGGCGGGAAACAGCCACTGGCTATCCTTTGGTATTCGCTACACCCCTGAGAAGTTGTTCTGAACCGGGTGTGGTTTTTTTTGCGTCGAACGCCGCCAAGAGGATGAACAGTCGTGTTTGCCTGAATCAGGGAGATTCCGGGGTCACCAGTTTCAGTCCGACGATGCCGGCTACGATCAGTCCGATGCAGACGAAGCGCAGCACATCGCGTGATTCGTCGAACAGGTAAATGCCCAGAATCGCCGTGCCGACGGCGCCGATGCCGGTCCACACTGCATAAGCAGTGCCCAGCGGCAGGCTTTTCAGCGCCCAGCCGAGGAGGAGGACGCTGGCGATCATGCCCGACACCGTCCACACGCTCGGCCACAGGCGGCTGAAGCCTTCGGTGTATTTCATGCCCACCGCCCAGCCGATCTCGCAGAGACCGGCAATCAACAAGATGAACCAGGCGGTGGCGTTGCTCATGGCTTACAGGCTGGCGAAATACGCGTCGGCGGCGGCAATGGTGCCGGCCAGATCGGCCTCGCTATGGGCCGCTGACACAAAGCCGGCTTCGAAGGCCGAGGGGGCGAAGTAATGGCCGGCGTCGAGCATGGCGTGGAAGAAGCGGTTGAAGGCTTCCTTGTCACAGGCCAGCACTTCGTCGTAAGTGCCGGGGCAGCTTTCCGCGAAATAGAGGCCGAACATGCCACCGACGTTCTGGGCGGCGAATGCGACCTTGTGGCGTTTTGCAGCGGCAACCAAGCCGTCGCACAGAAAACGGGTTTTTGCGGTCAACGCCTCGTGGAAGCCTTTTTCGCGAATCAGCTTCAGGGTGGCCAGACCGGCGGCGGTTGCAATCGGATTGCCGGAAAGGGTACCGGCCTGATAGACCGGCCCGAGCGGGGCGATCTGTTCCATGATTTCGCGCTTGCCGCCAAAGGCGCCCATCGGCATGCCGCCGCCGACGATCTTGCCGAAAGTGGACAGGTCCGGCGTAATGCCATACAGCCCCTGCGCGCTGCCCAGACCCACGCGGAAGCCGGTCATGACTTCATCAAAAATCAGCACGGCGCCATGTTGTGCGGTCAACGCCCGCATGGCGTCCAAAAAGGCTTGGGTCGGCGCGATCAGATTCATGTTGCCCACCACTGGCTCAACGATCACGGCGGCGATCTTGTCGCCATGTTGTGCAAAGGCATCGGCCAGTTGTTGCGGATCGTTGTAAGCCAGCACCATGGTGTGTTTGGCCAGATCGTCCGGCACGCCGCCGGAGGACGGGTTGCCGAAAGTGAGGGCGCCGGAGCCGGCTTTGACCAGCAGCGAATCGGAATGGCCGTGATAGCAGCCTTCAAACTTGATCAGCACGTCGCGGCCGGTATAACCGCGGGCCAGACGGATGGCACTCATGGTGGCTTCGGTACCGGAGGAAACGAGGCGAACCATCTCCATCGACGGCACCATCTCGCACAACAGGTCGGCGATTTCGACTTCACGCTCGGTCGGCGCGCCAAAAGACAGACCATCGACCACGGCGGCCTGCACCGCGGCGATGACTTGCGGATGCGCGTGACCGAGGATCATCGGCCCCCAGCTGCCAACGTAATCGGTATACCAGCGGCCATCTGCATCCTGAACCTGCGAGCCGGCGGCTTTCTGGAAAAAGAGCGGGGTGCCGCCAACCGAGCGGAAGGCGCGAACCGGGGAATTGACGCCGCCGGGGATATGGCGCTGGGCGCGCTCGAATAGCGTCTGGTTGCGTGAGGTCATAGTCTGGCTCTCCGGAAAAATGGGTGTTAGGCGAAAAGTCGCTGGTATTGGGTGGCGCGCGCGGCGATATCCGGCGCGTCAAAAAGATCGGTAATCACTGCCAGCAGATCGGCGCCAGCAGCAATGACGGGGGCGGCATTGTCGACAGTAATGCCCCCGATGGCGCAAATCTTTGCGGTCAACGGGGTTTTTGCCTGAAAAATCAGGTCGACCGTGGCGCGTGCTGCATCGGGCTTGGTCGCTGACGGATAGAGGGCGCCAAAGGCCAGGTAATCCACGCCCAGTGCGTCGGCTGCGCGGGCCTTGGATAAATCGGCATAACAGGATGCGCCGAGCAGACGTTGCGGACCGAGTATGGCGCGGGCCAGTGCCAGATTGCCATCGTCTGCACCGAGATGCAGACCGTCCGCGCCGATCAGCATACAAAGTGCGATGTCGTCATTGATCAGCAGTCGGGCACCGTGGCGAAGCGTGAGTTCGCGCAGCGCCCGGGCGCGGGTGACGCGCTCCGGCATGGGATTGATCTTGTCGCGAAATTGCAGGATGCGGCATCCTCCTTGCAACGCAGCGTCCACCTCGGCCAGCAGGCGGGCGCCATCGGCGCGTTCCGGCGTGACGGCGTAAAGACCGCGCAAGTCAACGGGCGGCATCGGCAGCGTCCTCGTTGTCGTCGCGTGCCCAGAACATGCGGTCAGGGATGAACTGTCCCATGCCGCCGCGGAATCCGTGTTGCAGTGCTTGCCAAGTGTAATCCTGGGCGTCGCGCACGGCTTCCTCGACACTGGCGCCGCCGGCGATACAGCCGGCAATCGCCGATGCCAGCGTACAGCCCGAGCCGTGGTAGCTGCCAGGCAGCCGCTCCCAGCGGTCGCGGCGGATCACGCCCTGCGCCCCGTAAAGCGTATTGATCACTTCCGGTGTGCTCTCATGGGTGCCAGTGATCAACACATGTTGCGCACCCAGTGCAATCAGGCGCTCGGCGCAAACGTCGATCGTCGGCTCGCCATCATCTTCATCGCTTTCGACCAGACGCCGGGCTTCCGGCGCATTCGGCGTGATGATCGTGGTTTGCGGCAGCAGCATTTCGCGCATGGCCGCGATCACTTCTTCGCCGGACAATGCGTCGCCGCGCCCGGACGCCAGCACCGGGTCGAGGATCAAAGGGATTTCCGGGTAGTCGGCAACAATCTCGGCCACCATCAGCACATTCTCGACACTGCCCAGAACGCCGATCTTGAAGGCAGCGACAGGCATGTCTTCAAGGATGGTGCGCGCCTGTTGCTCCAGCAGTTCGGCCGAAACCGGCTGCAACTGCAGGACGCCGCTGGTGTCTTGCACCGTCAGGGCCGTGATGGCGGTCAGCGGGTGGCAGCCGAGGCTGGCCAGGGTCAGGATGTCGGCCTGGATGCCTGCCCCGCTGGTTGGGTCGCTGGCAGCGAAGACAAGGACCTGGGGCGGCGCTGCATGGGATGGTGTGGCGTTTGACATCGTCGGGCACCGCGTGCGAACGGGTGCAGAAGGAAGTGGCTGGAAGGCGATTTTATCCGAATCCGCAGCCCATCCTGTCGCTGGATGGCTGGTGCCTGCCTGATTTCCGCCCTTGTCGCCGACCCTGACTTCCGTAGTATGATTCGGCGAGATAAGCAACGCGCCCACAGTGACCCAGAGGACACGGAATTGACTGACATATCGAGGCTGCGCGGTACCCGGGTGATGGTGATCGACGACAGCAACACGATCCGCCGGAGTGCCGAGATTTTTCTGGTGCAAGCCGGTTGCCAGGTCATCCTCGCCGAAGACGGCTTCGATGCGCTGGCCAAAATTGCCGACCATCAGCCGGCAGTGATCTTTTGCGACATCATGATGCCGCGTCTGGACGGCTACCAAACCTGTGCCTTGATCAAGAAAAACTCACGTTTCAAGTCGACGCCCGTGGTCATGCTCTCCTCCAAGGACGGGCTGTTTGACCGGGCACGCGGGCGCATGGTGGGCTCGGATCTTTATCTGACCAAGCCCTTCACCAAAGACAGTCTGTTGCAAACGGTGGCCGCATTTGCGTTCTCTGCCGAAGCAGCAACCCACAAGTAAGTTCCGGAGCACCCATGCCAATCAAGAATGTTCTTGTCGTTGACGATTCGCCTACCGAACGCTTTTTTGCGGTCGATATCCTGACCAAGGCCGGTTATCAGGTGACGACTGCCGAAAACGGCGAGGAGGGGGTGGCGATGGCCAAGGCCTCCAAGCCTGACCTGATCCTGATGGATGTGGTGATGCCCGGCCTCAATGGTTATCAAGCGACTCGTACCCTGACTCGCGACGAAGCAACCAAGGGCATTCCGGTGATCGTCTGTACCTCGAAAGGGCAGGAAACCGACAAGATCTGGGGTTTGCGTCAGGGGGCCATCGATTACCTCGTCAAGCCACTGAATCCGGAAGAGTTGCTGAAGCGCATCGCCGCTCTGCCCTGATATGGCACGTAAAAGCAGCCTTCGCGATTTTCAGGCCTACCTGGCCGGACGTCTCAGCGACGCCGCTCGGGGTGGCAGCGCTTCGTCCTGGCTGGGTATCGAAGCCAACGGCGAAGCCTGGTTGGTTGAGTTGTCGGACGGTGGCGAAATTGTTCAGGCACCCCAGTTGGCTGGCGTGCCATTGACCCGCTCATGGTTTGCCGGCATTGCGAATGTGCGCGGCAGTTTGCAGGCCGTCACGGATTTTTCGGCTTTTTTGGGTGGGCTACCCGCACCACGCAACGCCAGCGCGCGACTGCTGTTGATCGGTACGCGCTATGGTTCGAATGCGGCGTTGCTGGTGTCGCGCATGCTGGGTCTGAAGCGTCCCGACGATTTCGTCGAGGAGGCCTCCGACCCTGCGTTGCCACTCTGGGGTTGCCAGCGTTTTTCGGATCAGCAAGGCAAGTTGTGGCGCAAGCTGGATGTCGGCGCCTTGCTGGCTGATCGTGATTTCATGAATATCGGGAACTAAGCCGGGCAACAGCAGTTTGCTCTGGATGGAGGATGGAAAATGGCAGGTGGTTTCAAGTTGTCGAATTTGTTCGGTGGTGCGAAAAAAGCGGCTGAGCCCTTGACGGTTATGGATCAGCAGGCCGTCAGGCCCGCAGCTCGGTCGGTTTCAGCCAGCGCTCCCGGTACGCCAGCCTTCCTGGCAGGCAAAAGCGTTCCGCAGCAGATGAAAATGCTGGGCATCATCTTTGGTGTGATCATGGCCTTGATTGCCGTGCTGGTCTTCATGGACAACCGCAACGCCGGGAATAACACCGCCTATGTGTCGGCTGCCGGTGAAATGCGCATGCTTTCCCAGCGTCTTGCCAAGGCATCTTCGCTCGCCCTGCAAGGGAATCCGGTGGCCTTCGCGCAATTGAAGGAGTCTCGCGATACCTTCTCGACCCTGCTTGAGCGCCTGAACAACGGCGGTGAAATTGCCAGTGTCGACGTGCCCGCATCGCCCGCTGCTTTGCGCGGCGCCCTGGATGCGCTGGGGGAACGCTGGGCCCAGACCGACAAGGATGCCGAAGTGGTGCTTGGTCAGGAGAAGAGTCTGACCGCGCTGGGCAAGAACGTGGCCACGATCGATAACAAAAATGCGGACATGCTTGAACTGACCGAGCAAGTGACTGCGCTCAAGTTGCAGGCCGGTGCTTCGGCCCGGGAAATCGCCAGCGCCAGTCAGCTGGTGATGATGACGCAGCGAATTGCCAAGAATGCCTCGGCCCTGCTGGTCGGTGACGAAATCAATCCTGAGGTCGCTTTCCTGCTGGGCAAGGACACCAACAACTTCCGCGATCTGCTGCAGGGTCTGAGCAAAGGCGCCAATGATGCCGATAGCCGCGCCAAGCTGGAAAGCCTCGAAGCCGCATTCAAGGAGTACGAAGCAGCAATTTCCGGCATTCTTTCCAACATGCAGCCACTGGTACTCTCCAAACAGGCCGGGTCGCGCATCTTCCGCGAAAGTGAAGAACTTCTGAAGTCGACCGATGAACTGGCCCTGGGCTATCAGGGCAGTCTGGCAGGCAGGGCGATGTTTGTGCTTGGCTTGGTGGTGCTGATTGGGCTGGCCTTGGGTTCTCTGGTCCTGATGGCACGTGTCTATCTTGACGATACCAGCCGCCGGGCGCGTGAAATGGAACGTCAACGTGAAGGTTCGGAACAGACCAACCGGGAAAATCAGGACGCCATTCTGCGTCTGATGAACGAGCTGGGTGATCTGGCTGACGGCGATCTGACCGTCACCGCAACGGTGAGCGAAAACATCACCGGCGCCATTGCCGACTCGATCAACTACACCATTGAAGAACTCCGCGTGCTGGTCGGACGTATCAACGATGCGGCCAACCGCGTGACGGCAGCAACCGAAATGGCTCGGCAAACCTCCGCTGAGTTGCTCGATGCTGCTGAAAGACAGTCAACGGAAATTCAGGAAGTCGGCCAGTCGGCACTGGAAATGGCCCGCTCGATGAACGAAGTTTCCGGTAGCGCAACCCAGTCGGCCCAGGTGGCACGTCAGTCGCTGACTGCGGCTGAAAAGGGGACGCAGGCGGTGCAGGACTCCATCAAGGGCATGAACGAAATCCGCAACCAGATTCAGGAAACTTCCAAGCGGATCAAACGCCTCGGTGAAAGCTCGCAGGAGATTGGTGAAATCGTTGAACTGATTTCCGATATTACCGAGCAGACCAACGTTCTGGCGCTGAACGCTGCCATTCAGGCGGCGTCTGCCGGGGATGCAGGCCGCGGCTTTACGGTGGTTGCTGAAGAAGTGCAGCGTCTGGCGGAGCGCTCCGGCGAGGCGACCAAGCAGATTGCGGCGATTGTGAAAACCATTCAGACCGATACGCAGGATGCAGTATCGGCCATGGAACAATCGACCCAGGGTGTGGTTGAAGGGGCCAAACTCTCTGATGCGGCAGGTCAGGCGCTTTCAGAAATTGGCGACGTTTCGCGCAATCTGGCCGATCTGATTCAGGATATTTCCAATGCTACGCAGAATCAGGCCAACTCGGCGACTCAGGTTGCCCGGCTGATGCAGGACATTTTGCGCGTGACCGAGCAAACAACCGCGGGTACGCAACGGACTGCGGTGGCGGTCGATGAACTCTCCGCGCTGGCTTCCGAACTCAAGGGTTCTGTCGCCGGCTTCAAGGTGGACTGACGAACAGGCGCGGATCAAGCATGAATGCGGCGACAGAATTCGATTTGGGCCCGCTCACCTGGGTCAAGGGCGAGATCGATCAGGCACTGGTCAGCGCAAGTGATGCGCTGAAGCTGTTCGCCGAACACGGTGATGCAACACAGTTGAAGTATTGCCGCACCTATATCCATCAGGTCCACGGTGCGCTCGACATGGTCGACCTGCAGGGCCTGACGGAGTTTTCGGAGGCGCTGGAAGGGCTGGTTGCCAAGCTTGAAAGCTGCACACCGGTAGCTGCCGAGCACCTGGCCGTGGTGGATGACGCACTCAAAGCCATTCACGGCTATCTGGATGATCTCGTTCAGACCGGTGTGCATCAACCGCTGCGCCTCTTCCCGGTGTATCGGCGAGTCGCTGAAGCCAGCGGCAGTGCAACGGTACACCCCGGCGATCTGTTCTTTCCTGATCTCAGCCTGCGTCCTCCCAAGCCGTCTGCTCCTCCGGTAGCCCCTGAGGCTGATGAATTGCCCGTGCTTTACCGGCAGCAGCGCATGCGTTTTCAGCGCGGCCTGTTGCGTTTGCTGACCCATCCCGAGCAAGCCGGTACTGCAGTACAGATGATGGGCGACGCCTTGTCATCAATCGAGATTCTGCAGACAACACCCTCTGCACGTGCTTTCTGGTGGGTCTCACGCGCCTTTCTTGGGGTACTGAAAGCGCCCGGGCTGGCCGATGACGCCACGGTGCGCCAGCTGTGCGCCCGGATTGACCTCCAGATTCGGCGTTTGCAGGACGGTTCACCGACGCTGGCCGAGCGGGTGATGCGTGAAGCGCTGTATTACGTGGCGACTGCGCCGGCCGGTGTGGATCCCCTGCTGGATCAGGCGCGCTCGGTCTATGAACTGGAAGGCTTGCTCCCTCCGTCGGCCCCGGTGGCTTTGCCGCCGGCACAAGAGGCCACCTTGCGTCGCTTGCGCGATGTTGTTCTGGCGATGGAGGAGCTCTGGAACAAGTACTGTGCCGGCAGCCCGGCCAGCCTATCGGGATTTGCCGATCAGGCACGTGCCTGTGCCCGCCTGACCGACGAGGTCGGACACACGGACCTGCGTCGTCTGGGGCAAGGCACAGCAGCGATTGCCGGTTGGTTGCAGGAAGATGCCAAGCGCTTCAACGATGGGGTCGCGATGGAAGTCGCTACCGCCATCCTGTTGCTTCAGAACGCGCAGGAGAATTTTTTCCGTTTGGGCACTGATTTCGCTCAGCAGGTTGATCTCATGGTGGATCGCCTGCACGCCTGTATTGCTTCCCGTCCGGCGGCGAAGAGTGGTGTGCCGCTACTCGACGAAATGACCCGCCAGGCACAAGAGCGCCTGTTGATTGCCCATGTCGGGCGAGAAATTCACAACAGTCTGGCGCAGGTCGAGCAATCGCTTGATGCCTTCTTCCGCGATCCTGCAGCTGGTCTGGACGCAGCCAAACTTGATGCCCCGTTCAAGCAGGCCAGCGGTGCACTGGCCATGCTGGGCCATTTCCCTGCGGTAAGCTGCCTCAAGGAGGCGCGTACAGCGATTGAGGTATTCACTGCTCCTGGCTATCAGCCAACCGAGGGGGATTTCCAGCAGGTTGCCGATCAACTGTCTCTTCTCGGTTTCTTCGTTGATGCAATGCAGCACGGAGAGCGTGATTTCGACGCGTTCAAACGGCGCCTGCATCCGGATGAAAGTCTGCCCGATAGCCTTGAGCAAGCACGCGTCGAGGATGAGTTGGCACTGCAGGCCCGTGAAACCAGGGCCATTGCCGATGCCCTGCAGGAAGCACCGGATGATCTGCGCCTGAAGGATGAACTGAAGCTCAATCTGGAATCCATGCAAAAGGATGCCGATCTGGTTGCCGATCACCAGTTGGGTGAGTCTGCCAAGGCGGCGCTGGCAGCGCTGGCGGCTGGTGAGCGTCCCGATTTGAGCAAGGTGGAAAGCCGTGTCGATCTGGCGCAACCCTCGCAGGAAATCCTTGAACTGGCAGGCGCAAGCCACGCCGAAATCGATGCCGAACTGCTGGAAACCTTTATCGAGGAAGCTCGCGAAGTCCTGGAAACCATCGTCCGTCAGGCCGCAACGCTGAACGAGGGGCAGCTTGAAACAGCCGCGCTCACCACAATCCGCCGCGCTACGCATACGCTGAAGGGGTCTGGGCGCATGGTCGGGCTGCGTGATCTTGGCGAAACGGCATGGGAGGTCGAACAAACCTTCAATACGTGGCTGCAACAGGATTTGCCGGTCAATGCCGGATTGCTGGCGCTGATCGAGGCAGAACACCGTGTGTTCGATGCTTGGGTCGCGCATCTGGAACAGCATTTGCCTTCACCCCCCGCAACTGCCGAGCTGCTAAGCATGGCGCGCCAACTGCGCACCGCCGCTCAGCCAGCCGAAAAGGCGCCGCGTTTGTCTTTGCTTGCAGAAACATCTCCCGCTGATCTCGGGGCGCAGCCCAATGACGATTGGTCGGGCGCTACTGAAACCGTGATTGGCGATTTGTCCGAAATGGATGATCTGGCTGATGCGCAAGATGAGGCTGAAATGCTCGCGTTCGATTTGCCGCCGCTGCAGATCGAGGCAGCACCGGCATCTCCGACGCTGTACGACATTTTCCGCGAGGAGGCACGGGGTCATCTCCTGACGCTGGTTGACTGCCTTGCCGCTTTGCTTGAAGCACCGGCTTCGCCGACGCCCTTCGAGATGACGCGGGCGGCCCATACGCTGGGCGGTATCGCAGCGACCGTGGGTTTGATGCCCCTGAATCATTTGTCGATCGCGCTTGAACATACGCTGTTGCGTCGGGATACTTCCGGCATGCCGGCCGACCCGCATGCGCTTGAGGTGGTAGGTCAAAGCATTTCGATGCTCGAACGCATGTTTGCTGGATTGTCGGTTCAGGCTGAACCGGTAGAGCAACCCGAACTGATTGAAGCGCTGCTCGGCTTCTACCCGACCCCATCGCACGATATTCCCGAGACCGAGACCGAGACCGAGACCGAGACCGAGACCGAGACCGAGACCGAGAC
>CALAGF010000359.1 GCA_937892345.1 uncultured Rhodocyclaceae bacterium | reverse complement strand
ACGTTTTCAAAGTCCAGGTCGGTGCCGGTCTCGGGGTTGGCCAGCACGTACTTGGTGTTGAAGATGTTGAGGCCCTTGTTCTCCATCGCGCCCATGTTGAAGTCGCCGACGGCAACGATCATGTAATGGTCGAGGTCGCATTCGAGGCCAAAACGTGCTTCGTCCCAGGTCATGGATTTTTTCAGCGCCGCCATCGCATGCGGGCATTGGTCGAGCTTGCCCGGTTCGACGTAAATCGCGAGCTGCACCTCGCGCCCCGAGGCCGTGGTAAAGGTGTCGCGCAGCACCTCCAGCTTGCCGGCGACCAGCGCGAACAGGTAGGCCGGCTTGCGGAAGGGATCGGCCCAGGTGGCCCAGTGGCGGCCGCCAGCTTCATCACCTGCCGCAACCGGATTGCCGTTGGCCAGCAGCACCGGGTAGGTCGCCTTGTCGGCGTGCAGGGTCACCGTGTAGGTCGACATCACATCCGGGCGGTCGAGAAACCACGTGATGTGGCGAAAGCCTTGCGCTTCGCATTGCGTGAAATAGCCGTCTTTTGACCGATACATCCCGGAAAGACGGGTGTTCTTGTCCGGGTCGATGCGCACGACGGTGTGCAGGGTAAAGCTGTCTGGCAGGTCGTCCAGCGTTAATTGCTTGGCCGTTTCCGAAAATGGCCAGGGTTTGCCGTTGACCGTGACATCACGGGTTTCCAGTTCCTCGCCATCGAGCACCAGCGGCGCGCTGCCTGAGACTGCCGGATTGCGTCGCAGCGCCAGTGTCGAACGCACTTCCGTGGCGCCGGTTTCGATGCAGAAATCGAGGTCGACCGTATCAATCCACCAGGCTGGCGGCGTGTAGTCCTTGAGGTAGATGGTGGGCGGGGTGTTGGTGGCCATGATGTTCCGGGAGGGCTGGGTAAGGTGGGCGATGATACTTCACCCATCGCTTCTCCGTTCCGGCACCTTCTGCTGCGACCATTTGTCACATTTTCATTTCAGCGAAAATCTTTAGCATCCGGCCCGCAAGTATCACAACAAGGCTTCAATGACGCTCTCCAGCGTCGACTACTGCGGGGAAACATGAATCAATTCACACAAAAAACGGGGGGCGGGCTGCGGCCGCTCAGTTTGGCGATACTGTTGGCGTTTTCGGGTAGCGCTTTAGCCGAAACAGCTGCCTTGCTGGGCGAAGTCGAGGTGCGTGCGAATGTGCTCGGCGAGGCATTGGACCTTGAACAGAAACATCAAACCGGGAGCCGTTTGGGGCTCACGGTCAAGGAAACCCCGGCCTCGGTAACGGTGCTGGATCGGGAAACGCTGGAGCGTCGAGGGCTGGACACTACACAGGAGGCCCTGAAAAGTGTTCCCGGGGTGACGGCCTCTTCTGCCCCGGGCTCTCCGGGGGCGGTTTTTTACCGGGGATTTTCCGGTGCCAGCGTGACCCAGCTTTTTAACGGCATCACGGTGCAATACGATGCCATTGCGGCAAGGCCGGTAGATCGCTGGATTTATGAACGGGTCGAAGCCATTGGCGGCGCGTCCAGTTTTCTCTATGGCGCAGGGGCGGTCGGCGGGACGATCAATAATGTGACCAAACTGGCACATCGCGAGGCGAATCTGACCGAGTTGAAAGCAGCTTATGGCAGCTTCGATAGCACGCAGCTCGCATTCGGGACCAATCAACTCCTGGATGAGCGAAATGCGGTGCGGCTCGATGTCAACCGCAGCACTTCAAATGGCTGGACCGATGGCAGTCATCGTGAAGCCACAAGCTTGGCCGGTTCCTGGCTGATCGACCTGACCCCCGCACTGCGCCACACCTTGGCGCTGGAGTACCAAAAAGAGCAGGTGGATCGGCCGTATTGGGGAACGCCCATTCTCCGGCCGCTGGGCAGTGAGGTCAGCATTGATGAAAGCACGCGCTTTAAAAATTACAATGCTCAGGACGGCATTTATGAGCAAACGGTACGCTGGGCGCGCTCGATGCTGGAGTTCAGGGCCAGCGACTCGCTAAGTTTGCGCAACACGCTTTACCACTACGACGCCCTCCGCGATTATCGAAACGTCGAAACCTATGCCTTCAATGCGACCAATACCGCTGTGCTGCGCTCCAACGCGCTCCTTCAGCGCCACGATCAGACGCTGAACGGCAACCGCTTCGAATTGACCTGGGATAGCCAGCTGGCAGGGCGTCAGAGTACTTGGGCGGGTGGGCTGGATTACAGCGTGAACAAACAGACGCGTTTCCCATTGTCCGTTGCCGGCCCATTTGGCACGGTGAATCCCTACGATTTCACGACGGAGATGTTTTTCAGCTTGCCCGGTGTGACGCCGGGATTCAATCCGGATAAAACCAATCGCCTCACGACCTTGGCCCTGTTTCTGGAAAACAGGACCTTGCTGACGCCTGCCTTGTCCTTGCTTACTGGTGTGCGCCGAGACAGTATCGATCTGGAAGTGACGAACCACCGCACGGCAAGTGCAAGCAATCCGGCGTATTTTGAGCGTCAATACACGCCAGTGACCGGTCGTGCTGCATTGGCCTACGATCTCACCAAACATGCAAATGTCTATGTGCAATACAGCACAGCGGCCGATCCGCCCGCCGGCATCTTGACGACGGCGTCTTTGTCTCAAGTGCAGAACTTTGATTTGACGACCGGCAAGCAATGGGAATTGGGCAGTAAATTCAGTTTTGCCGAGCAGCGGGGGCAAGGCACGCTGGCGTTTTATGAGATTACCCGCCGCAATATTGCTGTCAGTGACCCGGCCAATCCCGGCTCGACTTTGCCGGTCGGGCAACAATCATCGCGTGGTGTGGAGTTGGCGCTGGGCTATCAACTGCGCTCCAATCTTCAGGTGGCTGGCAATGTGTCACTTGTTGATGCCCAATACGACAGCTTCAACGAAACGGTGGGCGGGGTTGCGGTCTCGCGGGCTGGCAATCGGCCCAGCAATGTGCCGAAGCGGGTCGGTAATGTTTGGGTTACTTACGCACCCATCCCGTCGGTTGAGCTAGGGGCGGATCTGCGCTATGTCTCGTCGCGCTATGCAAATACGGCCAATACCTTGAGCGAAGGGAGCTATACCCTGTTAGGCGCTTCTGCCAGCTATAAACTCGATCGGAAGACGCGTATCGTCCTGCGCGGAAAGAATCTGACCGATGAGATTTATTCTGAGAGCTTTTCCGGAACCAATATGGTCTATCTGGGCGCCCCGAGATCGTTCGATCTCTCCATTCAAAGCAGCTTTTAAGCGAGTCGCCTGAGTGAAACGCTATCTGTTTCTGCTGCATCGCTGGCTGGGTATTCTGCTTTGCATCTTCATGGCGCTCTGGTTTGTTTCGGGTGTTGTGATGATGTACGTGGGTTACCCCAAACTGACGCAGCAGGAACGGCTGGCTGGTTTGCCTGCCTTGAGCAGCGCCGATTGCTGCATTTCGGTGAGTGCCGCGCGCAAGGCGCTGACGCTGGATAGCCCGATACAGGGGGTACGTTTGACCTCGGTTGGCGGCCAGCCGGTCTACGTATTTTCCTTGGCGGGTAATCGCTTTGCCGCCGTTGAGGGGCGGCGTGGTGAGCGCATCGCGGCGGTCGATGCGCTTGTCGCCCAGCAGTCTGCTGTCGCATTCATGCCGGGCAAGCCGGTTTATTTGGGCTTGCAAAATGAAGATGCCTGGACGCATTCCCGCGCGCTTGATGGGCATCGCCCGCTTCATGTGATCGAAATGCAAGGGGAGGACGCAACGCTGCTTTACGTGTCCAGCGTGACGGGCGAAGTCGTCCGTGATGCCCGTTTGACTGAGCGGCGCTGGAACTGGGTGGGGGCCTGGTTGCACTGGCTGTATCCCTTGCGGGGGGGCTGGCTGACGGCGTGGTGGACCGATGTGGTGATTTATTTGTCCTTGGCAGCGACCGTATTGGGCATCGCCGGCCTCGGGGTCGGCATCTTGCGCTGGCGCCGGCGGCCGTATGCCAATGGTTGCCGGAGTCCTTATCGCAGCGCGTGGGGGCGATGGCATCACAGGTTTGGGCTGGTTTTTGGCGCGCTGGTCGTGACCTGGATACTCAGCGGGCTGTTCTCGATGAATCCCTGGAAAATCTTTGATGCCGGCGCAGCACGTCCGCCGCGTCAGGTGCCGCACTTGGCCGACACGAAGATGACAACGCAAGCCATGCTGGATTGTCTGGATGCGGCCGGGTTTCCCGCCAGCGAGCTACAGTGGACGCAGTTGGGTGACGCGGGCTTCGTTTTGGCCAAGCGTGCGACGGGTGACAGCAAGCTCTTGCCCGAGGGACGCTGCGAACCGATCGATAGCCACAATCTCGACGCATTGGCAAAGGCCGGTCAAGGCTTGATGCCGGCTGCCAAAGCGGGCGACGTGGTGCTGCAGACGGCCTATGACTGGCACTATTACGCGCGTGCCGAGCACACGATGGGCGGGCACCTGGAGCGCCCGCTCCCGGTGTTGAAAATGGTTTTCGACGATCCTGCCGCGACCTGGCTGTATCTTGATCCGCGCAGCGGTGCGGTGATTCAGCGGCTGGACAGCCACACCCGGGTTAAGCGGGTGGCGTTTGCCTTGCTGCATAGCTGGGACTGGCTGCCGCTGCTGACGCATCGACCACTCTGGGATGGGCTGATGATACTCGGCAGCCTGGGGGGATTGATCGTCAGCGTGAGCGGTATCGTGCTTGGCTGGCGCAGGTTGCGCCGCCCGTAGCGAGAGCCCGCTCAGCGCCGGCGCCAGACCTGCCAGCGTTCCCGGCCGGAAAACACCGGAATGGAATCGTCGACCGCAGCATCCTCGATGCGCTCGAAATTGGCTGCCAGCAAGTCGTCGAGCTGATCGGGAAGAATCCCGAAGGGCGGGCCCTTGGGCTGGTCGCAAATGAAAAAATAGCCGGCCAGCAGACCACCGGGCGGGAGCAATTCGGCAACGCGCCGGCCCCAGTCGGCCCATAGCTTGCGTGGTAGGGCGCAGAGAAATGCGCGCTCGTAAATCAGTGTGTACGGTCGACTGGGTGCAAAGTCGAAAAAGTCGGCACAAACGAGGTCGACCGGATGGCCGGCCAGCACTTCGCGGGCGCGCTCGACAGCCATCGGGGAAAAATCGAGGGCGGTTACCGGCCAATTGGCGTTCGCCAGATGCACGGCTTCCCAGGCGCTGCCGCAGCCGGGAATCAGGGTGTGCTGCGGGGTGGTCTGATGGGCGATGAAGGCGGCGAAATCATCGGGCACCTTGCCTGCGTCCCAGGGGGTGGTGCCCTCACCGAAGCGCTTGCACCAGAAATCAGGATGTTCCGGACGCTGTGCCGGGGGTTTTTCGTAATCGTTCATGGCTGTTTGAGTTGGCGGGCGGATTGCACAATGCCCTCTTCGAGGTAGCTTTGATAAAAGTCGGGCAGACGGGTGCCGACAATGGGTTCGACCAGTGTACGGCCGCCGGGGCCGTAAAAGGCCACAACCGGCACCAGCTTGATGCCCTGTTTGGCGGCAAATTCGGCATGGGTGGTCGGTTGACCGGTGAAGTCGCGCAGGGCGACATCCGGTTTGTCCTGCCCGATTTCCCGGATCAGGACGCGCGGGCCAAACTTCGGGTCGGTGGCCAGCGCTTGCAGATGATGGCGTTTGATGATCTGACAGAACTTGCAATCGTCGCGACTGAAAATCACGATCAGCGGGCCGCCGGCGCGGGCTGCTGCGGCAGCTTCGGCGCGCAGATCGAGTGCGGGTGGAAGCCGGGATGCATCAAGAGCGGCAGCCGGGGCGCATGCTAGAATCAGCCCTCCCAAAAGCCATGCCAAATAACGACTCATGTCCGCTCCTTCCAAAATTGTCATTGCCTCCCGCGAATCCCGTCTGGCCATGTGGCAGGCGGTGCATGTCAGAGAACGCTTATCGAGTTTAAATCCCGGCTCGGAAGTTGTCATTCTCGGCATGACCACCAAGGGCGACCAGATTCTCGACCGGCCGCTCGCCGAAATCGGCGGCAAGGGCCTGTTCATCAAGGAACTCGAAGTGGCGATGCAGGAAGGCAAGGCCCACCTCGCCGTGCATTCGATGAAGGATGTGCCGATGGTGATGCCGGAAGGCTTCGTGCTGGCGGCCATCTCGGCGCGCGAGAATCCGCGCGATGCCTTCGTCTCGAACAAATTCGCGGCCTTGGACGATCTTCCGGCCGGTGCCATCGTCGGCACCTCCAGCCTGCGCCGCGAATCCATCCTGCGCGCCAAGTACCCGCAACTGGTGATCAAGAGCCTGCGCGGCAATCTTGATACCCGCCTGAAGAAACTCGATGCCGGCGAGTACGACGCAATCATTCTGGCTGCCGCCGGTCTGATCCGTCTCGGCATGGAAAATCGCATCAAATCGGTGTTGACCGCTGAACAATCCTTGCCGGCGCCGGGCCAGGGCGCGCTGGGCATTGAGCTGATCGATGGCGCGGCCGACATGGCTTCCGTGGTCGCGCCGCTCAACGATCCGGATACCGCGCACTGCGTCAAGGCAGAGCGTGCGTTCTCGCGCGCGCTGGGCGGTTCCTGCCAGGTCCCGCTCGGCGGTTACGCGATCATCGAAAACGGTCAGCTCTGGCTGCGCGGATTCGTGGCGACGGTCGATGGCAGCGAAATGATCAGCGCCGAATTGCGCGGTAATCCGCAAGATGACGAGGCGCTGGGTCTGCAACTTGCAGCCCAGTTGCGTGCCCAGGGCGCCGACGCCATCCTCGAAAAACTCGCCCACTGCAAATGAGCGCTTGCGGCCTGCTCGCCGGCCGAAACATCGTCGTGACCCGGCCTCTCGCGCAGGCTGAGCCGCTGGCCGCAATGATTGCTGCACAGGGTGGCATGCCGTTCATCTTTCCCTTGCTGGAAATCGGCCCGGCCCCGGATCGCACCGGACTGGATCAGGCGCTTGCCTGCCTTGCCGATTACAGTCTGGCCGTGTTCATCAGCCCGAATGCGGTCGACTACGCAATCCCTGCCATTTTGCAGCGCAACGCATGGCCGGACGGATTGCGCCCCGCAGCCGTCGGGCCGGGGACGGTGAAGGCGCTGGCGGCACAAGGCATTGGCGATTGCCTGGTACCCGTGGGGCAATTCGATTCCGAGGCTCTGCTTGCCTTGCCGGCGCTGGCCAGTGAGCAGGTGGCCGGGCGGCGCGTCGTCATTTTTCGCGGCGATGGCGGCCGTGAGTTGCTGGCCGATACCTTGCGCGAGCGGGGAGCTCAGGTGGATTGCGTCAGCTGCTACCAGCGGCGCGGCCCGAGTGGCGGTTTCGGCCCCTTGCTGGCGCTCTGGGCGGCTGGTCAACTGGATGCCCTGACCCTGTCCAGCAGCGAAGCCTTGCGCTTTCTGCTCGCCGGGCTGGATGCAAGTGCGCGTTCGCGATTGGCTGCGACGCCGGTATTTGTGCCGCACGCCCGGATCGCCGAAAGTGCAAGGCAACTTGGTTTGGCCAAGGTGATTCAGACACCGCCTGCCGACGATGGCCTGATTTCCGGATTACTTGCTTATAATTGGTCAGCATGAACGCTGAAAATCCTTCTCCCGACACCCATTCCGATACCGAAGCGCCGCTTGAGCCTCGTCGCGGCAATGGCGGTCTTGCCCTGTTTATCGGGGCCTTGGCGCTGGCACTTGGTGGCTGGCAGTGGTTCGATGCGCGTCAGCGCGCCGAAGGGCTGGAGCAGCAGATACAGTCCCGGCTGGCCGAGGCCGTTGCCGCAGCCACCCGCGCTCAGGAAAGCACCGCCCCACTGATCGCTCGTCTGGATGCGCTGGACGAGCGGCTGGCCGAAACCGAGCGTCAGGATGCCGCCGCCCGGCTGCTGCAAGACGAGATTCGCCAGAGTCGCGAGAGCATCGTCCTGCTGGAAGCGGAACAAGGCCTGACCCTGGCAGCACAGCAACTTCAGCTGGCCGGCAACGTGCCGGTTGCCCTGCTCGCACTCAAGTCTGCCGATGCACAGCTGGCGCGTATGGACACCGCGGAATATCTGCCCTTGCGCAAGGCGCTGGCTGCCGATATCGATCGTCTGGAAAAACTGGCCCCGACAGATGTGGTCGGACTTAGCCTGCGGCTGGAAAAGGTGTTGGGCGGTATTGATGCGCTACCCTTGGCTTTGCTGGCCCGTCCTGAGACCGTGCCCGAGGCGGCGCCAGCCAGTGACGATCGCTGGTGGGCGCAGGCTTTGCTCAATGCCTGGCGCGAGTTCAAGGGCCTGGTACGAATTCAGCGCTTCGATGGTCGCGACGAAGCCTTGATTGCGCCGGGGCAGGAGTTCCTGCTCCGCGAGAATCTCAAATTGAGGTTGCTGAATGCACGTCTGGCGCTTTTCTCTCGCAATGTCGAAACCTTCCGCAGCGAATTGACGCAGGCGGATCTGTGGCTTGGTCGCCATTTTTCGAACGACAATCCCGGTGTGGCATCCGCTCGCGTCACCCTGCAGGCGCTTGCCGCCGCAGAACTGAGCTTGGTTCTTCCCGATCTGGCCGCCAGTCGCAAGGCGCTTGCCGATCTGAATCAGGCGCGGAGCGCACGGTGAAAGGTCTGCTCTGGGTTCTGGGCTTGTTTGTACTGGCCACGGCACTTGCGCTGGGCGCGCGCCTGAATGACGGTTATGTGCTGTTTATCCTGCCGCCCTGGCGTCTGGAAATTTCGCTCAATTTACTGATTTTTGGCACGATCGCGCTGTTTCTCGGTTTTTACCTGGTGTTTCGCACCCTGATGCTGATGCTCGGCTTGCCGGGGCAGGTTGCGGTATTTCGCGAGCGGCGCCAGCAGCAGCGGGGCGAGCGCATTTTTCAGGAGGCGGTACGTCTGCTCTTCGAAGGCCGTTTTGGCCAGGCATTGAAACGTGCGACCGAAGCGCATGCGGCCGGTGCAGCGCCCGGGCTGTCGGCCTTGATTGCGGCACGTGCTGCACAGCGCATGCGGGAATCGGAAAAGCAGCAGGGCTGGCTGGATACCGCCAAGCGCGATGATCCGCGCAATGAGGCTTCAGCATTGATGCTGGAAGCCGAAATGATGAACGAGGCAGGGCGTTACGATGAGGCGCTGGCCGCGCTGGCCCGGCTGCAGGACAAACGCGGGCGCCATATTGCCGCGCTGCGGCTTGAACTCCGGGCGCGTCAGGGGCTTGGCGACTGGGATGGCGTGCTCAAGTTGTTGCGCCAGTTGGCCAAGCGCGATGCATTGCCCGAGGAAATGGTGCATCAGGTCAGCGTCAAGGCCCATCTGGCGAATATCGCCTGCCGTGCTGACGATGAAAAAGCGCTGATTGCCTATATCGGTAAATTGCCGGACAGCGAGCGCGACCCGCGCGTCATTTTTGCTGCGGCGCGCGCGTTGACCGCTGTCGGCGCGATGAAGGAAGCGCAACGGCTGATCGAAACCAGTCTGGATGCGGGTGAGGATGCCTGGCATAGCGGCTTGCTCGCGATCTACGGTCGACTGACCGGCGGCGATCAAACCGGCCGTATTGCCCGCGCCGATGCCTGGTTGCGTCGTCATCCGGAAGATGCGAACTTGTTGCTGGCGCTGGGGCGGATGTGTTTCCGCCAGCGTTTGTGGGGCAAGGCGCAGAGTTATCTGGAAGCTTCGCTGGCCGTCCTGCCTTCGCAGGAAGCCCATCTCGAACTGGCCGCATTGTGTGACCATCTGGAGCGGGCCGATGAGGCCAACCGCCACTACCGGGCCGCAGTGGCTTTGCCCGGTTCAACGCTTTGATACGAAGGGACAGGGATTCATGCTGAACATCGACATGCGCAAGATCTACAATTTTTACGCGGTCGAGCCGGCTCCCGATCCTGCCGCCTTGCCCACCGGTGGCGATCTTTACTACGAGTGTCTGGACTGCGCGGTGATCGTCAATTCGGTGCCGCATATCAAATCGGCTTGCGCTTGTGGCAACCTGGCTGGTGCCGGCGGCAAGCTGGCCGTGATGGATTCGACCCGGGTCAAGGTCGTCAAGGGCAAGCTGAAGTAATCAGGATGCCGGGGCGTTTTGCCCCGGCAGCGCACTCAGGCCCAGTCCTGGGGCTTGAGGAAGACTTCGTACAGCTCGGCTTCCGGGCTTCCGGCTTCCGGTGTCCAGTCGTAGCGCCATTTGACGATAGGTGGCAGGGACATCAGGATCGATTCGGTACGGCCGCCTGACTGCAGGCCGAAGAGTGTGCCGCGATCCCAGACCAGGTTGAATTCGACATAGCGACCGCGGCGATACGCCTGAAAGTCGCGTTCGCGCTCGCCATAGACCGCATCACGACGCTTGGCCAGCACCGGCAGATAGGCTGCAGTGAAGGCTTTGCCCACGGCTTGGGTCAGGGCAAAACAGCGTTCGAAGCCGGCTTCATTCAGATCATCGAAGAAAATGCCGCCGACGCCGCGCGGTTCATTGCGATGCTTGAGGAAGAAGTAGTCGTCGCACCACTGCTTGTATTTTGGGTAGATGTCTTCACCGAAGGGGGAAAGGGCATCCTTGCAAGTCTGGTGGAAATGCCTCACATCCTCGCGTTGACCGTAGTAGGGGGTCATGTCCATGCCGCCGCCGAACCAGAATACGTCGTCTTCGCCCGGCTTGCTGGCAATAAAACAGCGGACGTTCATGTGCGCGGTGGGACAGTAGGGATTGCGCGGATGCAGCACCAGCGAGACACCCATTGCTTCCCAGGTGCGACCGGCCAGATGCGGACGAACCGCAGTGGCCGAGGGCGGGAGCGAGCTGCCTTTGACATGGGAAAAATTGACGCCGCCCCGCTCGAAAAATTGCCCTTCCTCGATCAGTCGGGTGATCCCGCCGCCGCCTTCCGGGCGCTGCCAGGATTCGCTCAGGAAGCGGCTGCCATCAAAGGCTTCGAGTTCGGCAACGATGCCGGCCTGCAGTCCTTGAAAGAAGTCCAGGACGGCCTTGCGGTCTACGCTGCTGCTCACGCTGTTTCGTCCGTCTTCTTGTCTTCGGCACGGCGCAAGTAGGGCGGCGGGACGCCGATCGCCCGATAGCCGATATCCTTGCGATACTGCATGCCATCCCATTGGATTGCTGCAGCCGATTCGTAGGCGAGTTTCTGTGCCAGACGGATATTTTCACCGAGGGCGGTCACACAAAGCACGCGCCCGCCGCTGGTGACGACATCTTCGCCCTGTTGCGCAGTGCCGGCGTGGAAGACATGGCAGTCAGGATTGAAGGCGTTGCCGGCAGGAAGGCCGTTGATGACGTCACCCTTTTTCGGCGTATCCGGGTAATTCGCCGCGGCAAGTACGACGCCCAGCGCAATACGGCGGTCCCATTGGGCTTCGATCTGGTCGAGGGTCCCGTTGATGCCGTGTTCGAGCAATTTGACGAAGTCGGACTTCAGGCGCATCAGGATCGGCTGGGTTTCCGGGTCACCCATGCGGCAATTGAATTCAAGTGTCTTGACCGAGCCGTCCTTGCCGATCATCAGGCCGGCGTAGAGGAAGCCGGTGAAGGGAATGCCATCGGCAGCCATGCCGCGCACGGTGGGCAGGATGATTTCGCGCATGGCCTTGGCGTGGACTTCGGGGGTCACGACAGGCGCAGGGGAGTAAGCGCCCATGCCGCCGGTGTTGGGGCCGGTATCGCCGTCGCCGATGCGTTTGTGGTCCTGGCTGGAGGCCAGCGCCAGGACGTTCTTGCCATCGACCATGACGATGAAACTGGCTTCCTCGCCGTCGAGAAAATCCTCGATCACGACGCGGGCGCCGGCATCGCCGAGCTTGTTGCCAGACAGCATGTCGTCGATGGCGGCGTGGGCTTCTTCAAGGGTCATCGCGACAACGACGCCTTTACCTGCCGCCAGACCGTCAGCCTTGATGACGATGGGGGCGCCCTGCTTGTCGATATAGGCATGTGCTGCGGTCGACTCGGAAAAAGTCTCGAAATCGGCCGTCGGAATGTTGTGGCGAGCCATGAAGCGCTTGGCGAAATCCTTGGAGGATTCGAGTTGTGCGGCTTCCTTGGTCGGGCCGAAAATTTTCAGCCCGCGAGCGCGGAATACGTCGACCACACCGGCGGCCAATGGGGCTTCCGGGCCGACGACGGTGAGATGAATCTTGTTCTGCTCGGCAAAATCGGCAAGCGCTTCCGGATCGGTGATCTGGATGTTTTCGAGCTCGTGTTCGCGGGCGCTGCCGGCATTGCCGGGCGCAAGGTAAACCTTCTGCATGCCGGGCGTCTGTGCGAGGCGCCAGGCCATGGCGTGCTCTCGGCCGCCGGAACCAATGACGAGTAGTTTCATGAGTCGATTCTGCCTGTATGAAATGAATTGAACGGAGCGTCGCGCTTAGAAGCTGTGCTTGGCCCAGGTGAACAATACGTTGCCAAAGCCATCGCCGCCGGGAACATAGGTCGTGTCCAGCGCGATTTTCTTGTATTCGAACGAGAAAATCGGCAGCACGATCGGAAATGGCAGGTAGTGGTTGTAGTCCGAACGAAAGCCTAGAAATGCCGTGTAACCCAAGCCAAACTTGATCTCGTCAAACAGCGGCCAGTAGGTCTTGTAACCGTAACCGATCTGGTATTGCGGTTTGCTGTGCGAGTCCTGGAATCCCATCACGAAGACCCCGTGCCAGTCACCGCTTTCGTCGTAGTAGCCACGCCCCATGCCGATACCGAACGGGTTTTCGTTGTATGAGTCGATCTTTGCCTGTGTATAGGCAAAACGCATGTGATGGGTGTGCAGCGAGATCGGAAGAGCGTCGTGTAGGGAAAGAGTGTCTTCGCCTGTGTAGATC
>CALAGF010000358.1 GCA_937892345.1 uncultured Rhodocyclaceae bacterium | reverse complement strand
CACGACGCTCTTCCGATCTCGTCGTCCGAGCAGGTGGCGCAGGTGCCTTTCGGCGGCATGGCATTGATACCGGCGATGGCCGATTTCAGCAGGCCGTCGACACCGCCTTTGGCGCTGGCGCGGACTTTCCAGGCAGCGTCACCGATTTTCGGTGCGCCGAGCACGCCAGCGGTGTGGCAAGCGCCACAGTACTTGGCAACCACGTCGTCAGCCGACATGGCGGCGCCGCCAGCGGCAACTGCAACGGCGCCAACGCCCTTGCACTCTTGACCGCTTACGCAGACCTGGCCAACGGGCTGCAGGCGCTCGGCGATTTCGGCGTACTTGGCCGATTTTGGCGAAAGTTCTTCGACAGTCGCGGCCTGAGCGCTAACCGCCCACAGGGCCAATACGGCAACAGGTGCCGCCAGGAGTTTCTTGATCAGGTTCACTCGTACACCCTCATGGTGGCTAGTCACGCCCGCGGCCACGGATTCGCAGGCGGCGCAAGTATAGCGGGAACCCTGACTCACCGGAACAACCACATGGAGTAAAGGGGTTTATCCGCGACAATCAGCCGCACCACCCTTCCCTTCAGAAGTTCGCCGGGGTGGCTGCGCTGATAAGCCGGGCCGGCTCATCGTAGGGATTGCGAAAACGGTGTGGCTTGGTGCTTTCAAAATAGTATCTGTCGCCCGCTTCGAGGATGAAGGTTTCCAGGCCAACCACCAATTCCAGCTTGCCTTCGAGGAGGATGCCGGTCTCTTCGCCGTCATGGGTGAGCATTTCTTCGCCCGTGTCGGCGCCCGGTGGGTAGATCTCGTTGAGAAACGCAATCGCCCGGCTGGGGTGCGCGCGCCCGACGAGTTTCATGGTGACGGCGCCGTCCGAGATGTCGATCAGCTCATTGGCTTTATAGACGATCTGCGTCGGTATTTCCTGGAGGATCTCCTCGGAAAAGAACTCGACCATGGACATGGGGATACCGCCCAGCACCTTGCGCAGGGAGCTGATCGAGGGGCTGACGCTGTTTTTCTCGATCATCGAAATGGTGCTGTTGGTGACGCCCGCACGCTTGGCGAGCTCACGCTGGGAAAGACCTTTGAGTTTACGGATGGATTGCAGTCGTTCGCCGACGTCCAATGCGGGAGCCTCCTAGGATTCAGGCTTTGTTGTAATTGAGCGTTATCATGGCGACAGCGTTCAGTATTTACAACACTTGGCCCCCGCAGCGGCGTCAACCCTCGGAATAGAGCCTTGGCACTCGACGCAGGTTGCAGAAGATCTGGTACGGAATGGTGTCGGCCCACTGCGCCACTTCGCTGGCGAGGATGTTTTTGCCCCACAGTTCGACGCTCGAACCGAGGCCTGCTTCAGGCACATCGGTGAGATCGATGCAGAGCATGTCCATCGACACCCGACCGAGAATGCGACTG
>CALAGF010000357.1 GCA_937892345.1 uncultured Rhodocyclaceae bacterium | reverse complement strand
ATTCATTAGCTGGACGACTGATGGCGCCAATGCCGGAACTGTATTTCATCGGATGGGAAAGTTTTCCATTACCAATGTGTGTGGCCTGATAAAAATCAACGATGAATCGAGATTGAACTACAAGTTCTTGTATTACTGGCTGTCAATTGAAGCGCAGAAGCATGTTTACTCGGGAATGGGCAACCCCAAGCTGATGAGTCATCAGGTTGAGAAAATCCCTGTTCCTATCCCATACCCAGAATCACCAAGTAAGTCTCTTATTGAGCAAAAGCGCATCGCTTCTATTCTCGATAAGCTCGAGGCGCTTACATTCTCCATCAGCGAAGGCTTGCCGCGCGAAATTTCATTGCGTCAGAAGCAATACGCCTATTACCGCGATTTGCTGTTGAGCTTTCCCAAGCCGGAAGAGGCAGCGGCATGAGTGCGCAAGGCACTGAAACCGTGACAGCTTGTCACGGTTTGAATTTGTCCCACAGCCTGTGGGACAGTCAACCGGGTAGTACGGCTAACCAGTTGAGGCTGGAAATCATCAGGCCGATCCCTAGGGTCAAACTGTCCCCAGGTGTTCACACATAAGGAAGGAACCCGATGTCCAAGCATTTAAGCCTGCGCGACCAGACCACGGAGTTCCTGCTCTACACCGCCCCCAATGGCGCGATCAAGGTTGAGGTGCTGCTCAGCAATGAAACCATCTGGCTCACACAGAAGCGCATGGCGGAGCTGTTTGGCGTGGGCGTGGCGGCGATCTCCAAGCACCTTGAAAACATTTACGAATCAGGCGAATTGCAGCGCGAGGCAACTCTTTCCGTTTTGGAAACAGTTCAGCAAGAGGGGGCGCGGCAAGTTACACGCAAGCTGGAGTACTACAACCTCGATGCGGTGATCTCGGTGGGCTACCGGGTCAATTCGGCGCAGGCGACGCAATTCCGTATCTGGGCGACAGCCTTGATCAAGGAGTACATCATCAAAGGCTTTGCCATGGATGATGAGCGCCTGAAAAATGGCCGTTACTTTGGTAAAGACTATTTCCGCGAACTGCTGGAGCGGGTGCGCTCTATCCGTGCCAGTGAGCGGCGCATTTACCAACAGATTACCGATATCTTTGCCGAGTGCAGCAGCGATTACGACCCGAAATCAGAAACCACGCGGTTGTTTTATGCCCATGTGCAGGACAAGTTCCATTTTGCGATTACCGGCCATACGGCGGCAGAGGTCATTGCCTTGAATGCCGATGCCAGCAAGCCCTTGATGGGCATGAGCACCTATAAAAATGCGCCGGATGGCCGCGTGTTGAAGTCGGATGCGGCCGTGGCAAAAAATTATCTGAGCGAAGCCGATATCAAAAAACTGGAGCGCGCTGTTTCAGCTTTTTTCGACTACATCGAAGGCATTATCGAGCGGCGCAATACCTTTACGATGGAAAGCTTTGCTGAAAGCGTGAACAAATTTCTTGCCTTCAATGAGTACCGGATTCTGGAGGGTTTCGGAACGGTTTCCCGCCAGCAGGCGGAACAAAAAGCCTTCGCCGAATACGAGAAATTCAACAAGCAGCAGCGCATCGAATCCGATTTTGACCGTGAAGTGAAAAAACTGCTGCAGAAAAAGGACGCCGAAGAATGAGCGACTACAAAACCATCGCCGAATCGAACAACTTTATCGTTCTGGATAAATACAGCCCAGAATGGAAGGTCGCAGAAGGCTACCAGAGCGAAAGTGATCTGGAGCGCGAGCTGATTCAGGATCTGGTCAATCAGGGTTACGAATTTCTGCCCACGCTGAACACGCCGCAAGCCTTGCTGGCGAATGTGCGGGTGCAATTGCAGGCGCTGAACAGCGTGCAGTTTGCCGAAGGCGAGTGGGCGCGTTTTGTTGAGACCTGGTTGGACAAACCCAGCGACAGCATCGTCGACAAGACGCGCAAAATTCATGATGACTACATCCATGACTTCGTGTTTGACGATGGCCGCATCCAGAACATCTACCTGCTGGACAAAAAGAACGTTACCCGCAACAAGGTGCAGGTGATCAAGCAATTCGAGCAAGCCGGCAGCCACGCCAACCGCTACGACGTGACGATTCTGGTCAATGGCCTGCCACTGGTACAAGTAGAGCTGAAGAAGCGCGGCGTGGCCATCCGCGAGGCTTTCAACCAGGTGCATCGCTACAGCAAGGAGAGCTTCAACAGCGAGAATTCCTTGTTCAAGTATTTGCAGCTGTTTGTGATCTCCAACGGCACCGACAGCCGCTACTTCGCCAACACCACGCAGCGCAACAAGAACAGCTTCGACTTCACCATGAACTGGGCGAAGGCGGACAACACGCTGATCAAGGACCTGAAGGACTTCACGGCCACCTTCTTCCAGAAACACACCCTGCTTAATGTGTTGCTGCATTACTCGGTGTTCGACGTGAGCGATACACTGCTGGTGATGCGCCCTTATCAAATCGCAGCCACCGAGCGCATTCTGTGGAAGATCAAGAGCGCCTATCAGGCCAAGAGCTGGAGCAGTCTTGAGGGCGGTGGCTTTATCTGGCACACCACCGGTTCCGGCAAGACGCTGACCAGCTTCAAGGCGGCGCGTTTGGCGACGGAGCTGGATTTCATCGACAAGGTGTTCTTCGTGGTGGACCGCAAGGATCTGGACTACCAGACCATGCGGGAATACCAGCGCTTTTCTCCCGACAGCGTGAATGGCTCTGATAGTACGGCTGGCCTCAAGCGCAATCTGGAGAAGGACGACAACAAGATCGTCGTCACCACCATCCAGAAGCTCAATAACCTGATGAAGAGTGAAGGTGATTTGCCCATCTACGGCAAACAGGTCGTGTTCATCTTCGATGAATGTCACCGCAGCCAGTTCGGTGAAGCGCAGAAGAACCTGCAGAAGAAGTTCAAGAGGTTCTATCAGTTTGGCTTTACCGGCACCCCAATCTTCCCGGAGAACGCGCTGGGTGCGGAAACCACCGCCAGCGTATTCGGCCGCGAGTTGCATTCCTACGTGATCACCGACGCGATTCGCGATGAGAAGGTGCTGAAGTTCAAGGTGGATTACAACGATGTGCGCCCGCAGTTCAAGGCCATCGAGACCGAGAAGGACGAAAAGAAGCTGAGTGCGGCAGAGAACAAGCAAGCCCTGCTGCACCCTGACCGCATCCGCGAAATTACCCAGTACATCCTGACCAACTTCCGGCAGAAAACCCACCGCCTGCACGCGGGCAACAAGGGCTTTAACGCTATGTTTGCGGTCAGCAGTGTGGATGCTGCCAAACTGTACTACGAGTGCTTCCGGGAACTGCAGAAGACCAGCGAAAAGCCGCTGAAGGTGGCCACCATCTTCTCGTTCGCCGCCAACGAAGAGCAGGACGCGATTGGCGACATCCAGGACGAGAGCTTTGATGTCTCGGCCATGAACAGCAGTGCCAAGGAGTTCCTGAGCGCGGCCATTGCCGACTACAACGCGCTGTTCAAGACCAACTTCAGCGTGGACAGCAACGGCTTCCAGAACTACTACCGAGACCTGGCCAAGCAGGTGAAGGCCAAGGAGATCGACCTGCTCATCGTGGTGGGTATGTTCCTGACCGGCTTTGATGCCCCCACGCTCAACACACTGTTTGTCGACAAGAACCTGCGCTTCCATGGCCTGATGCAGGCTTACTCGCGGACCAACCGCATCTTCGACGCCACCAAGACCTTCGGCAACATCGTCACCTTCCGCGACCTGG
>CALAGF010000356.1 GCA_937892345.1 uncultured Rhodocyclaceae bacterium | reverse complement strand
CGGAGTTGAAGGCGTTGATGATCATCTTGGCTTCGACCGGGCCGGTGATTTCGGTACGGCGACGCTCCAGCGCCTTGGGCAGCGGTGCAACCTTCCAGTCGCCGGCACGGATATGGGCAGTTTCCGGCAGGAAGTCCGGCATTTCGCCGGCATCGATGCGCGCCTGACGGGCAACGCGGGCCTTGAGCAGTTCCTGGCGACGCGCTTCGAAGGCGCGGTGCAGCTTGGCAACGAACTCCAGCGCCTCGACGGTGAGGATGGATTCCCATTCGGGCTGGATCGGTGCATTGATTTGCATACCGGCGGGCAAAGTGATGGCCATACGAATCTCCTGGAGAAAAGTGGTGAAAATGTTGCGATGCAGCGTATTTTATTAGTCTTCTACAAGACTAAAAAGCCGGCTAGAATCATTTCATTTTTTACTTTAAGTATTAAATGGACCGCTTAAAGCACATTGAAGCCTTTGTCGGTGTCGCAATTCGCGGCAGTTTGTCGGCTGCGGCACGGGCAGAAGGGGTGACGCCGGCCATCATCGGTCGACGCCTTGATGCGCTCGAATCTCGCCTCGGTGTGCGTTTGCTGCTGCGCACGACGCGCAAGCTGACGCTCACCTTTGAAGGCCAGGCTTTTCTCGAGGATTGCCAGAAATTGCTGAATGATCTGGCCAATGCCGAAGCGGCAGTTTCCCTGGGGGGCGTGCAGGCCAGCGGCTATCTCAAGGTATCGGCGCCAGCCGGCTTCGGTCGTCAGCACGTGGCGCCGTTGATTGGCGACTTCATGCAGGCCAATCCCGGTGTTGCGGTCAAGCTGGATCTAAGCGACAGAATCGTCGATCTGATCAATGAAAATGTCGACTGCGCCATCCGCATTGGCGAACTGACTGATTCCAGCCTGATCAGCGTACGGCTTGGTGAAATGCGTCGCATGGTGGTTGCCAGTCCCGCCTATCTGGTCGAACACGGCGTGCCGCGCAGCCCGGACGATCTGGCCCGCCACAATTGCCTGTCACTGGGGCAACAGCGTGGCTGGCTCTTCCGTCACCCGGAAAATGGCGAGGTGGACACCCGCAAGGTCAGCGGCCGCTTTGAATGCAATGACGGTGCGGTGCTGCATGAATGGGCTTTGGCCGGTCGCGGACTGGCCTGGCGTTCACTCTGGGAGGTTGGGCGCGATCTCAAGGAGGGCCGGCTGACTTCGGTGCTTGATGCATGGCAAGCGCCGCCGCTGGGGATTTATGCCGTCTTCCCGCAACGTCGACACCTGCCGCTGCGCGTCAGGTTATTTATCGATCTTCTGAAAGAGAATTACAGCAACGCATCTTATTGGGAGCTCCGTTGACATGAAGCGTCCCACATTTCGGGTTTTGGGGGTGTTGTGCATTGGATTGGCTGTTGTCGGGGCGGTTCTGCCCTTGTTGCCCACAACGCCTTTCCTGCTTCTCGCTGCGTGGTTTTTTGCCCGTTCGCATCCCGAATGGGAAGCTCGGCTACTGACGCATCCGCGCATGGGGCCGGTGATCCTTGCCTGGCGAGCACGAGGCGCCATTCCCCGATCAGCCAAATTCGCCGCGGCCGTCATGATGGCTGTCAGCGCCGGGCTTGGCTGGCTGACCTTGCCGCCCCCCTTGCACTACTTGCCACTGATCATCACCGTGTTGGTACTGGCATGGATGCTGTCCCGTCCCTCATCCTGAGGGGTGATTGAGCCTGGGGCGGCGGGCCGTCTATTGGATTGGTACCAATAATGCAGGAGCTCCAAATTCAATTAAGGTAGCCTTGCTTTGGGCAAAATATTCTTCCCAAAAAGATTTAAGGTTGGAGATAGTTTTGGGATCTCGGTAGACGCCACTATCCTTACCTTTCCCTGTGGGGTCTTGAACTAATCCTGCTCCAAGAACAAATACTCTCGCACCTGCAAAGTCACCAATCTGGTGGCTAGTTGTGGCTTTTTTTATTTCTGCCGAAATATCAAGATTTCGAATTTTTCTGTTGGAATAAAAACTGCTAATACTGGAATTTTCCAACATATCGGATACAACAAATAGAATTTTTTCTTTTGCAGGTGACTGGCGCACTCTTCCTGATAGCTCCCTCAAAGCTGCCATTACATCAGATTTTGCCAAATCTCCTGATGCTCCATTCAATGCATTGTTTAGTGCACCTGCAGCTGTTTTTCGTGCGAATTCGCTCTGGGATTTTAGGCAGTTGTCGAGGCCGCTTAAAATCCTAACGCCAATATCTCCTCGGTATTTCTCGGGGATATTAGTCTCGATGGTGCCTGCGCTAAGTACCTCTAAATACCGTCCTTGACCAAAAGACGAAAAACTAGAGACCACATAGGCATTCCCCGGGGTTACCAAACGCCCCACATTCTCGCGAACAGAGTTCTGAAGACCTGTATCCAAGGGTGTTGTCTGGTCGATCAGTATGAATATTTCCTTAGAAATTTGGGGCGCAGGATTTACAACTTTATTTGCTGTGTAACAACTAGGGATATCGTTCGCTACGCCTGCAAAAGCAGGGGCCGCAGCCGCCATCACTACGCCAATTAAAAATAAGGCGATTTTTAGCATGTCCAATCCTGCTTAGAAAAGTTCATTAAGTTCAGCTTTTGCTGCCGTTTCACGTGCTGCTTTGCGTTGTTTTAGCCACTCGATCAGTTCCGGGCTTGATTTCAGAGGTGGTGGTAAAGAGGAGAAGAATTGCTTCTCAGATTCTGCGTTATTTAGTCGGGAAATTTCCTGTTTGATTGATTCAATTGTGTGGTTGTCATTCACTTGCGAAGATAGAGCAGGAGCAGGAGCAGGAGCAGGAGCAGGAGCAGGAGCAGGAGCAGGAGCAGGAGCAGG
>CALAGF010000355.1 GCA_937892345.1 uncultured Rhodocyclaceae bacterium | reverse complement strand
GTAGTTGTCGTGCTCCGGGATGCCGGTGGCGATGGCAAAAATATTCGGGTCGAAGATGATGTCTTCGGCCGGGAAACCCGCTCCGCCTTGCTCCGGCGATGCCGTCAGCAGTTCGTAAGCGCGTTTGGAAATTTCGGTCTTGCGGGCAAAGGTGTCGGCCTGACCCTTTTCATCGAAGGCCATGACGATCACCGCAGCACCGTAGCGGCGGGCCAGCCTGGCCTGTTCCAGGAACTTGGCTTCGCCTTCCTTCATGGAGATCGAATTGACGATACCCTTGCCCTGGATGCACTTCATGCCAGCCTCGATGACTTCCCACTTCGACGAGTCGATCATGATCGGCACGCGTGAAATGTCCGGTTCCGAGGCAATCAGCTTCAAGAACTTGTCCATCGCGGCGAGCGAATCGAGCATCGCCTCGTCCATGTTGATGTCGATGACCTGAGCGCCGTTCTCGACCTGCTGGCGGGCGACGGCCAGCGCGTCATCGAAGCGGCCTTCGAGAATCATGCGGGCGAAGGCCTTGGAGCCGGTAACGTTGGTGCGTTCGCCGACATTCACATACAGCGAAGCAGGCGTGACATTGAACGGCTCCAGCCCGGAAAGTCGCAGCGCCGGCTCGATTTTTGCCGGTTTACGCGGGTTGACCGCAGCAACCCGCAGGGCGATGGCCGCAATGTGCTCCGGCGAGGTGCCGCAGCAGCCGCCGACGAT
This sequence comes from uncultured Rhodocyclaceae bacterium, assembly GCA_937892345.1. Taxonomy (GTDB): domain Bacteria; phylum Pseudomonadota; class Gammaproteobacteria; order Burkholderiales; family Rhodocyclaceae; genus Azonexus. The sequence goes on along the minus strand of CALAGF010000355.1, from coordinate 6,227 downwards.
ATTGACGATACCGGCCTTGGCCCAGCTCTCGATTTCATCGGCCAGCATCTCGGCCGTTTCGTCGTAGCCGCCGAAGGCATTGGGCAGGCCGGCGTTGGGGTGGGCCGAGACATAGCAATCGCAAACGCGCGACAGTTCCTCGACGTACTGGCGCAATTCCTTGGCGCCGAGCGCGCAATTCAGGCCGAAAGAAATCGGCTGGACGTGACGCAGCGAATTCCAGAAGGCTTCGGCGGTCTGGCCGGACAGCGTGCGGCCGGAGGCATCGGTGATCGTGCCGGAAATCATCACCGGCCAGCGGCGCTTGGCGATGTCGAAGAATTTTTCGATGGCGAACAGCGCTGCCTTGGCGTTCAGCGTATCGAAAACCGTTTCAACCAGCAGGATGTCGGCACCGCCTTCGACCAAGCCGGTGATCGCCTCGACGTAATTGGCCACCAGTTCATCGAAACTGACATTGCGGTAGCCGGGGTCATTGACGTCCGGGGAAATCGACGCGGTGCGGCTGGTCGGGCCGAGCACGCCGGCGACGAAGCGCGGCTTGGCCGGATTGGCGGCGGTGAATTCGTCGCACAGCTGGCGGGCCAGTTTGGCGCCCTCGAAATTCAGCTCGTAGACGATCTCGGTCAGGTTGTAATCCGCCTGCGATACCGAAGTTGAGTTGAAGGTACAGGTTTCGAGAATATCGGCGCCGGCTTCGAGGTACTCGCGGTGAATGCCGCCGATGATCTCCGGCTGCGTCAGCACCAGCAGATCGTTATTGCCCTTGAGGTCGTGCGGGTGATCGGCAAAGCGTTCGCCGCGGTAATCGGCTTCCTGCAATCCGTGGCGCTGGATCATCGTCCCCATGGCGCCGTCGAGAACGAGCAGGCGTTGGGCGAGCAGGGCGGAAAGTTCGGCGGTGCGGTCGGGCTGAATCATGGTGTCCTCGGCAATACGGCTGGTGGCCAAATTCGCGCCGGGGACCCCGCAAAAGACAAACGGCGTCGCAAACCGGCAGGAGTACTTCGGGTTTGCGAGCGCCGTTGATCAATGCCGAGCCTGGCCCCAGATCGATGAAAGGGTCGCAGCGCTCCTCGGCAGAGCGCGCAGTTTAGCGGTCGACGCTTTGAAAGCCAAGTTTTCTCAACAAAAACAGGGGTCAGGAGAGCAGTTCGCAGCGCAGCCAGAGGGTAAAACATGCGCCGTGTCCGGGTTCGCTGCTGACGGTGATCCGGCCATCGTAGCGTTCGACCAGAAAGCGGCTGACCCACAGGCCAAGGCCGTGGCCATCCGGCTTGTGGGCTGTGTAGAAGGGCTCGAACAGGCGAGCCAGCATGGCGGGCGGGATGCCGGGACCGCTATCGCGCACCGAAATACGCAAGCCAATTGGCATGTCGGCCTCGTCCCAGTCTTCGCTGGTCAGGGTCAGGGTGCCGCCATCGGGCATGACCTGGATGGCGTTGACCAGCAGGTTGATCATGACTTGCTGCAATTCGGTCTTGTTGCAGCTCGCGGTGCGGGCGGTATTCAATTGCTGTTCGATGCCAATGTTGCCTTTTTTAAGCAAGTGGCCAACGAGCAGAAGGCAGTCCTGGATCAGTTGCGTCGGACTGACCGGTTCAAGATATCCCACGTAATCTTGCGGGCGGGAAAATTGCAGCAGTTTGGTGACGATCAGGCGAATGCGATGGACCTGATCCATGATCAGGCGCAATTCCGGTTCGACCGGCGCCGAGTCGCTCCCCAGCAGCTCGCGGGCCATTTCAAGATTGCCCTGAATGACGGCGATCGGATTGTTGATTTCGTGCGCAATGCCAGCGGTCAACTGGCCAATGGCAGCCAATTTCTCATTCATGACCAGCTTGCCTTGGGTGGTGCGCAAATCGGCCAGCGCCTGCTGCAGTTCCGCGGTACGCCGGGCGACTTCGCTGTCGAGCGCTTCCCCCCAGCGCTGCAGGGAAGCCGCTTGGGCTTGCTGGCGTTCCAATAAACGGTCCAGGTGACGGGCCAGTTCGCCGATTTCATCGCGACTGTTAACGTTCCCTACCCGGGCATCGGCCTGACCATGCTCGACAGCGTGCATCGTGGCGTGCATGCGCTCGATGGGCCGAAACACCTTGCGTGCCCAGAGCACGGCGAAAATGGCAGCCAGCAGCATGGCGACACCAAACAAGGCAAGAATGCCGTTGAGGGCGGACTTTCGGGCTGCCATGTAGGGTTTGTCGAGAAATCCCACGTAGAGCATGCCGACCCGGTCGCCATGGCTATCCAGTAAGGGGCGATAGCCCGACAGATACCAGTCCTGCACCACAAAAGCGCGGTCCAGCCAGGTTTTCCCTTCATGCAACACGGCATCGCGTACGGCTCGGGACACCCGGGTGCCGATGGCGCGTTCGCCTTCGAAAAGGCGAACGTTGGTCGCTACCCGTACATCACCGAGAAACAGCGTTGCTGTCCCCACGCTGCCTGCGGGCAGGCTACCGTCCGGATACACAATCTGATTCAGGCGATCAATGAATTCGAGATTGCCGTTGAGCATGACGCCGCCAGCGAGTACCGCGATCAGTTGGCCATCGGCTGAAAATACCGGCGCGGCGCCGTGGACCATCAAGCCGCGCTCCTCGGCATGGCGCGGATCGGGCGCTGCGTTCAGGGTGGGCAGCAAGGGCGTGTGGGCACGTCCGGCCAGCCGGGGGTCGATGGCAAATAGCAGATCGCTGGAAAACACGTCGTTTTCCGTGGTGGCCAAGCCTTTACGCGCATTTCGAATGACCGGCCAGTCAGCAAAACAGGGGTGAAGTTCGCGAGGTGCTGTGGTGTAGCCGATAGCGCAGTCGTCGGGGCCGAGCAGATGCAGGAAATCCAGTTTCAGTCGAGCCTGTTCCTTGCGCAGCCATGCCTGTATCGCTTCCGGCGCCTTGCCCGAAGGGCTGGTCAGCTGCCGATTCAATCGTGATGATGCTGCCAGGCCCTCGATCGCCGTGCCGATGCCGGCCGATACCCGCTCAAAATAGCCATGAGCCACGCCGAGATCGGCGCCCACCTTGGCCACCAGCAGGCGGTCGAGATAACTGCTGCCCCACTGGGCCAGCGTCACCAACAGCACCGGCAGGACGATGCCCAGAGGGAGCAGGGCCAGAGCCAGCAAGCGCCGGCGAATCGAGGCGTGCTGCGTGGGTTGCGCTTCGGTCGCGCTCAATCACATCCCCAGGCGGAGCATTTCCGGTCCAGCGTTTTGCGCGAGACACCCAGCCGGCGAGCCGCTTCGGATTTGTTGCCGGCGCAGGCGTGGAGCGTATTGAGAATATGGCGCTTTTCGACAGCTTCCAGCGTTTCCTCGCTGGCTGCGGTGAGTTCAACGGTCGACGGGGTTTCCGGGCCCAAATCGAACCAGCCCAGGATGAGCGAACGTTCAATGAAATTGCGTAATTCCCTGACGTTGCCAGGCCAGTCGTAGGCAGTCATCCGCGCCAGAATGCGCGGGGTCAATTCAAGCGGAGGCAGGTTCAGGCTGGGGGCGAGGGTGTTGTGAAAATGGTGCGCCAGAACCGCAACATCTTCCGGGCGGTCGCGCAGCGGGGGCAGGCTGACTTCAACCACCTGCAGCCGGTAGTAAAGGTCCTGACGAAAACGCTGGTTGGCGACGTCATCCTTCAGGTCCCGGTTGGTTGCAGCGATGACGCGTACATCCACCGGAATCTCCTGTTCCGAGCCGACCGGCCGAATGCGTCGGTCTTCCAGCACGCGCAGGAGCTTTGCCTGGGTTGCAGGCGGCATTTCAGCGACTTCATCCAGAAAAATCGTACCGCCTTGGGCGTAATAGAAAAGCCCCTCACGCGTGCTTTGGGCGCCGGTAAATGCGCCTTTGACGTGTCCAAACAGTTCGGATTCGATCAGTTCAGCGGCAATCGCCGCACAATTGATCGGCACGAAAGGCCCGTCGTGGCGCGGACTCATTTTGTGTAATGCGCGTGCGATAACTTCCTTGCCGGTACCGGATTCGCCGGTTAACAACACGGTGGCACTGGTGGGTGCAATGCGCTTGACCCGGTCACAAACGCCTTGCATGGCCTCCGACTGGCAGATGATGCCATCTACCGAGGAGGCCAATTCTTCAATTTCACGACGTAGCACAAAGTTCTCGCGGCGCAACCGGGAGCGCTCGAAACAACGTTCCGTGGCATTCATGATTTGGGCGAGGGAAAACGGCTTGAGCAAGAAATCAGCAGCGCCGGCGCGCAGGGCGTTGATGGCAGTATCAAGGTCGGCATACGCCGTAATCAGGACAACATCGCCGGCAAAGCTGTCTGCTTTCAATTCACCCAGCCACTCCAGCCCGGAACGACCGGGCAGCGCGATATCAAGGATGATCAGGTCGTAAAGCTGGCGGCGCAGCAAGGGGATAGCTGCCTCCACGCTGTTTGCGGTGTCTACACGGTTGCAATGGCGGCCGAGCGCGCGCTGCATGAAACTGAGCATCCCTGGCTCGTCGTCCACCAGCAGGACAGAACAGGCGTGCCAAGGCGCGTGTTCGCTGCTTTCCGGGGGGGCGTGCTTTTCCATCAATTGTCTCCATTTTCGCCTGCATCATCGCAAACCTTGCCCAAGGCGGCAATTCAGGCCGCTACCGTGGCTGGCGTAAAGGCAGAACGTGGCCTACCTTGAATGATTTTCCGGGCTTGTGCGATCCAGATTGGGTCTCCGTATATTGTGCGAACGGGTCAAGTTGCATGAACCGGGGGGCGCTATCCGTTATCATCCGGCGATATTCCATGGCGATGATTCCCGGTGCAGCATGAGTGAAAACCAGAACCCTGAACAGCGAGCTCGTGATCGTATCGACGCCCAATTGCATGCCGCCGGTTGGGTCGTTCAAAGGAAAATCGACTTTAATGCCGGGCTCGGGGTGGCTGTTCGCGAATGGCAAACCGATGTCGGCCCCGCTGACTACCTGCTGTTTGTCGATAAAAAAGCCGTTGGCGTCATCGAAGCCAAGCGTGAGGAGGAGGGCCAGCACCTCACCGTGCACGAAAGCCAAACCGAAGGCTACGCCGCCGCCAAGCTCAAATGGGTGAACAAGCGCGAGCCGCTGCCCTTTCTCTACGAAGCCACCTGTTTTGTCACCCGTTTTACCGACGCCCGCGACCCCAAGCCGCGTTCGCGTGAAATCTTCAGTTTCCATCGCCCGGAAACCCTTCGCGACTGGCTGACCGAGGGCGCCAGCCTGCGCGCTCGCCTCGCCACGCTCCCGCCGCTCAACCCCGAGCACAAGCCCGCCAAAGAACTCCGCCTGCGCGACTGCCAGGAAACAGCGATCACCAACCTCGAACAATCCTTCCGCGAAGCCCGGCCGCGCGCCCTCATTCAAATGGCCACCGGCGCCGGCAAAACCTACACCGCCATCACCAGCATCTACCGCCTGCTCAAGCACACCGACGCCAAGCGCATCCTCTTTCTCGTCGACACCAAAAACCTCGGCGAGCAGGCTGAGCAGGAAATGATGGCCTACGTCCCCATCGACGACAGCCGCAAATTCACCGAGCTCTACACCGTGCAGCGCCTCAAAAGCAGCTTCGTCGACAAAGGCGCCGACGTCTGCATCTCCACCATTCAGCGCCTCTACGCGCTGCTGCAGGACAAGGAACTCGACGAAGCCGCCGAAGAAATCAACCCGGCCGAATTAACCCAAACCAAAGCCCCGCCACCCGTCGCCTACAACGCCAAAGTCCCGCCCGAATTCTTCGACTTCATCTTCATCGACGAATGCCACCGCAGCATCTACAACCTCTGGCAGCAAGTGCTCGACTACTTCGACGCCAGCCTGATCGGCCTCACCGCCACGCCCGACAACCGCACCTACGGCTTCTTCAAAAAGAACGTCGTCAGCGACTACAGCCATGAAAAAGCGGTGGCCGACGGCGTCAACGTCGGCAACGAGATCTACCTGATCGACACCCACATCACCCGGCAAGGCGCCGTCATCGCCGCCCAGCAGCAAGTCGAAAAACGCGAACGCCTGACCCGCAAAAAGCGCTGGGAACAGCAGGACGAAGACGCCGCCTACACCGCCACCCAGCTCGACCGCGACATCGTCAACCCGGACCAGATCCGCACCGTCATCCGCGCCTTCCGCGACAACCTGCCCGCCATCTTCCCCGGCCGCGAAGAAGTCCCCAAAACCCTCATCTTCGCCAAGACCGACAGCCACGCCGACGACATCATCAACACCGTGCGCGAAGAATTCG
>CALAGF010000354.1 GCA_937892345.1 uncultured Rhodocyclaceae bacterium | reverse complement strand
TCCAAGTTATTCAATACCAGAGCGACAAGATGACCGGAGGCTTTTTCTATCCAGAAGTAGGTTTGAGACAGGATGTGAGAAGTGATTGCCACGTTCGATGCGAGGCGAAACCAAAGGACTTGCTTGATGTTCGGCAAAGGCGCGATGTTATGCCCAGACCGAAAATCAATGCCGATTTCACGGAGTGAATTGAGCGGTTGGCAGCGCATGACCGTGCCCTCTCATTCGCTGGATGAATTGCAATGGGAAAAGTGCTCGGCAATTCTGACCATGGCGTAAGTATCACGCTCACAGTAGGCGAGTAGGCCTTCATGCAATTCGCTGCGGCGTTCTGCTGATGTACCGGGATACAGAATTTCGGCAAAGGCATCCATCGCCATACCGCCATCGCCGATGGCGAGGTTTTCGTAATCCAATTCAGGGGCGATTGTGGGCAATACTTTCTTCAGTGACCACGAACCCTGCATGTCTTGGTGGTAGTAATGCGCGCGAGCCAAGGGCAGAAGGTCGTACAAGCGGACGATAGCGGCTCGTAGCTGCGCGGAAATTTCAGGAAAAGCTGCAGCAAGCTCCTGCAAACGACCGCGTTCAAATGTAGCGTTGTAAACGAATATCGGTCCAGCTGCACCAATGGCGGCCAATAAACTCTCGGCAAACTGACGACGCGGATCGCCCGTTCCGTCTGCCAGAAATGCTGCATGACTAAGTTCCATCTCGCTTTTCTGGATGTGACAAGACCACTGAAAGATGATTTGGTCGTAAGGGCGTGTGCCTGACCAGATCGGGACAGCAAACTGGATCGATTCAAAATCGAGGAAATATCGGGGGTACGGTAAGTCGTTCAGTTTTTTTGTGACTTCAGGATCGAGTTCCGCTACTTTCGTCTTTGTGATTCGCCAGATTTTCTGGTGGAGTGGCTTGCTCAAACGCTCAACAGGAACATCCCGTAGGTCGGCATAGCCTTCGTCAGAAAGTTGTTTTGCCAGCCTGCCTCCCCACGGCAACATCGTTACCGGATATTCAGTTACTTGTTGTTGCGTAGGCGCGCAGTAAGCAATAAATGGACATTCATAGGGTTGCCGACAGTGTGCCCCATGATCAAGACTCGGCTCCGCGCCACTCAATGTGGCTCGGGCCGCACTGATCCATGCAGGAATTTCCGCTTCAAGCGTAGCGATTGCTGAAGTGACATCAACATGCTTCAGCAACCCGTTGTAATTGCCACCACCCGGATAACTGAAGCTCCTGTCGATATGGGCAATCTCGACGCGGGTCAGGGGAACACCGGCTTTGCGGGCTACCCAGCTTTGGATTGCTGCATCGGGAAGGTAAACGTCCTTTACCGATGCGGCGGATTTGACCTCTGCAAGTCGATAGCCATTTGCATCGGGGAGAAGTAAGTCGGCGCGAATCAAAACGCCATCATGCTGGAAGGTGGCTTCGAAAATTGGCTTACCTGTTAGCAAAGCTGCCTGCGTAGCTGAAAGGCATTGGGACAAGTCGTCACTCTCGATTAATTGCCCCCCTGGATAGAAACCTCGTGCGACCTCACCAACGATATTGCCGGTATC
>CALAGF010000353.1 GCA_937892345.1 uncultured Rhodocyclaceae bacterium | reverse complement strand
GCTTCCTGGCCTTGCTGATTCTCGGCTTCACGCGGACCGGGCTGGCCTCACTGCTCGGGAAGCTGGGCATGCCCTCAAAACCTGCGGCCTTCGTCGTACGCTTGATGCCGCTGGGTGTTGTCTTGCTGGCCACGCTGGGTGTTGTCTATTTTTCGCTGGATCGCAGTGCTGGTGTTGCCGTGGTCGGCACCATTGCCGAGGGCGTACCGGGTTTCAGCCTGTTTTTTCCGGAATGGCGCGAACTGCGCCTGCTGGCGATACCCATCATCCTGATGGCAGTGATCGGCATGGTGCAGAATATTTCCATGGCGCAGGCGCTCGCCATCAAGCGCCATGAACGGATTGACGCCAATGGCGAATTGATCGGTCTGGGTGCGGCCAACCTGGTCGCCGCTTTTCATGGCGGCATGCCGGTAGGTGGCGGTGTTTCGCGTTCTGCGGTCAACCTTGCTGCCGGAGCACAAACACCACTGGCCAGCATCGTGGCTGCGCTCTCCATGCTCGCCATTGTTGCCGGAGCCGCACCTCTTTTTGCCCGCCTGCCATTGGCCGTCCTGGCGGCCAGCATCATCGTGGCTGCACTGTCGATGATTGACTTGCGCGGCCTGCGTCAAGCCTGGCAGTACGACAAAGCTGACGGTATTGCTGCGCTGGGGACAGCCAGCGGGGTGTTCCTGCTGGGTCTTGAGGCGGGTATTGCGCTGGGCATCCTGCTGTCGCTCGCCACCCTGCTCTATCGGGCCAGCATGCCGCACATTGCGGTGATCGGCCGGATTCCGGATAGCGAACATTTTCGCAATGTCGAGCGTCATGCCGTCGAAACCATTCCCGGCGTCATGCTGCTGCGCATTGACGAGAGCCTGTTTTTCGGCAATCTGAATGCCGTTGAATCCAGACTGGCCAGCGAACTCGAGCAGGCGCCGACAACGCGTGACGTGGTGTTGATCATGAGTGCGGTCAACCGGGTGGACACGACGGCCATGGAAGTCTTGAACGATCTCAACCGGGATCTGGCCAATCGGGATATCCGCCTGCACTTTGCCGAGGTCAAGGGGCCGGTTCAGGATAGGCTACGACTTTCTCCCTTGTGGAATGCGCTGTCTGGCCAGGTCTTTCTTTCGGTCAACGATGCATTTGAACAATTTTCCGCTGCGTACACCCCATCCAAATCCACCGTTGGTCCCGCAATAGCTGAGGTAGACAAAACATGAATCGTTTTGGCCCCGTTTTACGGGCACTGGGCATGATCGTGATGCTGTTCGCCATGACCCTGCTTGTACCGCTGGTGTTTTCGTACTGGGTCAATGACGGTGCGCAATCGGTCTATGACGAAGTCTTCGCGGTCACATTCGGCACCGGCTTCGCCCTCTGGTATCGTTTTCGCAACATCAAGCGCGACCTGAACGTGCGCGATGGCTTCTTGATGGTCGTCCTGGTTTGGACCATCCTGCCGCTGTTCTCCGCCCTCCCCTTGGTGTTGCAGTTGGACGTGAGTCTGACCGACGCGTATTTTGAAGCCATGTCAGGACTGACCACGACTGGTTCAACGGTATTGAGCGGCCTTGACCAGTTGCCCCAGTCGATCAATCTCTGGCGTCACCAACTGGTTTGGGTGGGTGGCATGGGCCTGATCGTGCTGGCCATCGCCATTCTTCCCTTGCTCGGCATCGGCGGTCGCCAGATGTTCAAGGCAGAAACCCCCGGCCCGATGAAAGACAGCAAGATGACGCCGCGTGTCGCAGAAACCGCCAAAGGACTGTGGGTGGTTTATGTGGTGGTGTCCATTGCTTGTATCGTCAGTTATCACCTGGCAGGCATGGATTGGTTTGACGCCGTCTGTCACGGCTATTCGACCATGGGTCTGGGTGGCTTTTCAACGCATGATGCCAGCTTCGGCCATTTCAATTCGCCTGCGATTGAAATGGTGTGCATTATTTTCATGCTGATTGCCGGGATGAATTTCGGCACCCTCTTTCTTGCGGTACGCAAACGTTCCCTCACCCCTTACCTACAAGATCCGGAAGCCGGCTGGTTCTTGTCGATCTGTCTGCTCTCCGTGCTGATCATTGCCATTTACATCTGGAAGGATGGCGCTTACGCCGAGATGGAAACCGCGCTACGCCATGCTGCCTTCAATGTCATCTCGATTGCCACGACCACGGGCTACGCCAGCGTGGACTACGCGACCTGGCCGATTTTTGCGCCCTTGTGGATGCTCTTTTTGTGCAGTTTTGTCACCAGCGCCGGGTCGACCGGTGGGGGCATCAAGATGGCCCGGGCGCTGCTGCTCTACAAACAGGTCTATCGCGAAATTGTGCTGGCGATGCATCCGCGTGCGGTGTACAACGTGCGAATCGGCGGCCAGGTTGCGCCGCAGAGCATTCTGTTTGCCGTGCTGGCCTTCGGTTTCGTCTATATGGTCAGCATTGTTTCGCTCACGCTGCTGATGGTCTTCAGCGGGCTGGATGTCATTACCGCGTTCACCGCCATTGTGGCCAGTATCAACAATACCGGTCCCGGCTTGGGCCAGGTGGGTCCATCGACCACCTACGCCATCCTCAACGATTTTCAGACGTGGGTATGTACCTTTGCCATGCTGCTTGGCCGTCTCGAACTCTTTACCCTGCTGGTGGTCCTCAGCCCGTCATTTTGGCGACGCTAGGGTTTTCAGGCAGTACAGCGGTCGACCGCTGTCAGTGCCAATAAAAAAGCGGACCCGGTGGTCCGCTTTTTCTGGCTTGGAAAACGACTTATTTGCGACTTATTTGTCGCTGCTTTCCAGTGCCTTCTGGTTGATCTCGACTTTGTAGCGTGTACGCAGACCCGCCAGATAGCCCTGCAGGTCGTCCTGTGAAGCCATCGAAGTCAATTGGCCGAGCATACCCTTGCGCTGTTTTTCATCAATCGACATATCGTTCGTAACCTTGTTCAGACGGAACAAGGCATAGCCGGCGCCCGGGACTTCAACGCCGGTATAAGCCGGCAGCTTGCCCGCATCCAGACGGAAAACCGGCTGTACAGCCAGCGGCGGAATGGCACGCGGATCAAAGCGCGAAACGGTCTTCGATGCCCCCCAGTTCAAGTTGCCATCGCCTTTGCGCAAAGCAGCAAGCTTTGCCTCGCCGTCGGCCAGCGCCAGTTTCTGGGCTTCTTCGGTCTGCAACAGCAACTCAATCTTGGTACGCAACTCATCAAAGGCCGGTACTGCGGCTGGCTTGTGTTCGGCAATACGCGCAACTACCAGGGTGTTCGGTGCAATCTCGACAGCCTCGGTATTACGCTTGCTCTTGACCACGTCGTCGGAGAACAGGCCGGCGAGCAGTTTTGGATTGGCAAACACGCCGGCAGCCGGATTCGCCTGACGCCCCAGCCAATCCGATTTCTGGACTTTCAGTTTGAAGCGATCAGCCAGTGGTTGCAGGCTGTCTGACTGCTCGTAGGCCATGTTGGCAAGCGTTTCAGCCGCTTCTGCAAACTTGCGGGAGGCGGCCGTCTTTTTCAATTCATCCTCGATCTCGCCCCGCACCTCGGCCAGCGGTTTGCCCTTGGCAGCATGCACACCGGTCAGCTTGATAATGTGGAAGCCAAAGTCTGACTCGACCACACCGGAGATTTCGCCATCCTTGAGAACGAACGCAGAATCCTCAAAGGGTTTGACCATCATGCCGCGACCGAAGAAGCCCAAATCCCCACCTTGAGACGCCGAACCCGGATCATCTGAATACTGCTTGGCCAGCTCGGCAAAAGCGGCAGGCTTGGCCTGTACCTGCTTGAGTACCATTTCAGCCTTGGCACGAGCCTGGGTTTTATCCTGCTTTTCCAGTCCGATGAGGATATGGCTGGCACGACGCTCTTCGGATTGCTGATAGCGGTCCTTGTGCCCCTCATACCAATTCTTGATCTCTTCCTCGCTGACCTTGACGTCAAGGACATCAAGCGACAAGACGACAAATTCTGCCCGCGCTTGCTCGGGGGTTTCGAACTTGCGTGCATTGGCCTCGTAGTACTGCTTCGCTGCGCCATCAGCCAGCTTGACCTTGCTCAGGTAGTCACCGATGGAGAGTCTGAGTTCCTGTACTTCCCGGCTTTCCGCTTGCAAGGCAATGGTGCGTTCGGCAACAGTCCGTGAAACCAGGGCCGAACGACCCAGGCTGCCGGCCAACTGTTGCAGGATCAGATCCTGACGAATCTGCGCCTCGAAGCCCGCCGGACTCAAACCCTGTGCGGCAAGTGTGCTGGTATAGCGCTCGGCAGAAAATTTGCCGTCCTGCTGGAAGGCATCAATCGATGCCACGGCTGCGCGCACCTGATCATCGCCCACCACCAGATGGCGCTTGGCGGATTCAATCAACAGCAGGCGGCGGTTGATCAGATCATCGAGGATGGTCTTGCGGATTTCCGGCGTCTCCAGCATCTTCGGATCGAACTGGCTGCCCAGCTGACCACGCAGGCGATCCAGTTGCTCACGCATGACATTGGAAAATTCCTGTTGCGATATCTTGTTGCCATCAATCAAGGCAACCGCATCCCCGCCACCGGCGTTGTTGACATAGGAATCGATGCCAAAAAATGCAAACGGCAGCATGATGAGTACCAGGAAACCCTGGACAATTTTCTTGTTGTTGCGGACTGCGTCGAACATAAGCAGAAAATCCTTCGCTGAAGTGCAGGCGGGCGGAAACCTCCGCCGAAAAGTGGGCAATGATACCGTAGAAGCTCAGGGACTGTCCTTGGCGGAGCCGCCAAAAATCTCACCCAAACGCCTGATCGCCTCATCAATTTGAGCGGTATGCGGGTTCCCGCAGTTCAGACGCAAACAATTGCGATACATCCCGCTGGGCGAAAACAAGGGACCGGGGACATAGGCGACCTGTCGTTCAATCGCACTTTCATACAAGGCCAGGGTATCGATATGCTCCGGAAGCTCGATCCACAGGACAAAACCTGCCTTCGGCCGGGAGATGCGCGTACCAGCAGGAAAATAGCGGCCCACCGCAACCTGCATCGCACTGAGCTGTTGGCGATATTCCCGCCGCAGGCCGCGCAAGTGGCGCTCGAAGGCACCGGACTCCAGATATTCCGCCAGCACTTGCTGAGTCACCGGATTGGTCGCACCGCTGGTCACTGTTTTCTGCAGGGCGATTTCCGCTCGATATTTTCCTGCCGCCACAAAGCCGATTCTTAATGATGGCGACAGGCATTTAGAGAAGGAGGCACACAGCATGACATTGCCACTACGGTCAAAAGCCTTGACTGGCCACGGGCGCTGATCTTCCAGATGCAGATCACCGTAGATATCGTCCTCGATCACCGGGATAGCCCGTGCTGCGGTCAACGCCGCCAAAGCTGCCTTTTTATCATCCGGCATCACACTGCCACTCGGATTGCTGCCGTTGGCCACCAGCAGACAGGCCGCGATTCCGCCGTGGCGAGTCGCCAGCTCCAAAGCCTCCACCGACATGCCGCTCCCCGGATCGGTGGGAATTTCGAGCGCCTTCAAGCCGAAGGACTCAAGCAATTGCAGCATCAAATAATAGGCCGGCGACTCCACCGCAACGGTATCCCCCTGACGGGTCACTGCCCGCAGACAAAGACTGAGTGCTTCGGTACACGAATTGGTAATGACAAATTCCCCGGCTGCCAGCGGCCCGCCCCAGCTCAATGAGCGGCGTACCAGCTGGCGAATCAGTTGGGGCGAATCCATGTTCACGTGGCTACCCGCTTCAAGCAGATGCGGATGCCGGCGGGCAACACCGGAATAAAGCCGCTGCAAGGCATTCAGGGGCAACAGAGCATTGGCGGGCAAGGCTGCGCCCAGCGGGGCAACCGTTGGACGCGCACAGGTAGTCAGCACACGCAGCAGTTGCTGCGAAATATCGACAGGCATTGGCAGATCTGGCGTCGCCTGCCCCCGGGGCTGAGCATGGACATCGGCAATGCGACGGACAAAAAACCCGGATTGCGGACGGGCTTCGATCAAGCCGGCACTTTCGAGCTGGCGCATTGCCTGTACCACGGTGGTTGCGGAAAGCCGCCGTTCGCCAGCCAGTCGCCGGACCGAAGGCAGGCGGTCACCCTGCGCCAGGACACCGGAGCGGATCATGCCGGCCAGATCATCGGCCAATTTTTCATAGCGAAGCTGTTTGTCGTCCACGGGAACACCACAGTTGCAGGTCAGAGAAAGCAGTACAGTTCAAAATTTCATGAACTGTATTTATTACAATTTAACTTTTTTGACACTGTACCAAAACAGCGGAGGTCCTTACACTTTTTCCATGCCAGCAAGAGGAAAATGCCATGTTCACTCCGGACAAAACGACGCGAATCAATCTCCCCAAAGGCCGTGTCATTGCGGTTCAGCAGGCTGCCGGGGTGGCTATTCGTTGCACAAACGGCTTGCTTTGGTTGAGCGTGTCCGGGCTCACTGCAGATCTCTTCCTGGCAAAAGGTGAAATCTGGCATAACGCACATCGGCAGATGCACAAGGGACGCCTTGTCATCGAAAGCCTGAGCGATAGCGAAATGGAAATTCGCATGCCACGGTCGACGTGGCTGCGAGAGGATTTTTCAGCGTTTTCCCGACTTTTCGGTTGGCTGAGTTTTTCTGCGAGCCAGCCGCCTAGCTTGTCGCACGGACCGGCAAGGTGAACACGAACGCGTTACCCCCCTCCGCGCCGGCTTCGACGATCAGGCTGCCCCCCATCATCAACGCCTGCGCCCTTGCCAGCGCCAAGCGAATACCGTTGCCGGCCATGGCATCTGCCACCTGATGGCCGGAATGGCGAAAATGCTCGAAGATGGTTTCGCGGGACTTGTCATCCATGACCTCCCCTGAATCCACTACCGTGACTTGAAGTGCATCCATTTTTCGGGCCAGGCTGATGTTGACCGGTGCACTCCCCGACACCTGCAGGGCGTTTTCCACCAAGGCTTCGATATTGCGCAGAAAACGTCGTGCGTCACCAAAAAGCATTTCGGGGCAACCTGCTTCCACGGAGAACAGGATTTCGCCCGGATTTTCGGCAAAGCGCTGCCGATAGCCGGCAATGACCATCTGGACCGTTTCAATCGGGTTATAAGGCGAGGCGTTCAGTTGTGCACGCCCGGCAGTAATTTCCGACATGGCCACCAGATCGCTGAGCAAGACCCGCAATTTGTTGGCGTTGTCTTGAATTTGTCGGGCATCGTGCGTGATTTCGGGATCGTTGTTGCGCATCCGGATCAGGTCCGACAAGCCCAGAATACAGTCCAGTGGCGATTTGAGTTCATCGGACACCGCAGCCAGAAATTGTGCCTTGGCACGATCCAGTTCTTCCTGACGCTCGAGCGCCTTGGCCAAGGCCTCGTTCTTGTCTGCCAGTTCCCGGGTACGCGCTGTGACCAAGGACTCCAGATCATCGTGTGAGCGACGCAGGGCAATCTCGATATTGCGTTGGCGTGTGACATCCTGCAGATTTTCGATTGCGCCAATCACCTTGCCCGTGCAGTCATACAACGGGGCCGCAGTGAAATGCAGCCATTTGCCATCCCCCAGCCCCGGGAAAAAATCTTCGGCTTCGTAGGCTGCTTCGATCGTCGGTGAAGGGCGAATCTTCTTGTTTCGGTAGACGCCATTGAGGATGTCGTCAATTGATCCATTCACGATGCAATCGGCCAGCGTATCCCGCTGTGCGGGGTAAAAAGGTTGCCACTGGCAACGCGTACCAATCATTTCGTCAGCGGTACGCCCGAGCAAGAGCTCACATCCGCGATTCCAGTGGGTGATCACATGCTGGCTGTCAATTGCAAAACAGGGAATCGGGTTGGCACCCAGAATTTTTCCCAGATGCTCGTCCCAAAGCGCGGCATCTTCTTTGGGTTTGTTGACAGTTCTGTTCATGATTTCTCTCCACGCAATCGCGCTTCCCGATCGAAGCGGAGAGAAATATAACATTTGCCATATTAAATGTCTAATGTTTTATATTTATCAAATTCAACTCAAACTACAGACCATTCGGATTTCCTGATTGCCAACGCCAGGTGTCCTCACACATGGCCGCCACCCCACGCGTTGCCCGCCAGCCCAGCAGGCGTTCTGCATGGGCCGGATCGGCGTAACAGCTGGCAACATCGCCGGGTCTGCGGTCAACCAGCCTGAAAGGGACTTTTCGCTGACAGGCCTGCTCGAAGGCACGCACCATATCCAGCACGCTATAGCCTTCACCCGTCCCGAGATTGACGGTCAGCAAAACCTCATCACGCGATAGCGCTTCCAGGGCTGCCAGATGGCCAAGTGCGAGGTCGACCACATGAATGTAATCGCGCACCCCGGTACCATCAGGCGTCGGATAATCGCTGCCGAATACCGACAGCTCCTGCCGGATACCCACAGCCGTCTGGGCGATGAAAGGCATCAGATTATTGGGAATCCCGTTCGGGTTTTCACCGATCAGTCCACTGGCATGCGCGCCCACCGGGTTGAAGTAGCGCAGGATGGCAATCCGCCATGTCGGATCAGCCTGCACCAGGTCGCGCAGCATATCCTCGATCATCAACTTGGTCCGGCCATATGGATTGGTGGCCTGCAAGGGGAAATCCTCACGGATTGGCACCGCATGGGGATCGCCATACACGGTTGCCGAAGAACTGAACACCAGTTGCTTGACGCCGGCGGCTGACATGGCCTCGAACAGGTTGGCACTGCCCACCACATTATTCCGGTAATAGAGCAAGGGCTTGGCCACCGATTCACCCACCGCCTTCAAGCCGGCAAAGTGGATCACCGAACGAATGGGGAACTGTGAGAACAAGCGGTCCAGTAGCGGACGGTCGAGAATGTCGCCCTCGATGAACGCAGGACGCTTGCCGGTAATTGCTTCCACCCGGTCAAGCACCTTCACGCTGCTATTGCTGAGGTTGTCCAAAATCAACAACTCTTCACCGCGGGATAGCAATTCCACGACGGTATGCGAACCGATATAGCCGGTCCCGCCGGTTACCAAAATCATTCCATAACTCCTTTAGTCACCACCGAAAAGGTCGCGGGTAAATACCTTGTCCTGGCAATCCAGCAATTCATCGGTCAGGCGATTGGCCACAATCACATCGGACTGCGCCTTGAATGCCGCAAAATCCCGCTCTACACGGGAATTGAAAAATTCTTCATCAGGCAATACCGGCTCATACACGATCACTTCAATGCCTTTGGCCTTGATCCGCTTCATGATCCCCTGAATGCTCGAAGCGCGGAAGTTATCCGAGCCGGCTTTCATGATCAGGCGGTAAATGCCCACAGTTTTTGGCTGGCGACGAATGATCGAATCTGCAATGAAATCCTTGCGCGTGGAGTTGGATTCAACGATGGCATGAATCAGGTTCTGCGGCACATCGCGGTAATTGGCCAGCAACTGCTTGGTGTCCTTGGGCAGACAGTAACCGCCATAGCCAAAGGAAGGATTGTTGTAGTGCTGCCCGATCCGCGGATCCAGACACACCCCGTCGATGATCTGGCGGCTGTCCAGACCGTGCGTTGCGGCATAGGTATCAAGTTCGTTGAAATAAGCGACCCGCATCGCAAGATACGTGTTCGAAAACAG
>CALAGF010000352.1 GCA_937892345.1 uncultured Rhodocyclaceae bacterium | reverse complement strand
CTCGAACTGCCATCAATCTATTTCGCCCACACCCGCCCGGTCGTCATCCGCCAGGGTTCCATCGTGCCGGTCAACGTGCCGCTGGTGAATGGCGAACTGACCAACCTGCCAAAGGCCGGCGAGCAGATCATCGACAAGCTGGTGCGCTTCCGCACCGTCGGCGACATTTCCTGCACGGCGCCGGTCGAGTCGGATGCCGACACGGTCGAGAAGATCGTGCTGGAAACCGCCACCACCACCATCACCGAGCGCGGCGCGACGCGTCTGGACGACCAGACCAGCGAAGCCTCCATGGAACAACGCAAGAAAGAGGGTTACTTCTGATGAGCGCCCATCAAGTTGAACGAATTTCTCACGATGGCGGCCTGCTCCGCTTCCTGACCTGCGGCAGCGTCGACGACGGCAAGAGCACGCTGATCGGCCGCCTGCTGTTCGACACCAAGACCATCCTCGCCGACACGCTGTCGGCTATCGCCAAGACTTCGGAAAAGCGCGGCCTCGGCGCCGTTGACCTCTCGCTGCTCACCGACGGCCTGCAGGCCGAGCGCGAACAGGGCATCACCATCGACGTCGCCTACCGCTACTTCTCGACCGGCACGCGCAAGTACATCATCGCCGACGCGCCGGGCCACGAGCAGTACACCCGCAACATGGTCACCGCCGCGTCGACGGCCAACCTGGCCATCATCCTCATCGATGCGCGCAAGGGCATCCTGACCCAGACCCGCCGCCACTCCAAGCTGGCGTCGCTGGTCGGCATCCCCCACCTGCTCGTCGCCATCAACAAGATGGACCTCGTCGATTACTCGCAGGCCACCTACGAGAAGATCAAGGCCGACTACCTCGAATTCGCCGCCAAGCTCGGCATTGAGGACGTTCGCTTCATTCCGCTCTCGGCGCTCAACGGCGACATGATCGTCGATCGCGGCGACAGCCTGAACTGGTACGACGGCCCGACCCTCCTCGAAATCCTCGAAGAAACCCCGGGCGCCCACACCGAGCACACCGAGAAGTTCCGCTTCCCGGTCCAGTACGTCTGCCGTCCGCAGGATTCGGCCAACCCCGAGCTGCACGACTACCGCGGCTTCATGGGCCGCGTCGAAGCCGGCAGCCTAAAGGTCGGCGACGCCGTCACCGTGTTGCCGAACGGCCTGACCTCGACCGTCAAGGCCATCCAGATCGGCGGCGTCGATATTCCCGAAGCCGTCACCGAGCAATCCGTCACCATCCTGCTCGCCGACGAAATCGACACCTCGCGCGGCGACATGATCGTCAAGTCGAACGAAGTACCGGCCCCCGTCAAGCAGATCGAAGCCACCGTCTGCTGGATGTCCGAAGCCCCGATGGACCGCGCCCGCACCTACCTGATCCGCCACACGACGCGCGACTCCAAGGCCAAGCTGGCCGCTATCGACCATCGTCTCGACGTGAACACCCTGGAGAAGGTGCCGGCCGAGAAGCTGGCGATGAACGACATCGCGCAGGTCACCTTCAAGCTGGCCCAGCCGCTGTTCGCCGACCCCTACCTGGAAAACCGCGGCACCGGCGCTTTCATCATCATCGACGAGAGCAACAACAATACCGTCGGTGCCGGGATGATTCTGTAATCGCGCTTCCTGCGGTCAACCGGAAATTTCGGCCAAAATGCAAAACGCCTCCAGATCGGAGGCGTTTTTTTTGCGGGGGCAAATTACTGTGGCAGGCGGTAGCTTTCCTGCGTCATCAGGTCGACGCCGCATTCAAGCTCCTCGACCCAGGAAATAAAGTCTGCAACCGCCTTCTTGCCGATAAAACGGGCGCCGTGCTGCGGCACAATCTGCTCGATATCGAGCTGGCGAACCATGTTGGCCCAGTAGCGGCAGACCTTGCGTGAGACGATATAGCGTTTGTGGAAGCCTTCCATGTACTGCCGATGTGACTGGAAATCCGTCACCGGGATGGCTGCTTGTTCATGGGATACGAGCGAGGTACCGAGGTCGCCGGAAAACAGAATCTTGGCAATCGGGTCGTAAAACTGGAAATTACCTTCGGCATGCATGAAATGGGCAGGCAGGGCCAGCATTTTGCATTGGCCAAGGCGGATCACCGCGCCCTGATCCGGAATGCCCAGAATGCGATGAGAGACATCCTTGCCGGTGGTGAAGTGGGGCACAAAACGCGTCCACAGGCTCGATATCATCACCTTGCACTGCGAGGCGACGAACCATTTATTGACCGATGCAATGATGTCCGGATCGGGGTGTGAGGCCAGAATGAAATCCAGATCCTTGGACGAGAAATATTTCTGCATGTCCATCAACAGGCCTGTGTAGGTCATGTTGCCGCCTGGATCAATCAATGCGCCGTGCCCGCTGTCTACGACCAGAAACTGGTTGCACTGCACAGCACCACCGGGAGAATCATCGACCAGATCGTAGAAAGCGTGGACGATGTGGTTTCCGTCATTAAACAGTTCGACAGCCATGGCTACACCTAATTACGAGGAAAGCTATTATCGCCACCCACGCGCGTTTTGCCCAGACGTAGTGTGCAATCAGCCTTCAACCGGCGGTACGACCTTGATGACTTCTTCAAGCGTCGTAACGCCTTGGGCGACCTTGAGCGCACCGGAAATCCGCATCGGGCGCATGCCTTCACGATAAGCCTGCTCGCGCAGACGCGGCATCTCCAGTGCGGGCTTGATCAGTTTTCTGATCTCGGGAGAGTTGAGCAGAATTTCGTACACCCCGACGCGACCGGTGTAGCCGGTCATTCTGCAATCCAGGCAACCAACAGCATGATGCAGGGATGCCGGCTCGTTCGCTTTCCAGGGCGCAACCAGTGAGCGCCAGATCGCGCGCTCTTCTTCGGTAATCGGCTCTGCCTTTTTGCATTTTGGACACAGGGTGCGAATCAGTCGCTGTGCCATGATCCCGAGCAGGGTCGAGTGGATCAGATAGGCGGGCATGCCCAGATCGAGCATACGGGTGACTGCTGCAGCCGAGTCGTTGGTATGCAGGGTCGACAGTACCAAGTGTCCGGTCAACGCTGCCTGGATGGCCATTTCCGCGGTCTGGAGATCGCGGATTTCCCCGATCATGATGATGTCCGGATCCTGACGCATCAGGGCTCTGACGCCTTCCGGGAAACCGAGGTCGATATTTGCCTGAACCTGCATCTGGTTGAATGAAGGCTCGACCATTTCGATCGGGTCCTCGATCGTGCAGACATTCACTTCGGGCGTCGCCAGCTGTTTGAGTGTCGTATAAAGCGTGGTGGTCTTGCCCGAACCCGTCGGACCTGTGACCAATACAATGCCGTTCGGCGAGCGGGTCATCTGCTCCCAGCGGGACTGGTCATCTTCGGTAAAACCCAGCATCCGAAAATCGCGCACCAGCACGTCAGGATCGAAAATCCGCATCACCAGCTTTTCGCCAAATGCGGTCGGCAAGGTCGACAAGCGCAGTTCAACTTCCTGTCCGGCCGGCGTCCGGGTCTTGATTCTTCCATCCTGCGGACGTCGCTTCTCGATAACGTCCATCCGTCCCAGCAGCTTGATCCGGCTGGTCATGGCGTTCATTACCGGCGTCGGAATCTGATACACCTGATGCAGCACACCATCAATCCGGAAACGCACGATCCCGAGTTCGCGCCGTGGCTCGACGTGGATATCCGAGGCGCGCTGATCAAATGCGTATTGCCATAACCAGTCGACGATATGGACGATGTGCTGGTCGTTGGCATCGAACTGCTTATTGGCTAGATCGG
>CALAGF010000351.1 GCA_937892345.1 uncultured Rhodocyclaceae bacterium | reverse complement strand
TGATCACCATGACCGGCGTTCCGACCTCGACGCTGGCACGGGAAGCGGATGTACACCTTGATGCGGGTGTCGCACAAGAAGCCTGCCCGCTGAATCTGGCGCCCACGGCAAGTACCACGGCAGCACTCGCACTGGGTGATGCGCTCGCCGTCGCCTTGCTGGATGCCCGTGGTTTCGGCCCGGAAGATTTCGCTCGCTCACACCCCGGCGGTTCGCTTGGCCGGCGCCTGCTGACCCATGTGCGCGATGTCATGCGCCCCCTGGCCGCCATCCCCCGGGTCACAGCCCTGACGCCGGTGACCGATGCCATCGTCGCCATGTCGCGTGGCGGACTGGGCTTGGTCGCCGTCTGCGACCAGGAAGGCTCACCCACCGGCATTTTTACCGATGGTGACCTGCGCCGCGCCTTCGAGCGACATCTCGACCTGCAATCAGCATTTATTGGCGATGCAATGAGCCCTGATCCACACAGCATCGGGCCCGACCGTCTGGCGGTTGAGGCTGTCGAAATGATGGAACGCCTGCGCATCAATGCCCTGCTGGTGGTCGATGATCATGGCAAACTGGCTGGCGCACTCAACATGCACGATCTCTTTACGGCAAAGGTCATCTGATGGATATCAACACCCTGGCCAGTCACATCAAGCTGGTCGCTTTCGACATCGATGGTGTCATGACCGACGGCGGTCTGACCTATACCGACGAAGGACACGAACGAAAAACCTTCAACGTTCAGGACGGCCTCGGCATCAAACTCCTGCAACGCGCTGAGATTGAAGTAGCCATTGTCACCGGCAGAAGCTCGGGCGTCGTTGCCGCACGCGCTGCCGACCTTGGCATTACGCTGGTTGAGCAGGGCGTGGGCGACAAATTCGTCGCTGTCGACGCCATGCTCGCCAAGCTCGGCATGCAGTGGTCTGAATGCGCCTTCATGGGTGACGATCTGATCGACCTCCCAGCCCTGACCCGTTGCGGACTTGCCATCGCCCCTGCCAACGCTCGCCCGATCGTCAAGGCGCGAGTGCATCTGGTCACCGAGGCCAGCGGCGGCCACGGCGCCGTACGTGAAGCCATCGAACTGATCCTCGCCGCCCAGAACAAGCTCGAAGCAACCTTCGCCCCGTATCTTGCTGCCCGATGAAACACTGGACAGGGCAACTCTTTCCGCTGATTCTGCTGGGCACGCTCGCTGCCCTGAGCTTCTGGCTGCAGGCAATCGTCACCGGCGGTCTGGCGGAAATCAGCAAGGTACAGGATGACCGGCCCGATGCGATTGCGGAAAATGCCCTGATTCGGCGCTTTGATGAACATGGCCGAGTGAAGTACGAACTGATCGCACCGCGACTGACCCACTTCCCCAGCGATGACCATACCGAAGTCGAAACGCCCAAGCTGACCGCCTTCCGCGCCGATGCCTCGCCCTTTACCCTGAATGCCCGCATGGCCCAGGTAAGCAAAGGAGGTGAAACGATTGTCCTCTCCGAGGAGGTCGTTGCCACACGCCCGGGCATCGGCAGTAAACCCCCGCTGATTGCCCGCATGCCAGAGCTCACCATCCAGCCCGAACTCGGTCTGGCCTCAACCAGCAGTCCTGTCGAAATCACCCTCGGCGACTCCTGGATACGCGGCATTGGCGCCCGGATCGATCACAATGCCGCCACCTTCGAACTGCAGTCGCAAGTTCGGGGATACTTTGTCAGTTCCAGAGCCAAACCATGACCGCACGCCTCATCACTCCGCTAATCCTTGCTCTTGTTGCCGTTCCACCGGCATTTGCCGAACGTGCAGACCGCGACAAGCCGATGCTGCTGGAAGCCAACCGCATATCCATCGACGACGCCAAAAAAATCCAGATACTGGAGGGCGATGTCATCGTTTCCAAGGGAACGCTGGTACTCAAAGCATCACGCATCGTGATTACCGAGGACAAATACGGCTTCCAGAAAGGCACAGCCTTTGGCGGTAAAAAGGGCCTGGCCAGCATTCGCCAAAAGCGTGAAGGCCGTGACGACTTTGTCGAAGGCGAAGCTGAACGCATTGAATACGACAGCAACAGCGAAGTCGCTGAACTTTTCCACCGCGCCCATGTGCGCAGTGGCGAAGACGAGGTCAAGGGTGACTACATCTGGTACGACGCAATCAGCGAAAAATATCTGGTCACTGCCGGAGATGCCAAAAACTCGCAATCAAATAGCCGCGTCCGTGTCGTTATCCAGCCTCGCAGCAAGGACAGCACACCTGAAAAAGCGACCCCGGGAGGCAAGCCGCTTGAGTTGAAGGGCGCAGGCAATCTTGGCGCAGGCAGCACAAGGGACTAGCTAAACCCCCGCCGACCCGCCTGCACCAAGCTGGGGCCACATTAAACAAACCCCTGAATAAATTGAAGTAATTTTCTTGTGCACTGCACAAAATAGGTGTTGACAATGCACCATGGCCTTCTATAATCAAGGCCATGGTGCAGCGCAGCATCCAGACTTGAAATGCGCTGCAACGCCTTCATTGACTTGCAATACCACCCATTCAGGAGATACCCATGTTCACCACCCCAGAGCAATTCGCTGCAGCCAACAAAGCCACCGTCGACTCCCTGCTGTCCCTGGCCAACACCGCGCTGGCTTCTGCCGAGCGCATCGCTGCCCTGAACCTGAACACCGCCCGCTCCGTGGTGGAAGACTCCGTTTCCAGCGCCAAGGCGCTGATGGGTGCCAAGGATCCGCAGGAAGCGCTGGCCATTCAAGCTTCGCTGGCTCAGCCGAACGTCGAGAAGGCCGTTGCCTACTCCCGTAGCGTTTATGAAATTTCTGCACAGACTCAGGAAGAGCTGTCCAAGATGGTTGAGTCCCAGTTTGGCGACTTCCAGAAGTCTGTTGCCGGTCTGCTTGACCAGGCTGCCAAGTCTGCCCCGGCAGGTTCGGATGTTGCCGTCGCTGCCGTCAAGAGCGCCATCGCTGCCGCCAACTCTGCTTTCGACAACATGAACAAGGCTGCCAAGCAAGTTGCCGAAATCGCCGAAGCCAATGTGGCTGCTGCAACCAACGCCACCGTCAAGGCTGTCAGCGCAACTGCCGCTGCTTCCAAAAAGAAGTAATCAAGGTATTCGACCCCCGCTGCGGCGGGGGTTTTCGTTTCATCCGCACCACTCACATACATACAGGAGATGAAAATGAGCAACCCGAGCATCGAACAACTGACCGCCGCACAAAAAGCCAACGCCGAAGTCATGACCACCCTGCTGCGCACCGCCTTCAACGGCGTTGAGCGTCTGACAGCACTGAACATGGCCGCCTCCCGCGAATTCTTCAACAACACCGTCGCCAACGCCCAGCAGCTGATGGCTGCCAAGGATGCCTCCGCTGTTGCCAAGCTGAATAGCGAACTGGCCCAGCCGAACGTCGACAAGCTGATGGAATACTCCCGCAGCGTCTACGATCTGGTTTCCGAAATGCAAAAAGAAGTGACCTCGGTCATGGAAAGCCAGTACAGCACCTTCACCAAGACGGCCACTTCTGCTGTCGAAAAGGCCAAGGCTTCCGCCCCCATGGGTGGCGACATGTTCGCAGCCACCATGCAAACCATGCTTGGCGCCTCGACCAAGGCTTTTGACCAAATGACCTCGATGGCCAAGCAACTGTCCGACATCGCAGAAGCCAATGTGCAAGCTGCCGGCAAGGCTGTTGCCCCGGCTGCTCCGGCCAAGAGCGCCACTGCAGCTGCTGCCAAGAAGGCCGCTGCCAAGTAATTCCGGCACACGCCAGCAAAAAGCCCGCGAACAAAATCGCGGGCTTTTTAACGTCTACCGCAGGCAGCGGATCAGGGACGCCACACCCAGGTAATACCCCGTTGCTCGATTTCCTTCTGGATGTCGGCCATCGCCGCGTCAACCCGCAAGGGAGCACCTTCAACTCCCAGTTCCAGATGGCGGCGCTCCTGGCCGACCATCGACGGCAGCGAGAACAGCCGCAAGTCCGGATATCCGGCAACGATGCGCTCCATCAAATCAAGCAGTGCGCTCTCGTAAGCATTGGGGCCAGTCAGCAGGAACGCCTTCTCCACCATGCCGTCCACCGGCTGGAACAGGTCTGTGTAGAAGCTATCGAGCGCCCATTCGATCATCGGATGCGCCATTTGCGGAAAGCCCGGCACAAAATAGTGATCCCTGGTCATGAAGCCCGGAATGCGGTTGAAGGGGTTGGGCACGATCTGTACCCCCTGCGGGAAAGTCACCAACAGTTTGCGCTTGTCGGTAATTTCTTCATTTGCAAAGCGTACTTTGAGTTCCTCAAACCCCTCGGGATGCAGTTCAAGCGTGACACCGAGCGCCGCAGCAACCGCTTGCCGCGTGTGGTCATCCGGCGTGTTGCCGATACCGCCGCAGGAAAAGACCACATCGCCCGCAGCCATGGTGCGCCTGAAGGTGGCGGCCAGACGTTCGCGGTTATCACCCAGATATTCGACCCAGCTCAGACGCAGGCCGCGCGCGCCCAGCATCTCGGCGATTTTTGCGAAATGCTTGTCCTGACGCTTTCCGGACAGGATTTCATCGCCGATGATGATGGCGCCAAAATTTCGGCTCATAGTTTCTCTCCCTCAATGGTGACAATTGCATCGCCGCGTGAGCGCCGCAAGGCTTCCAGGCCATAGTGAACAAAGGACAGCGCAGCCAAGGCCGGCACGAGCAGCCCGAGTAGCGGAATGTGCGCCAGCAGCGCCATGGTCATGCCGAGCATGAACAAGGGCAATTTGTGTTGCTGCTGAAAGGTACGCCACTCTTCCGGCGTGGCGTGCAGGGACAGGGCATCGTAAGCAAAGGTGCGACGATTCAGCCAGCCCATCAGCAACAGCGGCACCAGCAGCGAGAAGCCGGGGATCAGCCACAACGGTATGGTCAGCACCCACGCCAGCACAAACAAAATCGATGCGCCGACGCTGTTGACCGCTGCAGCGATGAAACTGTCCTTGCCCATGGGCGCGAGGTCCCGATATTCAGTCGCAGAGAGAAACTTGAGCATCAGGGGCATGATCACAATCGCCGCGAGCAGCGAGGCAGTGAGATAGGCCGCCGCAAAAATTGCCATCCAGCCACCCAGGTAAGCCAGAATATACGCCAGCCACACCAGGCCCCAACCCACCAGCAAGGTCATCGGCGGCCAAGCCATCATCTCCTGCACCATCCAGCCCAGCGCCCAGATCGCAAGTCCGATCGAGAGCAGCAAGGAGAACAAGGCGGGCGTCAACACATAGACCCAGATCTTGCCGTGGCGCAGATTCGCCAGGGTTCTGGCG
>CALAGF010000350.1 GCA_937892345.1 uncultured Rhodocyclaceae bacterium | reverse complement strand
AGATCGTGTCCCCTTATAAACGATGGTGGACACTTTCGATGGAAATCCAGAAGCCTGGTCGGCGTAGGCGAAATCATCCTGAGGAATTCAAACAGGCGGTGGTTGAAGCGTGCTGCGAGCCGGGTGCCTCGGTCGCCGGCATTGCCATGGCCAACGGCGTCAACGCGAACCAAGTCCGGCGCTGGATGCGTGAGCGCGGTATTGAACCGCCGACGCGGCGCGTAGCGATGCGCGTGCTCGAAGCAGCGCCGGCGGTAGCACCCGCCTTTGTGCAGTTGCCGATGGCCCCTGCGGCGGAATCGGGTGACATCCGGATCGAAGTTCGCCGGGGCAACACCACGATCAAGGTGGAATGGCCGGTCCAGGCCGCCGGTGATTGTGCCGCCTGGTTGTGCGACTGGCTGCGATGATCCGAGTCGATGCCTTGTGGCTGTCGACCTGGCCGCTGGATATGCGCGCAGGCACGGAAACGATCCTGGCGCAGGTGGTGCGGATATTTGGCGAAGCGCAGCCACACCATGCTTATCTCTTTGCCAACCGCCGCGGTACCCGGCTGAAAGTGCTGGTCCATGATGGCTACGGCGTCTGGCTGGCCAACCGGCGACTCAATCAGGGCCGGTTTCAATTACGGTGCAGAATCGCGTTGACCAGACCACCCTTTCTCTTTCAGGTTGACCAGGCAATCGCATCGGACCTGACCAGATGCATCCAACCCGCCATCTGGATATCTAAATCGGATTTAATCCGAACTCCCGTGGCCTCGGATTGGCGAAGCCAAACGAGCCAGGCGGCAAGCGAAGCGCAGCAGGTAGATGCGCTCTACCGTTCCCTACCCGCCTCATGCCAAGCCTTCCTGACCGGTGACAGCAGATACTCCATCACTGTCCGATCTCCCAGCCAGATTTCGACATTCGTCTGCATGCCGGCCGATAGCGCAAAGCGCTGCCCATCCATCGCCAGCGCCATGTCCTTCAGGCGTACGAGCGCCTTGTAAAGCAAGGGCTGGGTTTTCTTGTTCGTATCATACTGATTGGCATTGGCGGTTTTGCCATCCGCCGCGTCGGCACTGACATGCTCGACCGTGCCTTCGATCATGCCGTATTTCTGGAAGGGGAAAGCGGCAAACTTGAGTTTGACGGGTTGGCCTTCCCGGACAAAGCCTATGTCTTCATTACTGACCCAAACTTCAGCACGCAGGATTTCGTCCTTGGGCACTAAGGTCAGCAGAATGGCCCCCGGTTGAACGACGGTGCCGGCCGTATGCGTCGCCAGATCTTTCACCACGCCGTCCTGCGGAGCTTTCAGTTCAAGGAGGCTTTGCTTGTGACTCTGTTTGGCAACTTCCTGGACCAGTGTGTCGAATTGCCCCTGGATGTCATTGCGCTCGGTATGCAATTGCCTCCGGTAGTCGGAATCGATCAGGGCCAGTTTCTTTTCTGATTGGAGCATGCTGGCCTTGGCCGATTCGATCAGAAAGCCTTGGGTCTGGAGTTCTCGTTCTTTCTCCAGGCGTTCGCGTTTCTTGTCACTCCCCATCAATGATCCGGCAAATCCGTCCTTGACTAGCTTCTCATAGGCTTTGTCCTGTTCCCGGTAATGGGGAAGGACGTCTTCGAGTTTCTTCCGGACTTGTTCGGCCGCAGCCATGTCTTGCCGGGCCTTGATCAGACGCGAGCGCTCTTCGGCCAGGGCCGCTTCGAGGGCACTGCGGTTCGCGCGGAATTGGGCAGCAATTTCCTGAGCAAGTTGTGGCGGATCACTCGGTAAGGTCTTGAAGGCTTGGCCGGTCAATTCGGCTTCAATGCGGCGTAGCGCAAGACGCCGGCGTTGGTAGTCTGCATCAAGGGACTTGGCGTCGGCTTCGGTGAGCAAGGTATCCATGCGCATCAAGACCTGACCGACTTTGACGCTTTGCCCCTCCTTGACCAGGATGTCTTTGACGATACCGGATTCGGCGGGCTGGACGATCTTGACGTAGCTTTCGGGGATGAGTTTGCCTTCGGCCACGGCAACGATGTCGAGTTTGCCGATCAGTGCCCACAGGAGAAGTCCCAGCAACAGAACCAACAGGCTCCACAGGACCTTGCGCCCGAGCGGATTGGGGGGAGCATCCTGCAGGCGCAGGAGTGGCGGCGAGAAATCAAGCGGATCGGCATCCGCGTTGGGAAAAAGTGGGCGCATGTACTCGGGGAGGGAAGGAAACGGAGCGGTGGCGTGTGACCACCGCCCCGTTCAGGGCCTGTCCTTACGACAATCGGACACTACCGGTTTGCAGGCTGGCGAGTGAATTAAGCGCCTGCGGGTTGGTACCCAGGTTGGTATCGGACAGGGTGCTCAAGGCGGGTGCCACACCAATGCCGGCCAGGGTGCCGTTCTTGCCGTACTGGTAGGCGAGATCACCACCCATGGCTGCCGTATCCGAGCCAGCCAACTGGAAGTTGGTCAGCGCGTTGGTCAGCGCCCAGTTCGTCAGGCTGCTGTTGGCCGCCAGCACCGTATCGAAAGCACTAACGAGACCCGTGAAGTTGAAGTTCTCCATCTTCTGGTTCATGAGCGGGTTGCTGCCACCTTGGGTGAACCCGGCCATGGCTTCCGCCATGACCTGCAGGCGGGTGACCGGCTTCGACGGGGTGGCCGCATACCAGTCCTTGAAGGTGATCTGGTCGGTCGTGCCAACCTTCAGGATCAGATCGCTGCTCGACTTGGAGAGGGTCAGGTCAGCATAGCTCAATCCCGATCCGCCTAGCGACAGGGTGTCACTGCCGGTGCTACCAGCAGCGAAGGTGTCCTGACCATCGCCCTTGTTGAAGAGGATGATGTCGTTGCCTGCCGCCGTGGTGTAGGTGTCGTTGCCTTGGCCACCAAGGAAGATTTCGTCAGCAGAGCCACCCTGCAGGGTGTCGTTGCCTGAACCTCCATCGAATAGCGCCGCCCCGGAATAGTCATACAGGTAATCGTTACCGCCTCCCCCCTGCATGATGTCGTTACCGTCTCCGCCGTACAGCGTGTCATCACCGTCCTGGCCTTGCAGGTTGTCGGCTCCGTTTCCACCGTCGAGTCGGTCGTTTTGCGTACCGCCACGGATGAGGTCGTTACCGTCTTCGCCGTAGAGCTGGTCTTCACCGGCTCCGCCGTCGAGGGTGTCGTTGCCTGCACGGGCATAGATGGTGTCGTCTCCAGCCAGACCCGAGAGGGTGTCGTTGGTCGCGTAGCCGGTCAAGGTGTCAGTGCCAGCCGAGGCTGCAATTACCTTGGCTTTAACCGTGTTGACGTTCCAGATGGTGCCGTCGGCAAACTTGATTTGCTCGACTTGGTACCCGTAGGTGGCATCTTCATAGAAGTAGCCATCGACTCGCAACGCATCACTGCTGCCGTTGAGGGTGAGCACCAAAGAATCACCGTCGCGCTTGAGGGTGACTCCGCTGGCAATAATGCCTGCGCCCAGTTGGATGGTGTCGAGTTTGCCCACCGTACTGTCGTACGCGCTGATGGTGTCTTTGCCCGAACCCTTGCCGAAGATATAGGTGTCGTTGCCTGCACCACCGTCCAGCGTGTCATTGCCAATGCCACCATCCAGGATGTCGTTACCGTCTCCGCCGTACAGCGTGTCATCACCCACACCACCCTTGAGATTATTGTTGGCCGCAGTTCCGTAGATGGTGACACCGGCCGTCGGTGTGATCGTTGATAACTTGCTCTTGATGGTGGCCACGCCCCACACCGTGCCGTCGGCGAACTTGAGGTTCTCCACCACGTAGCTGGATGCGCCGTCGGTGTCGAAGTAGCTCTGCACGCGCAAGCTGTCATCGCTGCCGTTCAAACTGATGATCAGGTCGTCGGACTGGCGGGTGAGTGTCACGCCAGTGGTGGCAATGCCCGCGCCCAGCAGAACAGTGTCGGCATTGGTACCCACCGCTTCACCGTCGTAGTTGTAGATGGTGTCCTGGCCCGAGCCTTTGCCGAAGACGTAGGTGTCAGCACCCGTGCCACCACTGAGGTAGTCGTTGCCTGCGCCGCCGTCCAGAATGTCGTTGCCGTCCTCCCCGGATAGATAGTCGTCGCCGTCGTTACCCTGCAAGCTGTCGTTACCCGCTTGACCGTAAACATAATCATTGCCGGTGCCGCCCTTGACGGTGTCGTTGCCTTCACCGCCTTGGAGGTTGTCGGCACCGGTACCGCCGTCGAGCACGTCATTGCCTGCTTGGCCGTAAACGGTGTCGTTGCCGTCGCCCGCGTTGATGGTGTCGGCCGTGGCGTAGCCGTACAGGGTGTCATTGCCCGCTGTGGGGGTGAGCACCTTGCTCTTGATGGTGGCCACGCCCCACACCGTGCCGTCGGCGAACTTGAGGTTC
>CALAGF010000349.1 GCA_937892345.1 uncultured Rhodocyclaceae bacterium | reverse complement strand
GTAGACGCCGTTGTCGGCCAGGAGCGGCCCCTCAAGAAAGCTCCGTATAGCGGACGTTGGCGCTGTACGTATGATTTTCGACTGAAAAGAAGCTACGCCTTGTACAATCTCTATGTCATTAATAGCCGTACAGGCGTTTTGGCTGTGTCGCATTGTTGCCAATAACTCGGACACTTCTAGACTGAATAACTATTGGGGTTTCTCGTGAATATCCGAACCAGTCGCATGATCAAGATTGCCTACTGCTTAAACTTGGCTGCTCTGATAATCTTTTGGCTATATGCATTCTGAGGTTGGAAAGTCCTGATTTCTCAGTCCAGAACGCCTGATTCAGCAAGCTCAACCAAGGTTGGAATGTGCGGCCCGTATTCAACCGTCTCGGTAGTGCTCTTGGTTGGAATCAGCGATTCGGAAGGCTTGGATAGCCGCACGCCGCTGCCCACTTTTCGGGCATGTTTTGCGTAGAGCGTTTTGGCGCGGATGATCTCGTAGCTATACCCACGCCCCAGTCTGTTCGACAGCTTGATCAGGCCATTCAGACACTCGGTATAGGCATTGGTGATTCGACCAGGAGAATCCCAGTAGGCAAAGATGTCTTCGTAGTGGTTGCGCACCGTTTTTGCAAGCGAGTGGAACATCGCCAGTTCGCCTTCAGGTAGCGTGTTTTCCCAAGCCTCGAAAGCATGTTGGGCTGATGCCTTGTCTGGGTCGTCGTAGATGCGGAAGAAGGCTTCCTTGAAGTCATAGGCTTTGCCCAATTCAGGAATGGTTTCCCGCACCGCAGCCAGCGCTTTCAGTTCCGCTGCATTCAAAGAGCCAGGGCGCTTTAGCGTAAGCCAGCGAATCGACTTCTTCACATGCACGCGCTCTTCCTTGCTCAGCGTCGCCTGGTACTTCTTACGTTCTTCATCAAGAGCCTCAGATGCCATCTTTACGACATGGAACTTGTCGATGACCAGGCGGGCATTGGGAAGGTACTGCGCGAATGATCGCTTGAACGGTCGCCACATATCCGTGCAGACCCATTCCACCCGTTCCCGGTCGGGCAGGTTCTTGAAGAATGGCTTCAGGTGATCCTGCGTGCGTAGCTCCAACATCTGATAGACGTTGTTCGTGGCCAGGTTCGTGATGACGCACCGGTACTTCCCGACGATGCTCACCTCGTCGATCCCCATGATGACCGGGGTTTCGTAATGCACCGTTCGATCTAGCTCCTCAATCAGATCGTGAGCGATATTCTTGATGGTGTTGACGGCCAGCCCAGTCTGCTCGGCAAGCGCGTGAAACGTCATGCCCAAACAACGTTCACGGATGGCATCGACCAGTCGTTTGGTTGCCCGACGCTTCTCATCCAGAAACGTCAATTCAGGAGAGAACATCTTGCCGCAGCTATCGCATCGGAAGCGTGGCCTGAAGATTTCCAGGCGCACCGGCTGCATCTGCATCGGCGTATCGGCAAAGATATTGGATCGTTTGCCGTGCCGGTACATGGCTTTGGTGCAATCGGGGCATGAAGGCAAATCACCATCGAGCGCTTCAGCAACGACGGTGAGCCCGTGTTTCTGTGAGAAGTAGTCCACCGGCTTGACGCCTGGGAGGTTCAAGAGGTCAATCACTGGTGCTATCCAGGTCAATGTTCCGCTGCTGGCTGATCAGTTCGTAAATCACATCGGTCAGTGCCGCCATTGCTTGGCGGTCGGACTTCAATACCAGCGTAGCGAGCTTCTGGTGACTGGTCAGGGCGCGAACCACGCCTTGCTGGACAGCACCGGGTAGATTGCCCTTCATCGCCTGATCTCGCGTATTGCTTTCAACCTGGGCCATAACCACATCGTTCTCACGAGCGATTGAAGCAATCTGATTCACGAAGGCTGCTTGATCCCGAAGCGGGGTCGCCTCTCCAAACAAGTGATTGAGCTTGTCGATGATTTCAGTAAGGAAATGCGGCGTGTCGCCTGCGCCACCGCCTCCTCCCGGCCCGATGGGCTTGAGCACAGGCGTTTTATCGTCTTCGCGGTGGGCATCCTCTTTGCCTTTGATATCAAAACCAGTCAGTACCAACCCCTTCAAATCCACACGCTCGGGCGTTTCGCCGGCCAAACGCTTTTGCAGCAACTTGGCGAAGGCAGCGAAGTTTTCCAGTTCAGGATCGCAAAAGTCGATCAACTGGGCGACATAGGCATAAGTGCGGCAGAAACGGCCAAGGCCAGCCTTAAAGGACATCAGCGTTTTGATTTGCTCCGCATGCTCCTGCCGGTGATGGTCAGCCGACTTCATGCCTGCCTGATCGCCTTGGCTGTGCGCCTTGTCAAATGCCGCCTCCCAAGTCGCAATGGCTTCGCGCAACATCTTCAGTCGTTGCTCGAACAGGCGCTTGGGGCCATCGGTCGCGGTATAGAGCGCCTTGTGCTGCGGCTCCTGAGCATGCGTGATGTCGCGGATGGTCTTGAACCGTGCTTCCTTGAAGGCTTCCAGATCAGTTGCGTCATACAAGCCCTGGCCGTCAAGTTGCTCCTGAATCTCGTAGATCACGTTAGGGTCTTGAGCATCCTCGATTTGGGCCCCGTTGTCGTACATGGCAAAGGCCCGGCGAACGTTCTCCGGATCGTTCACAAAGTCGATGATGAAGACTTCATCCTTGCCCGGCGCCATCCGGTTGAGACGGGAGAAGGTCTGAACGATTTCGACATCGTTGGCGATCTTCTTGTCGACATACATGGCCACCAACTTTGGCTGGTCAAAGCCAGTCTGGAACTTGTCGGCCACCAGCATGACGCGATACTCCGGGCGATCAAAGGCAAGGCGCAAATCCTGACCCTTTACCTCCGGGTTCATGCTTTCCTCGGTGAATTCCTCGTTCTCATCGACGATGAAGACATCATCCTTGAATTGCTCGTCGTCCCCCTGCATCACCTGTTTGCCCGTTACCTTGCCCGAGAAGGCGATCAGTGAATGGATGTGTCCATACTCAGCGTGCTGGGCAATATATCGGTCAAATGCCTTCTTGTAGCGGATCGCTGCAGCACGGGAGCTGGTCACGACCATTGCTTTCGCCTTGCCATCCAGACGGTGTGCCACGTTCTTACTGAAGTGCTCGATGATGAACTGCACCTTCTGCGTAACGTTGGTTGGGTGCAGCGACATCCATTGAGCCAAGGCACGTTTTGCAGCCTTGCCGCTCACCCGCTTGTTGTCCTCTATCTGCTTAGCAAGGTTGAACGCGGTTTTGTACGGCACATAGCCCTTCAGCACATCCAGGATGAATCCTTCTTCGATGGCCTGGCGCATTTTGTACTTGTGGAAGGCTTCGGGCAGATTGTCCTTGGATGGCTTCCGCGATGGATCTGGAACGCGGCCAAACAGCATCAATGTGGAGTGTTTGGGCGTACCAGTAAAGGCGAAGTAGCTGATGTTATCCGGACGTGCCCGCGACTTCTGAAGCTGCTCCAGTAATTCTTCGACGGTCAGCGAAGCCATCTTGCCCTGGCCGCTCATCGCCAGCGCCGTCTGGAGCTTGGCTGCCGTGGTGCCGGTCTGGGAGTTGTGCGCCTCGTCGATGATGACTGCGAAGTTCTTTCCCTTGAGCGCCTTGTCCGTCACGATGGCTTCCATCGCATACGGGAAGGTCTGGATGGTCACGACGATGATCGGCGTTTCCGCCAGTAGCGCATCGGCCAGTTGCTGACTCTTCGACTTCGATGACTTCTGGCGGTCGATGGCGGCAATCACACCAAACTGATGGTCGATTTGCTTCACGGCATCCTGGAGTTGTCCATCCAGCACGTTGCGGTCGGTGACGATGATGACGCTGCTGAAGATCGAATCGCCGTTGTCACTGCGCAACTTCACGAGGTCATGGGCCGTCCAGGAAATCGTGCTGGTCTTGCCGGAACCGGCGCTGTGGTCGGCCAAATAGACCATGCCGGGGCCGTTCTGTTTGGCATCGGCGATCATTTCATTGACCGCTGACCATTGATGGAAACGCGGGAAGATCAGCGTTTCCTTTTTCGACCAATTGCCCTTCAGGTCGACCACATCCTTCTTCTCGACATAGACGAAGCTGTGGAACACGCGCAGCCAGGCATCCGGTTGGCAAACAGCCTCCCAGAAGTAGGCTACCGGGTATTCGCGGGTGCCATCGGCCTTCAACTCGCCTTCCGGATTGCCTGCATGGCCATCATTGCCCTTGTTGAATGGCAGGAAGAAGGTGTTGTCGCCATCGAGCTTCGTCGCCATCTGGATTTCTGAATCCGACATGGCGAAATGGACGACAGCACCCCGCTTGAAGGTCAGCAGCGGCTCGCGGCGCTTGGTCTTGGGATCGTAGGGCAAGCGGTCAGTACGGTACTGATCCATGGCCGCATCCGCCGACTGGGTGAAGTCGGTTTTGAGTTCGACGGTCGCCACTGGGATACCGTTGATGAACAGCACCAGATCAATCGCCAGCTTGCGTGATGGATGGTATTGAAGCTGCGGCACCACGCGCAGGATATTGGCGGCGTAGCGCTTCAACACATCAGCGTTACGCTTGTCTTCCGGGGCTGCTTCCGAGAGATCGATATGCCCACACCCGGCGATGGAGAAGCCCTGGCGCAGCACCTGAACCGTGCCATGCGTTTCCAGCGCCTTGGCCAGCCGATCCATTAGGATTTCGAGAGCACGGTCGCCGTTGTCCTTCTTGAGCTTGGCCCACTTCTCGCCTTGACCGGATGCTTCCAGCCAAGCAATGAGGTCGTCGGCATACAACGCCCGTTCGGTGTCGTACTTCGTGGTTTCGCCAACCTTCCAGCCCTGTGCCTCCAGCTTGGAAACGATGTAGCTCTCGAAGTGTTTTTCTTGGTGTGCGGTGTCGCTCATGCGGACTCCCGAAGGTCGATTTGGCCGGTGACGGCAGCGGTAATGAAGGCGGCGCGGCGTTCTCTGAGGAGATCGATGCTGCGCTGGGTTTTAGCGACTAACGTATCGAACCGCTGAAGCTCATCGCCGACATATTGGACGATCAGTTTTTGTTGCTCTTCAGAAGGTAGCGGCATCCTGAATGCCTCAATATCAGGCATGTAAATGGTCTTGTGGGTTGATCCAATCATTAAACGTGATAATTCCTGTTTCATCCCCAGAAGAACGAGGTACAGGTATTCATTAACAACCCTGGAACCGCATCGCCAGACAGCAAAATCCTGCGATGTAGCCATGTCACAACCCATGATTGCAGGGAATCCCACTGATGCGGTGCGCGAAAGCATCACAGACCCCGCTGGATGCACAACTGCTGATGAATTGGCGACCCCCAGATCGCTGACCTTTTCTTCTGTCTCGGTTACGAAACGCCTACCTTCGCGGCGTACCTGCCAAATATCCGCAAGAGTGAACCAAGGGATATAACAATCCTCCCACCAGTCAGGGCGAGACCTGCTTGGGGTGTGGCCGGAACCAAGCGTTGCAACATGGCGCACTTGGACGACATTCCATTGCTCCGGCACCTCTCCAATCCAGTCAATGCCCGAATCCCTCATCTTCACGTTGGGATCAAGTCCCTTTGTGACCGCATGCGTGATGAGCGCCTGCCGCTTTTCCTTCAGGAGTTCGATGAAGCGGGTTTTCTTGGTGATCAGGGCGTCGATGCGGGCGGTTTCGCGGTCGACGGCGGAAATGACCTGAATTTGCTCTTCATGGGAAGGGGTTGGCATCTCAATAGAACCAACATGCTCCCAGTCGGCCCTTGGCATCTTGGCACCCTCGCATCCGGCCTCAATTTGTTGTGTCACATCAGGGGTCAGCAGCCACTGTTGAAGCCAGCGCGGAAGTGTATTTCCCGTTTTCAGAACCAGAAATTCAGTTGAGCATGCACCATCCATCTCAGCAACGATGGCTTTTCGCAGATAGGGACGCAACTTGCCGTACAGAACGTCCTGCTCATAAAAAATGCCGACCGTTGAATCCTCGGTTTGCCGAGAATTACCGCTTGTTGGCTTGTATTGGCCGGATTCGGCCTCAACGTCTTCAAGCCCAACATAAGTAGCATTGGCAGGCACATCGCTACGTCGTTCAGTTCTGATTGATGCGTGGCGCTTAATTCGAGCGATTTCCCAATGTTCCGGCACCTGCCCAATCCATTTCACGCCGGAATCCCGATAGGCCGGGTAAGGCTTGTAGTGGCTCATTTCTTGGTCTCCCCCGCCAGCACGGTATCCATCAGCAAACGATCCAAAATTGAGTAATCGGTGTCGCGCAACACGGGCGGCAGGACGGTTTCCAGCCGCGAAAGTTCGGCATCAATGAAGGCATTGATGATCGGAAAATGCGATCCATGTTCCCCTTCCCCTACTGCACGCTTGATGGCTAGCAACTGATCAATCGCTCCCAGCAAATCGGAATCAGTGACGATGGCATCCACCAATTCCTGAAACGGCATTGGAGCCACGCCGCGCCCTTGCTCAATCCACAGCGTTGCCAGCAAGGGGCGCAGCACGTACAGGTATTTTTTCCGGCGTACCGTTTCGCCCAGCAGGTATTCACGGTAATTCCGGCGTGCCATGTGAACGTAGTGATGGAACGTGCGTTCTGCCTGGTGTGTTTGCCGGGCGGCATCACGCATGGCGTTCAGGAAATCCGGATCGGCCCGATACACCACAGGGGAATCCAGCCATTCAATCAGGGTGGCGTTGCCCTTTTTCAGCAGGCCAAGCGCCTTGCGCAACTCCCATCCGTTGATGTCGAGATCGCCCGAGATCGGCACCTCAATTACGTCTCGCTGAGGGCTGACACGGAGATACCAGGGCAGCGGATGAACGTAGATGAAACGAACATCGTAGTCACTGTCAGGGGATGCGAAGCCCCAGCCCCGGCTGCCAGATTCGCAAGCGTAGAGCACTCGAACGTTATGCTCTGCCTCAATGGTTGTCAGGCGAGCCTCGATGTCACATCGGACAGCCGGATCAATTGGATGCGCGGTATTCATGCCTGACCCTCTTCCGGCGCGGCCAGCACGGCACGCTCACGGGCATGTTCGCTTGCGCGATGCAGGCGCTCGCGCAGCACGGCAATTGGCGGCAACTCAACCAAGTATTCCGCAACACGGATGGATGCCTCATCCAGTTGAAGAAGTTCAACTTGCTCAGCATCGGCACTTGCGCAGAGGATCAGGCCGATAGGCGGCTCTTCACCCACAGCCCGTTCATGTTTGTCCAGCCAGCGCAGGTATAGCTCCATCTGCCCCTTGTGGCTTGGCTGGAAGGATTCCAGCTTGAGTTCGACGGCCACCAGGCGGCGCAGGTGGCGATGATAGAAAAGGAGATCGAGGTAGAAATCGTCCTTGCCGACGGTCATGCGCTTCTGGCGAGCAACAAAGCAGAACCCGCTCCCCAATTCAAGAAGCACGCTTTCCATTTCTCGCAAGATCGCAGCTTCCACGTCGCGTTCGCTGTAGCCTTCCGGTAGTCCAAGAAAGTCCAGCATGTATGGGTCTCGAAACACCATGTCCGGTGTCATTCGCCCATCGGTACGCAGTTGTCCGAGTTGCGCCTGTACGACTGCTTCCGGCTTTTTGGCAATCGCTGTTCGCAAATAGAGTTGGCTACCAATGCGCTCTCGCAGGGTGCGAACACTCCAACGTTCAACCCGGCACATTTCAGCGTAAAACTCGCGTTCAAGCGGTTGCTTGAGCGGCAGAATCTCAACAAAATGGCTCCAGCCCAATTCCTGAGCAAGCGATGCCACAATCTGCGGATCGGGGAATGCCTCTGCGAACCGAATCATTCTGGCAAGATTGCGTGCGCTGAATCCCTTGCCGTATTCAGGAACCAATTTTGCCGACAGTGTTGGCAAAATCTCTTCTCCATAGCTGGCGCGTTGTCCTTGCAGGACTTCACGCGAAATACGTTCTCCGAGTCGCCAGTGAAGAAGCGTGAGCGCACTGTTCGCTGTCTGTGCGACATGACGCCGCGTATCCTCGATCAACGCACGGATTTCTGCCAGCAGTGAATCCGTCTGAATTGTGATGTCCGTCATTTGCTGGGTTCCTGCTCACGAAGCCAATCCGCCCTGCCATACCGATAATCAGGAAACTCGTTTTGCAAGGTCGTTTGCCCGAGCAACAGTCGCCGCGCCATGGACGCCAGTTGTGCTAGTTCAGTTTCATTTCTGACTTCCAGTGGAACAACCAGGCTAACGCCCGTGGCCCAGTTCAGCCGTTCCCGTTTCCATGAAGTGGAAACATCGAGGTCGATCCCTTCGGCCTCCATGCTCTGACGAACGGTACGCAAATGTTCGTAATAAGCGTCCTGCTCTGCCGATGGCTGCCGGGAGGTGTAGCTGACGATCTTTTTCCGCGACTTGCCCACTTGCTTGTAATTGGTTGTCGCACCCTCGAAGAGCCAATCATCCTGTGGGTCGGGTCCAGCCCGATCCCAGGATTGTTCTTCAATGGCAGTGCTGTAAATATGGCGTGGGTGTTGCCACCAAACGATTACCCGTCGTCCATTCAGGATGAAGCCAACGTCGTCCCACCAAGATAGGCTATCTGGCGTTGTTTCGGTGTAGGAGTGCGGGATGTATAAACCATCCTTACCCAGTCGCCACTGGTGCTGTTGGTGATATTGGCGCTGCATCCGGCCAAAGCGTTCTTGCTTGTGGTTTTTCATTCTGTGGCCACCTCAGCCAACAGCGCCGCGATTTCCGATTCAACCTGCTTCAACTCCGCATCGATGTCATGCAGCTTGCGCGGCGGGACGTACTGGTAGAAGAAACGGTTGAAGTTGATCTCGTAGCCAACACGTCCAATTTCCTTGTCCTTGTCGTCGCGGAAGGTTTCGTCAATGTAGGCGTCCGGCAAATGTGGGAGGACTTCGCGGGCCAGGTAGTCGCGGATGTCTTCGGTCAGCGGCACGTTCTCGTAGTCGGTCAATTCAGGATCGGCGACAACTGCACCATCCGCATCCAGCACAGGTTCGCCCAGCGGATCGCGGACACCGAAGGCATTGGTCAATGCCTTGATGAAGGTCTTGCCCGCCTTGATGACCTTGCCAGCAGCCAGCGCCGAACGCACCGTTTCATCGGCAAAGGTTTCGGTCCAGCCAAAGAGATGCGTAGCACCCATGTGCCGCCGCAATGCATCCAGCCAAATTTGCTGATGCTCCGGCGACAGCTTCTGCCATGCCTTTTCTTCTTGGAGCTTGGCCAACCCCTCGTCGTTGATCACCAACGACATGCGCAACGGGCGCAATACCTTGATGCGGCGATAGCCAAAGGTGCGGTAGTCGATCATCCGAGAAACATCGCTGTTTTCGGCGGCGGCATAGATGTCGACAATTTGTCGGCGCTGGTCGTCATCCACGATCCGGCGTTTGTTGCCTTCGTTCTTGATCGACGACCAAAAGCCTGTGGCGTTGATGAGCTGGACGCGCTTCTCCCTGCGCCCATCCTTCTTGTTCGACAAAATCCAGAGATAGGTGCCGATGCCTGTGCGGAAGAAGATTTCCGTGGGCAGCGCCACGATGGCTTCAACCAGATCGTTTTCCAGCAGCCAGCGGCGGATCTCCGATTCCCCTGAACCAGCCCCGCCGTTGAACAACGGCGACCCTGATAACACGATGGCCGCACGACCGCCGCCGTTCTCAGGCAATTCCAGCTTACTGGCCAAGTGCATGAGGAACAGCATCGAGCCATCGTTGATGCGCGGCAG
This sequence comes from uncultured Rhodocyclaceae bacterium, assembly GCA_937892345.1. GTDB lineage: Bacteria > Pseudomonadota > Gammaproteobacteria > Burkholderiales > Rhodocyclaceae > Azonexus. The sequence continues at coordinate 10,197 of CALAGF010000349.1, read as the reverse complement.
ACCGGGCCCAAAACGACCGTCGTACTTCTTTTCCTTGTGCTCGGTATTTACGGCGTCCGAATCCTTCTCCCACTTCTTGCCGAAGGGAGGATTGGCCAGGCAGTAATGGAAGCGCTCGTTGGCGAACTGGTCATTGGAGAGCGTGCTGCCCAGACGGATGTTCTTCGACAGATCGCGCCCCGGATCGGACTCCAGGGTCCGCAGCAACATGCTGGTCAGGCAGACAGCATGGGTTTCCGGCTCAAGCTCCTGTCCATGCGGAACAAGGACAGGCGGCACTTTGAAGCGATTACCGTACTCGGCAACGTGGTTCATGGCGTCGGTCAGGAAACCACCCGTGCCACACGTCGGGTCATACAGGGTACGGATAAGACCGGGGTTTGACTCGAACAAAGCATCGTCTGGGTCGAGCAGCAGGGCCGTGGCTAGATGCACCACGTCGCGGGGCGTCATGAAGTCTTCTGCCCCTTCATTCACCTCGGCGCCAAATCGGCGAATCAAGTGCTCATAGAGGTTACTCATTACGCGATCCGGCACAGTTTCCGGATGCAGGTCGACACCAGCGAAGTTCTTGCAAATCTTGAAGAGAACGCCAGCCTTATCGAGACGAATGACGGTGTTCGTGAAATCGAACTGCTCGAATATGATGCGAGCGTTGTCCGAGAAGTGGGCGATATAGTCTTGGAGGTTCTGGCGGGTCTTGGCGCTGCCCAGATTGCCCAAGGCGTATTCGGAGGTGTTGTAGAACGGGTAGCGGGTTGCCTGGCGAAGCACTAGGTCAATATCGATCCCGGCATCCTTGAATGCGGCATGCGTTTCACGAACGTCCTTCCGAGTTGGCTCCAGAACACATTCCAATCGACGCAGCAGGGTGAACGGCAGAATGATCTTGCCGAAATCCGTGTGCTTGAAATCACCCCATAGGTCTTCGGCGTTTTTCCAGATGAAATCCGCCAGCGATGCGCCCGAGCCTGTCTGTTCTGCCATGTGGTTCTCCAACCAAGTTTTGCACAAAACAGAATACCAGACCGGCGGGAACTTTCAACCATGTTTTGCACAAAACGGATGGTTATCACGTTTGGCGTAGATTCAAGATTCCAACCTCAGATTGCACAAAGCCGATTTTCCAAACTTGGGCATTGGTTGAAGGAGGGGCTGGAAAGACTGCTGTATTGATTTTTACAATGCCGATCTGGACTTTGCTACTTGCCTGGTTTTTCTTGGGAGAACGTATTCGAGGAAAACAATGGTTGGCCGCTGCAAGTACTCTAACTGGCCTAATAATTGTCATCGAGCCTTGGGATATGAATGGCAACTTATTCAGCAAGTTTCTTGGCGTGATGGCTGCAATATGCTGGGCCAGCGGCACGATCCTAATCAAACGTTTGTGCTCAGCGACACCTGTCGATTTGCTGACACTGACGGCCTCGCAAATGATATTTAGAGCCGGACCCGTTTGTTTGGACAGAATTTCCGCTGAGATAAGTGGAGCCCTGCGTGTGTAGCGTTATCCACGGTGACGGTTGCCGAAGGTCCGTTCAGACCGTAGGCAATCGGTGCGGTGGATAACGCGGGTTTCATGCGGCAAGGTTTTCCTGCTGCAGGTTGGCGAAGTAGATCATGTCCGGCGTCTTGCCGGCAAATGTCTGGTGCGGTCGCCGGCCGTTGTAGAACGTGATGAACTGCCCGAGGCTGGCCTTGGCGTGAGAAACCGAGTCGTAGGCCTTGAGATATACCTCCTCGTATTTGATGGTGCGCCAAAGCCGCTCGACGAAGACGTTGTCCCGCCAGCAGCCCTTGCCATCCATGCTGATCCGGATGCCGTTCGCCTTCAGGACGCCGGTGAATTCGGCGCTGGTGAATTGGCTGCCTTGGTCGGTGTTGAAGATTTCCGGCGTGCCGTAACGGGTGATCGCCTCCTCCAGCGCTTCGATGCAGAAGTCCGTGGTCAGCGTGTTCGAAAGTCGCCAGGCGAGCACGCGACGACTATACCAATCGACGATGGCCACCAGATAGACGAAACCCCGGCGCATCGGGATGTAGGTGATGTCGGTTGCCCACACGTGATTGGGCCGCTCGATGCTCAGGTTGCGCAGCAGGTAGGGATAAATCGGATGAGCCGCATGCCGGCGACTGGTGTTCGGCTTGCGATATAGCGCCTCGATGCGCATTTGCCGCATCAGCCGGCGAACGCGCTTGCGGCCGACTGGCTGCCCTGCGTTGCGCAACAGGTCGCGCAGCATCCGGCTCCCGGCAAACGGGTAGTCCAGATGTAACTCGTCGATCCGGCGCATCAGCGCCAGATCCTCAGGCGAGGTCGGTTTTGGCGTGTAATACGCGGTCGACCGGGCCAGTTCGAGAATTTCGCATTGCCGGACCACCGGCAGGTTGTGGGTGCGGTCGATCATTTTCTTGCGCTCAGCAGGCCCGCCTTGGTGAGCGCCTTTTCTAAAAAATCGTTCTCCAGTGTCAGCTGGCCGATCTTGGCCTGCATCGTCTGGATGTCCGGGCCCGGCTCCCTGGCTGGCGACTCGCCGAAGACTACGGCTGATCGCTCAAGCAGCTGCATCTTCCAATCCGTGATCTGGGTCGGATGCACATCGTACTGTTGCGCCAGTTCGGCCAAGGTCTTGTCGCCCTTCAAGGCGGCAATCGCCACCTTGGCTTTCAACTCCGGCGAGTGATTCCGCCGCTTCCTTCTTGTCATGCTCTTGCTCCATTTCATGGCCGCTACGCGGCCGTCGGTTGAGCAAGGCTATCACTTATCCTGCTGTCCGAATTTCCGGGGCCGGCTCTTTTGGTGCGATTCCTCTGCTTGTTTTGAGCTTTGTTATTCCCGAGCATTCGACAAACTGGTCCCACGAGTATTTTGGGATACTTGCATTTATGTCGATTATCAGTACAGCTTTGTGCTGGTGGTTATGGATTTATATACTTGATCGAGTTCCTGCTTGGGAGGCCAGTCTTTCGGTGCTAGGCACCCCCGTTGTGGCGATTTTTTCGTCTCACCTAGCATTTGGCGAGGATTTCAAAAGCAGCGAGATTGCTGGAATTCTATTAATCGGTGGTGGCCTTGTATTGCTCTCATTTCTTAGTTGGATGAATCGTCCTCGGTTTTGAGGGGGGATCCACTCTCCGAGAATATGGTGTCTTAGGCCATATCGGGAAGGGGCAATACGGAATCGGAAGTTGGCTGGAACTAACTACAGAAAAGTGATGGACGAGAGCAGTTATTTTTAAGGTTATGGTGTTGTCGTAACTCTTGGGGGGGTATTCCCAAGCAAAGATATATGTATTTCTGTCTTAAGTTGCTCAATACTAATATCTCCACCGCCAAGTTGCACAATGATGTGTCGAGAAGAAAGAATCATGGCAACAGCGCTGAACAGCCCCATATGCAATACCACAGGGTTTGATGGCCGCAGCAAACCCTCATCCATCGCTTCGCGCCATAAAGGGACGCAAACGTCAAAGCCGGGGCGGATCAACTGTTCGATAAGGTAATCGAGTCGCTCGCCGGGGACTGAGATTTCGCGCGTGATGAACATGATCGTTTCTGGTTGATTTGCTAAATGCTCAACCATCCTGTCTAGAACCGATGTGACGCGTCTTACTAAAGGTTGATCTGTTGACTTCAGTTCATTGAGTTCCATCTGTAAGGCTTGGTGTGTCTTAGCTACTTCATCAACAACCGCATGCCACAAGTCTGCCTTGGATCCGAAATGGTGGGCAAGCATTGACACATCAAAACCTGCCGCGCTGGCGATGGTCCGCAAACTGACACCGTCAAAGCCGTGGCAGGCAAACGACGAAAGCGCCACCGCCAACAATTTGTCGCGACAGGTTGAGTCAAATCCTTTAGGGCGCCCGGGGCGGCGAGATACGGCCAATGTATTTATTGTGGCAGAAGACGGCATCGTGTTCGGTAATGATTCGTGAAACGGCAAGGTGTCGACAAGATCGACCGGTGCACTCTAGCTTGTTGATCGTAATCAAACAACTGATGGATTAATATGGCACAATCCTGTTGTCCCGCCACTTACTGTATTTAATGGGGCGGAAATTCCTTTAACCAACCGCTAGGAGTTGAAAATGTTCAATAACGATAGCAGGGAGCAACTGGTTGCTGCCAGCAACTCAAACGCTGATGCACTGATGTCAGCTGCGCGCACGGGATTTACTGCTACTGAGCGTCTGGTGGCTTTGAATTTTGAAACAATTCGTGAGACGCTTAACGATAGCGCCCAAAGTGCTTGTGCTCTGTTAGCCACCAAAACTCCGCAAGAAACCGCCTCACTGCACGGCGCGCTGGCAAACACGGCTGTAGACAGGGCTGTAGCGTACTCGCGTAGCGTTTTTGAAATCACTGCCGATGCAGCCAATGAACTCGGCGGGCTGTTTCAGTCACAGTGTGCGGAACTGAATATGGTGGTGCGGGAAATCGGTCAAAACGCAGCTAAATCCTCACCGTTTGGTTCTGACATTGCTCAGGCCGCGGTTAAACAAGCCACGCAATTGTCCGACAGCTATCTGACTGCCGTATCCACCGTCCTGAAAGGCGGTGGAGGGGGCAAGGAAAAGAGGTAGCTTGAGGTCATCCTCTCGAGATTGACTTGTTCAAAGAAAGGCCTTGGTGTGCGTCACGCGCGAGTTCAAGGCTTCGACTTTTGAATGCTGTCTACCTTGCCAATATCTATCCTCTAAAGATAAAGCGGAGGGCTTAACTCTCCGATCTCGAGGTTGAAGATCTGACGCAGCGAATATGTCTGACGTGGAGAAAAGCATGAATACCGAAAATGTTCCGGGGGGCGCCAAGACCCCGCGCATAACCGAGTACCTTGATCAGCAGGCGCACGCTGCCGTAGCCCAGGCCAGTTCATCGCTTTCACTGATCACGGGCTTGCTTGCCTTTCTCGATTGGGCCGGACATCTTGCCGTTTCGCCTGGCAAGCGCCTGGAGTTGGCGCAACTGGCTATCGACCAATTCATGAACCTCACAGAGTACATCGCTTGTGCAGGGCTTCATGCCGGTGGGGAATCTCCCGAATACGTTACGCTGCGCGTGACCGACAGGCGATTTGCCGCTGAGGAATGGCACTGCTGGCCATTCAATATCATGCAGCAGTCTTTTCTCCTGACCGAACAATGGTGGGCGGCAGCGACCACTGGCGTATGGGGGGTATCAAATCACTCTGAGCGCATCGTTTCCTTCTCGGCCCGCCAATGGCTGGATATTTTTTCTCCCGGGAATTGCCCTTTGACCAACCCACTGGTGCTGCGCCGTACCGTTGAGCAGGGAGGTGGTAATCTGCTCAAGGGGCTGATGAATGCGCTGGACGATATCAACCGCTACTCCAATGGGCTGCCACCAGCCGGGGCGGAGGCATTTGTTGTCGGGCGCGACGTAGCCATCACGCCGGGAAAGATCGTTTTCAAGAACCGCTTGATCGAGTTGATCCAGTACACGCCGACTACGGAAAAGGTCCACCCGGAACCGGTTCTCATTGTTCCGGCCTGGATCATGAAATACTACATCCTTGATCTTTCGCCACATAATTCGCTGATCAAATACCTCGTTGACCAGGGCCATTCGGTATTCTGCATCTCGTGGAAAAATCCCGGAGCAGAAGACCGTGACCTGGGAATGGACGACTATCTCGAGCTCGGATTTCATGCTGCGCTCAATGCCGTCAATGCGATCATTCCTGGCCGCAAGGTTCACGCAGCAGGCTACTGTCTTGGCGGCACGCTGCTCTCTATTGCCAATGCGGGCATGGCTCGCGACGGCGACCACCGCTTGGCATCAGTAACGCTCTTCGCCGCTCAGACCGACTTTACCGAACCGGGCGAACTGGCTCTTTTCATCGACGACAGCCAGATCAGCATTCTCGAAGCCCAGATGGCGCAAAAAGGCTATCTTACCGCCGGGCAGATGGCGGGCGCCTTCCAGTTGCTTCGGTCGAACGATCTGCTGTGGTCGCGCAGCATGAACGAATACCTGCTCGGCGAACGAGAGCCGATGAGTGATCTGATGGCGTGGAATGCCGATGCCACACGTATGCCTGCCCGCATGCACGGGCAGTACTTACGCCATCTCTTTCTCAATGATGACCTGAGTGAAGGTCGTTACCTTGTTCATGGCAAGCCGGTGTCGCTCGGCGATATTCGTACGCCACTATTTTGTGTTGGCACCGAAACCGACCACATTGCTCCGTGGCGCTCGGTATATAAACTGCACTATATGACCCAGGCGGAGATCACTTTCGTTCTCGCCAGCGGCGGCCATAATGCTGGCATCGTTAGTGAGCCGGGGCATCCGCGTCGTCGCTATCGCATCTGTACGAGCCTAAGCGGTGATTCATATATGGCTCCTGACGACTGGATGAATGCCACGCCGATCAAGGAAGGGTCCTGGTGGCCGGAGTGGATCATCTGGCTCAAGTCTCGTTCTGGCCCCCCGGGGGTGCCACGCAAGTTGGGCGCCGCCGCCCGCCAGTACCCGGTATTGGGGGATGCTCCAGGAACTTATGTCTTGCAAAAATAGGATATCAACCGGAATCTTGCTCGCGGTTTTACTGCTGGAGCCAGGGCATAAAAATGGACAAGGCCACAACCTCAATGATGAAAGGTCTCCGCGTGTTCGATGGCCAAAGTGTACTGATTGACGCGACACTGCCGAGAAAATCGGAGGGAGGCTTTGGTTGTCCTTCAACGACCAGGATGTTCAGGTTGACTCCGGTGAAACGTGGTGGCGCGGGTCGAGGCGGCCATTTCCCTGATTATTTTCGTCTCCTGGTCATGCTATGTGCTTTTGGGGGGCTTCCTGCGCTTGCCTCGACTCCTGCCTGGCTGATTGCCACCGCCGACGAAACGGCGCGCGCCGGTGCGCTTATTACGTTTGATATCGTTAAGCCGTCGGTGCGGACGAATTGGTCGGACACCATGCAGCTCAAATTGGCCGGCGATGGCAGGGCGGAGGAACTGGCGCTCCACGCAATCGGCCCAGTTGGGCTGGACGATACTAGACGAAGATATCAGGGGAGGCTGCCTGTCAATCTTTCGGGCTTGCTGCGGGCCGATTTGGTGGGCGTTGAATCGAATCGGGTGGCTCTGCTGGTCGGTGTTCCGGATGCGATCGAGCAAATGGAAGTGTCAGCAGCTCCCACCCCCCAAGCCAAGGCCTCTGGCGATCTGTTGTTCCCGGTGAACGAGCCCGTACTTTCGGCAAATGAACCGATGTATTTTGTGGTTGGTGGTAACGGCGGACTGTCAGCCCGTTTCCAGTTGAGTTTCAAGTATCGGCTGTTCGATTCGGATAGCCTGCCGGTTGCCTGGCTGCCGCAGCTTGGCAATCTGTACTTCGGTTATACCCAGAATTCGCTCTGGGACCTGGGTGCCAATTCTGCCCCATTTCGCGATACGAGTTATCGACCGAGCTTCTTCTGGCAAAGTGCAAGTCGTGGCGAGGGGGGGATGCCCGCCGTGCTGCGTGCCGGCTACGAACATGAGTCGAATGGCAAGGATGGCGTGAACTCGCGCAGCATCAACACACTCTTCGTGCAGCCGGTCTGGCGTGCCGGTTTCTCGGATGGGCGGACGTTCATTTTCGCGCCCAAGGTTTATGGTTATCTGGAAAAATCGGACAACCCCGACATTCAGAACTATCGAGGCCACGTCGATTGGAATTTTCGCTACGGAGACGACGATGGCTGGCTTTTGGCTGCGCAATTGAGGCGCGGCCGCGCTGGCCATGGCAGTGCCTTGCTCGACCTCTCCTATCCCTTGCGCCAGCGGCTTTTCTCCCGTACCGGTGGCTTTGTGCATTTTCAGCTGTTCAATGGTTACGGTGAAACGCTGCTTGACTACGATCAGAGTCATGGAACGCAAGCCAGGGTGGGGTTTTCAATTGTTCGATAACGAGGGATAAACATGAGCAATGATAAAAATACGCTGCGGCGCACGGTTGCTGTCTGCTTGTTGGCCACGCTGGGAGTCGCGAATCATGTCGTCCATGCGGATGAGTTGGGCGTGGTAGTGGGAAGTCTGGATGGATATCGCAGCCTGGCCGTGAACTATCAAAGCGCACCTTTGTGGCAGGGAACGTTGGTAGCCCATCCCCTTGATGTGAGTCTGGAATACTCTCTTGGGATGGTGCGGGCTCCTGCCGGTCAGTCGAACCGCGATCTGGCGCAGGTTGGCATTACGCCCTTCGCTCGCTGGTGGTTTGCCTCGAACACCGGCGCCGAACTTGGTGTTGGTGCGAACGTGTTTTCGGGGACCCGTCTTGGCGATAAAGACCTCTCGACCGCATTTCAGTTCGGCAGTTCGGTTGGCTTATTCCATCGGCTAGAGGGGTCTTCCTGGCTACTCGGGCTGCGTCTGACCCACTATTCCAATGCCGGAATAAAGGAACCCAACTCTGGCCAAAACTATCTACAGCTGCGAGCTAGCTACGTTTTTCCTTGAGACGCGCGAGGCATGTTGTGTAGTTACCCCCAGAGATTTCCAAGGAGAAAAACAATGAGCGTGTCCATCAGGCGAACAGACTCCGATCGCCGAATAGGGCTGGATGAACGGCGGCGCGGCATGGTCGCCGCATACGTACTGCTCGGTGTTTTCGCAGTGAGCGGCTGTTCTCTAGCCCCCCATCATCAGACCCCGTCACTGCCAGTCTCATCGGCCTATCCTGCCGACACGGGAACGCTGGCCGGGGCAAGCTACGGGGGGCCGACTGCCGCTGAAATGAGCTGGCACGAATATTTTGTCGATCCATATCTACAGACCTTGATTGCCCTGGCGCTGGAGAACAGTCGCGATCTGCGTGGTGCGGTACTGCGTGTCGAAGAAGCGCGTGCGACGTATGGGATCCAGCGGGCCAATCAGTTTCCAACCATTGCCGCTGGCGTCGATGGCAGTCGGGCGCGCACTCCGGCCGATCTCAGTATTACCGGACGTTCGGGAATCAGCAGCCAGTATCAGGTTAGCTTGGGTCTCGCCGCCTGGGAGTTGGACTTCTGGGGGCGGGTGCGCAATCTCAAGGACGCGGCACTGGAGAACTATCTGGCCACCGACGAAGCGCGCCGGGCAGCTACGATAGGCCTGATCGCCGAGGTCGCCGACGCTTATCTGACGCTGCGCGAACTGGATGAGCGCAGCATGCTGGCTCGTCGGACCATTGTCAGCCGGGAAGAGTCGTTCCGCATTTTTACTCGGCGTTATGAAGTCGGCGCAATCGCCCGGATGGATCTGGTGCAGGTGGAAACCCTGCTGCACCAGGCGCAGGCGCTCGCAGCACAACTTGAACAGGCGCGTGCGGCCCAGGCGCATGCCCTGACACTGCTGGTCGGGTCGCCGCTTTCTCTGTTGCCGGGGGATGTGCCGGTTGACGATAGGCTCGTTTTGCCTGATCTGCGCGTCGGCCTTCCTGCGGACCTGTTGCTGCAACGCCCCGACATTGTTGCCGCCGAGCATCAGTTGCGTGCCGCCCATGCCAATATCGGTGCCGCCCGCGCTGCTTTTTTCCCGCGAATTACCCTGACAGGTTCTTTTGGCACGGCCAGCGCCGAGATCAGCGGCCTGTTCGACTCGGGCAGTCGGGCCTGGAGTTTTCTGCCCAGCCTTTCGCTGCCGATTTTCGACGCCGGACGGAATCGCGCCAGTCTCGATCTCGCCGAGGTACGCCGCGAATTGGCGGTCGTGAATTACGAAAAGACCGTGCAAACGGCCTTCCGTGAGGTATCGGATGCCTTGTCGGCGCGTCGTTGGTTGGCCGAGCAGGTCGGTATCCAGCAAGCGACACTCGCCGCCCAGGCCGATCGGGAGCATCTGGCCAGATTGCGCTACGACAACGGCAGTGCACCTTATTTCGAAGTGCTCGATGCTCAACGCGACCTGCTCGCGGCCGAACAGCAATTAGTGCAAACGCGCCGCGCCCTGCTGTCAAGTCGCATCAGTCTCTATGCCGCGCTGGGTGGCGGTTCGATGAATTTTGTTTCGATCACCGCCCGCGACACCACTAACCCCGAACGAGGCACAAATACCCCATGAACTCCACCGTCACCGCACCGGCCAGCGTAACGGTCACCGTAACATTTACCCCGCCACCCACAACAGACCCTCACGCTGAGGTCGCTCTGGCGGTAACTCCGACTCCGACTCCGACTCCGACTCCGACTCCGACTCCGACTCCGACTCCGA